>WJMF01000040.1 GCA_014728085.1 Candidatus Zhuqueibacterota bacterium
CAAATTGGGAGACAATTACCCCAATCCCTTTAACCCGGTCACAACCATACCGTTCATGTTAAAAAAGTCCGGCTATACGACACTGGATGTATATGATGTGTTAGGCCATAAAGTTACCGAGCTGGTCAGAGATAATCTTGATGCCGGATCTCACAAGGTGCAATTTGATGCGTCTGAATTGACATCCGGTGTTTATTTTTATAAGATACGATCCGGTGATTTTTTTGCAAGCCGGAAAATGATTTTGATGCGTTAGGATCAGCAGGCGCTATTCGTGTGATTTTGAATATTATATGTAAAACACAATAAAGCCAATCAAAACAAGGTATCATCAATCATCGTCTACTACCGGAATGTAAAAAATAATCAAGTTTATCGGAATTGTCGAGTTGGGTAAAAATTAAATTCAACGCCTGGCCGGAGCAGGTGAAACCGGCGCCGGCGACAGTGGTTGTGAAATGAATAATACATAATTTAAGATCACTTTTTAGAGGAAAAACCATGAAAATCTTCAAGCTTTTAATCGGATTACTTTTGATTACCCTTGCCTTTGCTATTGTGGTGGGTTGCAGTTCTAAAAGCCAAAACCAATGGATGCCGGAGATCCTCTCTGAAGAGATCCAGAATGCGCATTTTTTGCCCGATTATTCTTATGCCGGCTATCATTGGGGTGAAGACCCTATTCCCGATTTGACGCCAAAATTGAACGTCACCGCCTATGGCGCTGTTCCCGATGACGGCAAAGATGATACGGATGCTTTGCTCAAAGCTTTTGCAGAAGCCAACAAGGTCGACGGACCGGTTGTGGTAAAATTCCCCAAGGGCAAGTTCATCCTGAAACAAATTCTCTATATCGATCGCAGCAATTTTATCCTGCGCGGAGCCGGCAGCGGCAGAGACGGAACCAGCATTTACTGTCCGTTACCCCTTTCCGATCTCGAAAGACCGGAATGCCTGACAGAGCTCGAAGATTATCTGACCTTTTATAATAAGATGCAGCATATCCGTGACCTGGATGTTAAAGTTCCTTTTTCACTCTATGCCTGGACCGGGGGATACATCTGGACACGGGTCAAAGGGAAACGGTTTAAACCCTATATGGAAAAATACAATACCCCCCCGACCGTTCTCGCCACTATTAAAAGCGGCAATAGTGGGGAACACCAAATTACGGTCGAGTCAGCGGATAAATTAAATGTTGGCGATATTGTCAGTATTCACTGGTACAACAAAGAAGGCAAAGAATCCAGCCTGATCGATGAAATTTATGATCATCAGCCGGTGGAGGTCGGCTCGCGCCATTGGCAGAATCCAAACTATCCCTTAACCACCCAACAAGTTACCGTTATCAGAATCGAAGGAAATCAGGTGACGATCAAAGAACCGCTCATGCTCAATCTTCGACCGAAATATGCTCCGGTGTTTGTCGAGTGGAAACATATCAAAGAGGTCGGTATCGAACACTTGAGGTTTGATTTTCCGTACGATCTTTATAATGGTCATCATGTACAGGATGGGTACAGCGCCATTTTCCTGACCTCTACTGCGCATTCATGGGTAAAGGATGTTAAAATTAACAATGGAGATAACGGCATCTTAATGGATGACTGTGCCAACATTACCATCGAAGATGTTGAAAGCACCGGCAGGACCTATCATTATACGGTTATGCTTGGAATTGCCTATAATGTCCTCTGTAAAAACATCACCGTCAATGCCCCCTGCATTCATTCGCTTAGTTTTAACACCGGAGCCAGGCGATGTGTATTCACCGATTGTGATATCAACGTTCAACCCACGCTAGATCAACACAGCGGCTGTAATTATCAGAATCTTTTTGATAATATACGTATTGTAGACAAAGAGCCCCATCATACGTTTATTACCGATGGAGGGGCCGGATACTGGAAGCCGACCCACGGTGCATTTTCAACGTTTTGGAACATTCAAACTGAATTTGATTATTGTCATACATCGGACAAGCCTATACATATAGAGGGGGTCCCTGACGGACCTTCTGCACGGCTGGTCGGATTCACTGCAAACTATCCCATGGAAATTTCCTATAGTCCCAATGCCTACAGGGAGGGGATCAATAAAAGCGGTATTGCCGTGCCCTCTTTATACAAGTACCAATTGGAAAAACGACTGTCTGAGGTAAAATGATAAGAATAGATCATTTCACTTCTATCAAAGGCGATGAACACAACTTTTTACATAAGGATAAAAGTTGATGAAAATGGTGAACGGATGGATTGCTTGTTTGATAGTGATACTTGTCTCTGCTCCTGACCTCTTTGCACGCGATGTTCGCGTGCATAATGCAGCTGAAATAGAATCCGTGATGCAAACCGCTCAGCCCGGAGATACCCTAACCATGGCAAATGGTCTCTGGATGGATGAAGATATTGATTTTGAAGGAAATGGAACCGAAGAAAATCCGATTCTACTACGTGCTGAAACACCGGGACATGTTGTCCTCTCCGGTACATCTCGTTTGGAAATTAAAGGGCGTTATCTGGTTGTGAATGGCCTCTATTTTCTTCATGCCTATATGGTCGATCACAAGGTTCATTTGATCGATTTCGGCTCTCAATCCTACAAATGCCGTTTGACCAATACCGTGATGATCGATTGCAATCCCGATGACTGGGGGCTGTATTACAAATGGGTGCGGGCCAAAGGCACGCATCACCGCATCGATCACTGCTATTTCAGCGGTAAGAATCATCAGGACGCGCTGTTAAAAATCGTCATTCCCGATAACGGTCCCAGCTATTCCCGCATCGATCACTGCTATTTTGCCGACCTGCCGCCGGGAAAAACCGGCAACGGTTGGGAGACGATTCGCATTCAGGGGCCGGAAATTGCCGCCGGTCACACCATTGTCGAGGATAATCTCTTTTATCATTGTGATGGTGAAGGAGAAATCATCTCGCTCAAAGCCGGTGAAAACGATTTGCGGCGAAATACCTTTCTTGAGTGCATGGGATCGCTTACCTGTAGAAAAAATGTCGGTAACCGCATCTATAACAATTTTTTTATCGGAAACCATAAATACGGCACAGGTGGCGTGCGCATGTATAGCAAAGACCATGTTATTACCAATAACTATTTCGAAAACCTCAATGGCGATAAC
>WJMF01000200.1 GCA_014728085.1 Candidatus Zhuqueibacterota bacterium
AAATTCAGGCGGTACCAGTCGGTTTGCCGGTTCCTGTCCGCGATTATGGAAGCGCCCCGGAATCCAGTCGGTTAATCCCAAACGGGCCGGATACTTGCCCGTCATAATGCTGGCTCGGGTGGGCGAACAAACCGGACAGGCGGCATAGGCATCGGTAAAGCGCATGCCTTCAGCGGCAAGTCGATCAATGTTGGGTGTCTCGTAAAATGTACTGCCATAACAGCCCAAATCTTTCCAGCCGAGGTCATCCACCAGAATAAAGACGATATTGGGACGTCTGCGCGTCGTATTGCATCGAAACAGCGAACCCGAAACCAGTCCTGCTGTCGTGCCCAATCCCAATACTTTACAAAAATGACGTCTCTGCATCTTTACCTCTCGATTAGGGTTACTGTCTTATCTGGTTGAAAATGCATATACCGTGGTTGATCGGAACATTTCCTTCGGGTTGAGCCGGGTTGAGGGAAATTGCGAGCGATTGGGAGAATTGGGATAATGCTGGGTTTCAAGACAAAAGCCGTTCCGTTTGTGATAGGCAATATGGTTTTTACCGGTAATCGAGCCGTCGAGAAAATTTCCGCTGTAAAACTGCATCCCCGGTTCTGTTGTCAAAACATATAAAACGCGACCGCTTTCGGGCTCGTATACCTCTGCAGCCGGCCGCAATTCACCCGCCTGGCCATTGATGATATAATTGTGATCGTATCCGCCCGCTCTGTGCAATTGCCGGTCATCATCGTCGATACGGGCACCGATTTCCACAGGGACGCCGAAATCAAAAGGCGTTTGATCGACACGGCGAAACTCTCCTGTGGGTATCAGATTATCATTAACCGGTGTAAACGCATCCGCGTGAATCAGGATTTGATGATCCAGAACATGACTTTTACCGGCGTCTCTCAGATTAAAGTAAGAGTGGTTGGTCAAATTGATAATGGTCGGTTTGTCGGTAAATGCCTCATAGTCGATGCGCAGTTCATTTTCATCATCAAGCCAATAGGTCACGGTAACGACCAGAGTGCCCGGATACCCCTCTTCCCCGCCCAGGCTCGCATAGTCCAGTTTTAAACCACACCGCTCCTCCTCCAGCACCGGCTCTGCTTTCCATAGTTGTTTATCAAATCCGCTTTCGCCGCCATGAAGGTGATTGGGACCATTGTTTTTGGCAAGAATATACTGCTTTCCGTCCAGCTCAAAAAGGCCGTTGGCGATGCGGTTTGCATAACGGCCGACTAGAGCGCCAAAATAGGGATGCTCGTCCAGATATCGCTCCAATGAATCAAATCCAAGCACAATATCGCTCAAATCGCCATTACGATCGGGCACCTGGAGCGAGGTAATAATACCGCCATAATTGGTAATTTCTGCTTTCAGACCATGTCGATTGGTCAGGGTAAACAAATCAACCTGCGCACCTGAATCGAGTTGTCCGAATTTTCGTTTGTCAACAGGCATTTCAGCAATCCTTTGTTCATACTCTATAATTACAGATTCTTATCATTCCTGGTCAGCCAGACTGGCCATAATATGCATTTTTGCCATGCTTGCGCAGATAATGCTTGTCGATCAGGGTTGATTTTAGTCGTGGCGTCTTCGCATTGATCTGCAGGGTAAAATAGGCGATTTTGGCCAGTTCTTCCACAATGACGGCATTATAAACCGCCTGCTCTACTGTTCTCCCCCAGGTAAAGGGGCCGTGACAGGCCACCAGCACCATCTCGATCTCTTCACAGGAGAGCGAAGAAAAAAGTTCTATGATTTGATTTCCGGTTTCGCTTTCATAATCCCCCTTGATCATCTCGTCGGTCATGACTCTGGTACAGGGTATATCCGCGGTCAGGTGGTCGGCATGAGTCGTTCCGAGTATCGGGATCGCTTTGCAGGCCTGAGACCAGGCAACGGCATAGGGAGAATGGGTATGGGCGATGCCACCGATATTGGGAAAATGGCGATAAAGCATAAGATGCGTTTTGGTGTCGGATGAAGGCCGCAACGTTCCTTCGATGCGCTTTCCCTCCATATCAACAACAATGATATTATCGGACTTTAATTTTTCATAGGGCACGCCGCTGGGTTTGATGGCAATGGCGTTCTGTTCCCGATCGATGGCGCTGGCGTTGCCAAAGGTATAAATCACCACACCTTTCAGAGGCAATTCCATATTGCTCTGATAAACCCGCTCTTTTAATTCATCAAATTGACTCATAGCGACCTCTGAAAATTGTATAGATCAGGTAATGGATAACAATATTTAATAATATGTCAAAAATTTTCACCAATTGCAAAAATATTTTCACAGCATCATACCCGGCAGCAAATGAGCATATATAATATTATCCGTTACAATGAATAGACACAAGAAGACAAAATCCCGGAAAGTTAAAAACA
The DNA here is from genome assembly GCA_014728085.1 of Candidatus Zhuqueibacterota bacterium. Lineage (GTDB taxonomy): Bacteria > Zhuqueibacterota > Zhuqueibacteria > Residuimicrobiales > Oceaniaggregativiventaceae > Oceaniaggregativivens_A. The sequence goes on from WJMF01000200.1 coordinate 2,389, forward strand.
GCGATAACTTTTAAAAATCTGTACAGATTATTTACAACAAGGTCACATTTTTCCCCATTTGTGTCTGTACGGTACATTACGGTTCCATCCCTGACCTAAATAATCCTTTTAAACGTCATAAAAACAACACTTCAACTGGTACCAAATTTGCAATTAATGTGTTATCGCATAAATCGACAACCAGGAGGGTTAACATGAGTAATAAAAAAAACCATATAAATGAAAAGAATCAGCAGCACAGCGCTGAAGAAAAAGAGACAGGCGGGGATCAACATCACAACCATACCCATGAAGGCGATCATGAAGAGGGTCATGATCACGGTGATCATCATAAACATATGGTTGAGGATTTCAAGCGGCGTTTTTGGATTTCGCTTCTTTTGACAGTACCGGTGTTGGTGTTGTCCCCCATGATCCATCAGTTTTCAGGGTTGGGCGATGCGCTGCAGTTTCGCGGTTTTCGCTATATCCTTTTCGGTTTTTCATCCGTCATTTTTGTTTATGGAGGATATCCTTTTCTCAAGGGTCTGGTTGATGAATTGAGGCAAAAAAATCCGGGAATGATGACATTGATCGGATTGGCCATCACCGTGGCCTATGCTTACAGCAGCGCGGTGGTATTCGGCCTGCAGGGAAGACTTTTTTTCTGGGAGCTGGCCTCCCTGATCGATGTGATGTTGCTCGGACACTGGATAGAGATGAAGTCAGTGATGGGCGCATCAAAGGCGGTCGAAGAGCTGGCCAAACTGGTTCCTGCCACTGCACACCTCATCACCGAAAGCGGCGAGACCCGGGAGGTCAAGGTTGACGAGTTGAAAAAAGGCGATACCGTGCTGGTCAAACCGGGTGAAAAATGTCCGGCGGACGGTACGATTGTTAAGGGGCATACAAGCATGAACGAAGCCATGCTCACCGGCGAATCGACTCCTGTGGAAAAGGAAGAGGGTGATTCCGTTATCGGCGGTGCTACCAACGGCAAGCAATCGGTTCGGGTTAAAGTGGAGCAGACCGGTGAAGAATCCTATCTTTCCAGAGTCATTGAAATGACGCGCAAGGCTCAGGAAAGCAAATCAAGAACCCAGACGCTGGCCAACCGCGCCGCCTTTTGGCTTACCCTTATTGCCCTCAGTGCCGGCGCCCTGACCTTTTTCGTCTGGCTTTTGTGGGTGGGAAAACCGTTCAGCTTTTCCCTGACCCGTACAGTCACCGTCATGGTCATTACCTGCCCGCATGCTCTCGGACTGGCCATTCCGCTGGTGGTGGCGGTCTCCACCGCACTGTCGGCAAAGAATGGTTTGTTGATCCGCAATCGCAGCGCCTTTGAAAAGGCGCGCAACATTCGGGCGATGATTTTCGACAAAACCGGCACGCTGACCAAAGGAGAGTTCGGCGTCAGCGATACCATTGTTACAGATGATGAAATGAATAAAGAGGAACTGCTCAATTATGCCGCCGCCGTGGAATCCCATTCGGAACACCCCATCGCTCTGGCAATAACCGATGCCGCAGAGCAAACCTGGCAGGTAGAGAATTTCGACAGCATCACCGGTAAAGGCGTCAGCGGAACGGTTAAGGGTAAAGCTGTAAAGGTGGTCAGTATGGCCTTTCTTGAAGATAACAATATCTCGCTGGATACAAATAAAACGGGACATCTGCAGGAACAGGGAAAAACCCTGGCGTTTGTGGTGATCGACGACGAGGTAAAAGGTGTGATTGCTCTGGCGGATATCATCCGCGATGAATCGAGACAGGCGATCGATAATCTCAAAAAAATGGACATTCATACCATGATGTTGACCGGCGATAATGAAGCGGTGGCAAAGTGGGTCGCTGAGGAGCTCGGTCTCAATGAATATTTCGCCGGGGTGTTGCCGGATGCCAAGCACGAAAAGATCAAAGAAATTCAGAATCGCGGCTGGACCGTAGCCATGACCGGTGACGGCATCAACGACGCGCCGGCGCTGGCACAGGCGGATGTCGGACTGGCCATCGGTGCCGGCACCGACATTGCAGCGGAAACTGCCGACATTGTTCTGGTGCGCAGCAATCCGCTCGATGCGGTATCGATCATCGAACTTTCCAGAGCCACCTACCGGAAAATGGTGCAAAACATCATTTGGGCCACCGGCTATAACGCCTTTGCCATTCCCCTCGCCGCAGGGGTTCTGTTCAGCTATGGCATACTCCTGAGTCCTGCTGTTGGCGCCCTTTTAATGTCTATGAGTACGGTGATCGTGGCAATAAATGCAAAATTTTTGTCGTTGAATCCTGATCACCATTGATGCATCAAAATAATAACCATTCAGGAATAAAGTGAAAACGAAAAATGTTATAGTAGCGGGTTTTGCTTAACAACAGCTCTTTTAACACCATTACGCAGACAATTCATTGCAATAAATATATACAAACACACACGAAAAAGGAGAGCTAAACATGGAAGAAAAACTTAACATGCCGCTGCTGGGCGATGATTTTCCCGAATTAAAACTTCAGACCACACATGGTGAAATGGATTTTCCCAGAGATTTAAAGGGATCCTGGTTTGTGTTGTTCAGTCATCCCGCAGACTTTACCCCGGTCTGTACAACCGAGTTCTATTCTTTTCAAAAGCATTACGATGAATTTAAAAAACTCGACGTCAAGCTGATCGGCATGTCGGTCGATCAGGTATTTTCGCATATCAAGTGGATTGAATGGATCAAGGATAATCTCGATCTGGAAATCGAATTCCCGGTCATCGCCGCCAACGACCATATTGCTTCCCGGTTCGGCATGTTACACCCCGGAAAAGGCAGCAATACCGTGCGTGCGGTTTTTGTTGGTGATCCTGACGGTAAAGTAAGGTTGGTGCTCTATTATCCGCAGGAGATTGGCCGCAACATTAAAGAAGTATTGCGCGCTGTTAAAGCTCTGCAAATCTCCGATAAAGAGGGTGCCGTGCCCGCCAACTGGCCGGAAAATGAGCTCATCAAGGATCGCATCATCATTCCGCCGGCAAAAGATGAAAAAACCGCCAAGGAACGTCTCAAAGAGCACGAGTGCTACGACTGGTGGTTCTGCCACAAAGCGAATAAAGAGTAATTTATCTATTCTCAAACAATAACACAGATTCACTTTACCCCGAAAAAAGCAGAGTCAAAAGACTCTGCTTTTTTCATGTCGGGCGAATAACCTTATCGGCCTGGGCCATAATCTGCACGGTCTGCTCCATGGTACCGATTGAACCGATAAGCAGGTCGTCCCTCTTATCGTGATAATCCAGACAGGTCCCGCAGGTTGCGATTTGGGCGCCTTTTTTCTCCAGCGCCTGTAAACTCTCCAGTGCCTTGCCGTTACTGATGGTCAAACGAATGCCGGAATTGACGCAACCGATAACATCGACCTTGATGTTCGATTTGGCCAATTCCGCCAAAAAACTTTGTAAAAGCTTTCGACCCAGTTCCACATCCCCGTGTCCCATTTGATCTGAATTCAGATAGAGAAATGTCATTTTGCCTCCTGCTGATAAATCAATGACTGTTTATATCCATTCCAAAGCTTTTCATTGTATAGTTTCTTCGAACCCAAACAAGTATGAACGTGTTCAACATGCCCGAGTTCGTTGCTGACATTAACCGGACTCTAGAGTGCATTGGCGTGCACATTGTCTCACTGCTTTGGATAGTGATAACTAAAATTTACATTTTTCCGGGTTATTTTCAAGGATTTGTTGTTATAATTAAGATATAACCTTGAATTTCACATTTTTTTTTCTAATTTGATCAAATCAGACGAGTTGTATACAGCTGTTATAAAGCTTTTGTTCATATGACCCTCATATTTAAAGGAGAAAACCATGCCCGTTTTCCAGGTTAAAGACCACTCGCTTATCTACAAACACGGTTATGAAACCCTTCACATCAGAGCCTGGGGAAAAAACAGTTTGCGCATCCGGTTTGCCGCGCAGCATCCTCCGGATGAAACAACGCTTCATGCGCTGTTACCGCGCCATGACCATGCCGAAATCAGAATCGAAGAGGAAAAAGCCCGAATCAGCAATGGTGAGCTCTGTTGTATTATCGACAAGGAGGGATGGCTCAGCTTTATCAACACAAAAACCGGCAAAGAATACCTGGCTGAAGGGGTACCCCAGTTCCAAATGCAAAGCCGCTCTGTTCTACCGCTGCAGGGGCAGCTATACCGCATCGATACCTGGTTTAAGGCGTATGACGATGAAAAGCTCTATGGTCTGGGTCAGCATCAGCATGGCTTTTTGGATCAAAAGGGCTGCGTTATCGAACTGCTGCAGCGCAATACACAGGTCTCCATTCCCTTTATGGTCTCGAACCGCGGCTATGGTTTTTTGTGGAACAATCCGGCGATCGGCAGGGTAGAGTTGGGAAAAAATTTTACCCACTGGCACGCAGAGGCGAGCAAACAGATGGATTACTGGATCACAGCCGCCCCCTCCTGTCGCGATATTCTGACGCAATACACAGAGGTTACCGGCCGTGCCCCGGCGTTGCCGCAATGGGCTTCAGGATTCTGGCAGAGCAAACTGCGATATCGTAACCAGGAAGAGCTTTTACAGGTAGCGAGGGAATATAAAAAACGCGGCCTGCCCCTGTCTGTGATCGTTATCGATTTTTTTCACTGGACGCTGCAGGGGGACTGGATGTTCGACCCGGAGCAGTGGCCGGATCCCAAAGGCATGGTCAAAGAACTTGATGATATGGGGGTTAAAGTGATGGTCTCGGTCTGGCCGTCCCTTAACAGCCGCAGTGAAAACTATACCACCATGCAGGAAAACGGCTGGCTCATTCGCACGCGTCGCGGCCTGCCGGCGCACAACCGCTTTATCGACACCGAACCGGACGGCGCCGTCGATGTGCATTTTTATGACGCCACCCATCCTCAGGCCAGGCATTTTTTGTGGGAGCAGGTGAAAAAAAATTATTATGATCACGGAATCCGTGTCTTCTGGCTCGATGCCTGCGAACCTGAAATTTTACCGGTGCATCCGGACCACGTCGATTTTTACCAGGGAAACGGTACGGAGGTCTTAAATCTCTATCCGCGCGAACACGTGCGCGGATTTTACGATGGCATGAAAGCCGCCGGCGAATCCGGGATGCTGATGCTGTGTCGCTCGGCCTGGGCCGGCAGCCAGCGCTACGCCGCTGCGGTGTGGTCCGGCGATATCGATTCCACTTTTGATGATCTGAGACGACAGGTTCCGGCCGGACTTAACATGGGCCTGAGCGGTATTCCCTGGTGGACCACGGATATCGGCGGTTTTAAAAACGGTTATCCGGAAACAGAAACGTTCCGCGAACTGGTGGTGCGCTGGTTTCAGTACGGCGTGTTTTGTCCCCTGTTCAGACTGCATGGCGTGCGCCAGCCGGAAGGCAAAATGTGCGGCAGCGACAATGAAGTGTGGTCTTTTGGCGACCGGGCCTATAAAATCATCAAAAAGCAATTGCTTTTACGGGAAAAATTGCGACCCTATATCATGCAGCAGATGGCGATAGCGCAGGAAAAAGGCTGGCCGGCGATTCGTCCCCTCTTTTTCAATTTCGACGATAAAGCCTGTGCCGATATCGAAGATCAATTCTGCCTCGGCGAAGATATTCTGGTGGCCCCGGTAACCGAACAAGGACAAACCACAAAAAACGTCTATTTACCGCAGGGATGCGAATGGCGACACGCCTTTAACGGCAAATGCCTGCAGGGCGGTCAGTGGATCAGAGCCGAATTTGATCTGCAAAGCATACCCGTATTTGTGCGCAAGGGCAGCGATGCGGAAACGCTTTTTTATCCACCGGACTCGGACTGAGAAGTTGATTCAAGTACCGCCTGCAATTTTGCCTCGATTTGATCGGGGGAACCCGGTTTGGCGATGATTTTTTTGTCGTCGTCAAGCAAATAGTAGGTCGGCGTGCCGCGAATATTATAAGTGGTATTGTACTCTCCCTCCCACCCCTGCAATTCAGAGACGTGAATCCAGTCAGGTGCCTGGCTTTGGATCGTGCTTATCCATTCCAATTTTTTCCGGTCCAGGGAGACCGCATATACTTTCAGACCTTCCTCTTTATAGGTTTTGTAGAGGCGATCAATCTCGGGCAAGGCGTTGACACAGTGAGAGCACCATGATGCCCAGAACAGGACCAGAGTATAGCCGGCATCAATATCGTGCAGAGAAACCTGTTGACCGTCCGGATTCTTAAGACGAATCTCGGGAGCGGTTTTTCCCGGCTGTAAATTTTGCCGGATGCGCTTTTCCGTCTCCAGATCAAAATCGAGATTTTCGTTAAGGCAGCCGTGCTCGGCTTCATAGAGACTGGAAATGTAAAAGAAAACATCATCGTAATCGGTTTCGGCAAAACTCTGCAGCAAATATTCAAGGGTATACTGATGGATGCGTTTATTTTCCGACATTTTCAGAGCGATGCGATCGATGGCGGCGATAAACTCCTGGTCGGATTTGGCGTTGAACAGATTGATATAATCATTGATTTTATTGGGCAAAATATTACTTCGTAGCAGCATCGGCTGGTTGAGATTCAGATTGTCGAAATAGTGATCGCGTAAAAAGGCATTTTCATCCCCGTAGCGACTTTGATCGTCTTGCGTAAACGCCGGACGCCAGCTGTTTTGCAGCAGGACGGCAATAAAGCTATTCGGATAGGTTTCGGCCAGTCGCTGCTGTCGTTGCATCCGCCCCCGGCCAAGGCTGTCGCTTTCGCTCTGCAGAAGGCGGCGGAATTCACTTTTTTCGGGCTCGTCAGCATACAGCCGGATCAGTTGTGACAGGGCGCTGTTTTTCTTTTGAAACGCTCTCTCCTCACCGATCACCTTATAAAACAGGCGTGTATCCAGTGAGCTCTTGACCGTCATGCTGTCAGCAACCGCCCAGGCATAAGTGTGAAAAATCACCGGATAACCATTGACGATGATATCGACGGATTGCATTCCCGCGGCGCTAATCTGATACATACCTGCCGGCAGGGAATCGGCGGTAGTGAGGACAAAGCTGTCATCCGCACGCACCTCTGCCGAATCGATCAGAGTTGGTTTGCCAAAGACGATTTCATGGAAATAAACTTTATCTGCAGGATTATCGACGATCGTGCCCTTGATAAACTGAGCCCGCAGAGCGCCCGGCAGGATAAGAAGAGTCAATATGATGACCGGGGAGATTCTGTTTCGCATGTTCAATACTCCTGTATAACATGAGTGAATATGAATGGAAATATAAAGTGACCAGTTGAAAAGAGTACAAGAATTGTTCCAGTTCCTTTGGATTTGATTTAATGCTAACCAATTGATTTTGTTCACTAAAATAGTACATTGGTCTGAAAAAATCAAGATATTGTGGAACAGAGGCCACACCTTCGGCAGAATGGAGGTTGAAAATTAATATACTTTTGCAATCGCGCTCAAGCTGGGGTGCGAACCGGAAGGGATAGAGTTCTAAAAGCGGCTCGTATCGCTCCGGATTTAAATCGCCGAGCTTGCTGAGAAGCACTGAAAGAAACGGAATGATTTCAATGACCTCCCCGTACATGAAAGAATGCCGGGGTTCCTTCTCTCCCCCAAAGCACGGGGAGGCCATTCCTCCTTACTTTAGCAAGATCATCTTTTGCAGGCGTTCAAACCCATTAACCTTGAAGAGGCTGATATAGGTGCCGCTCGGAACTCCGTCGCCCTGTTCATTGCTACCATCCCAAACGACCTGGTGCAAACCGGCTATGCGTTGTCCATTGACCAGGACCTTGATCAGCTGGCCATTGGTGTTGTAGATCTCCAGCCTTACATGTCCTGCCTGCCGCAGGGAAAAGCGCAGCGTCGTTTGCAGATTAAAGGGGTTGGGAAAAATCGGTTCAAAGATGGTCGGGGTGACGGCCTCTTCGACTTTTACCGGTTCATGATAGGTGATTTTACCCTCATAATCGACGTCCGCGAGTTTGTACCACAGCCTTTCGCCGGAATACTGGCGATCGATGTATTTATAGACATTCGTTTCCGAGCTGTTGCCGGCGGCACGGATGAGCATGGGGGTAATAAGCTCATAGTTGCCTTCTCTCGCCGCTGCCCGGTAGAGGCGGAATCCGGCGTTATTGCTCTCGGAACGGGTGATCCATTCCAGAACAACATTGCCGTTTAAAATCCGTGCCGTAAAGGACGAAAGCTCAATCGGCACCAGAATATGCACCTGTGCTGCAGCAGAGTTGTCATCGATATTGGGATCATGCGCCGGACTGGAGATGAATACGGTATTGTCAGCGCCGCCGGTGATGTCGCCGGCGCGCACCTGCAGGGTAATGGTCCCGCCTTCTGCAGGAGCCAGGGCAGCAAAGTGCCAGACCAGCGCAGAGGGTTCGATTTGCGGTTCGATGGTTGCGCTGACATAGTCGACGCCGGGCGGCAGATTGTCGGTTAGGCGTACATTTTTAGCGGTATCGGGACCAAGATTGACGTATTTGATCATGTAGGTAAAGAGCTCATCGATTTTAACAAACTCGCGGTCGACGCTCTTTTGAACCTGCAGATCAGCCACCATTTTTTCGATGGCACCGGCATCCCACATGTCCAGGAGTTGTCCCGGTGCAGCGTTGATCAGCGCGGTTTTACCGCTTGCCGGATCGACATCCGAATCGATAGTGTCATCGCTGCCCTCATCCGGAGCTGTGAAGAAATAATAAGCAGGCAAATAGAATTGCAGCTTGTAGAGTCCGGGAGCGAGGTCTGCGAATTCATACTGGCCGTCGCTGTTTGTGGATTTGCTGTCCAGAATCGTTTCATCAGCAGCGAGAAGCTCTACCTCCACGCCTTGCAGGCCGGGTTCCCCGGCATCCTGCAGACCATCGTGATTTTTGTCAATCCAGACAAAATCACCGATCCAGGCTGAAGGAATAAAGTAATTGCTGTCGCGGTCGCGTTCCGGTTTAAAACCGTTGCCGTAAATATCACCATAATCCACCTGGGCCCAATTGATGATTGAATCCCCCGTTGCCGGCGCCTGTGCGAGCCGGCAGCTCAATTCCACCTGGCTTTGTTGCGCCGGTGCCAGATCGGGAAGTGGCCATTCCACGAGTCGCGAGACCGGATCATAAACTCCCGGCGGTACCGAGCTGAGATAGGAAAGCTCCGGTGGCAGGGTATCACGCAGAGTGACATGCCTGGCCAGGGTCGAGCCGATGTTTTCGATAGTAATGAGATAGGTGGTATTGCTGTTAACGGCCATATCGCTGAGACCGTCGTCTTTCTCGATTGTCAGTTGCGGAAAATCAGGCTCAAAATCGATAAAAGGCAATCCATAGAAGATAAACTGGTTCCATTCCTGTGTCGAGATGTTCACACGCCACCATCCCGGTTCCGGATCGATAAATTCGTCGCCGCTGGTCTCGGGAAAATCAGCACTGCCGGTGTTCCAAAGGGCATCGTGTGAAACAGTGCCCGGGAACACATTGCCGGAAGGATCGACAAACTCGTAGAGCAGCGTAATCGGTCCGTCCATATCATAGTTCCAAATGTTGAGGGTATCCATAGCAGCATCGACATGAAACCGAAGGGAAAAATCACCGCTGCCTGACAGCTGCAGGCTTGTGCGCAGGGCGGCGATAGAAATTTCATCACCACTGCCGGGAACCCCATCGGGATCGGCATCAGGGATGCGCAGCTTGAATCCGTTTTCATCGTCTTTTTCGGTAATGGGAATGAGTTGATAGGTACCGGTACCATAATCGCCAACCGCAAAGCTGGCCAGAGTTTGCCAGGATTCCGAGGTCAGCGCATTCGGTGCAAAAACGGCGTCAGCGATGGTATCGCCGGCCGGCGAAACAAGCTTGAAATAGGTGCTGTCCCAGGTTTGGATGGCACCGCGTTTGTTTTTCTCATCAAGATCGTTGTTGGTTTTGAAACACTCCGGATCAAAAATGTCTACCGTTAATATAAAAACCGGACTGACAGATTCAGGTACGAGAATATGAAACATCTGAACCGTATCGCCCAGAGTGGTTCGAGTCCACCAGTCGCCGTTGTTGTCCTCAGCGAAAGCGCCATTGGTTTGGAAATAGAGATATTCGGTTTGTGGCAGAATCAATTCAGCCGAACTGGAAAGTTGTATAGTACATAACACTAAAAGCACGACAAGTGTTGCCAATACCCGTTGCCCAATCGGTCGTTGCATGCAAAACATGGTTCACCTCACCTCCCGAAATCCGCGTCACGGCTTTGCATCAGTTCAGTATAGTGTGCCCAATTATTTGAAATCCATCCCACAGGAAAGCGCCCGATTCGTCATTTAATCGTGACGAAATGTAATGGAGTCGTGACGAAATTTTGGTTTTTTTGATTTTTTTTCCTTGTTATTTTGTTTACAAGCTTTTATTTTATTATAACTTGGATTAAAATATAATTTTTATTCACCTTTAATAGAGACAAAAACTATGCCCAAAACGGATCTCTGCGATTACATTTGGGTAAACCGGATATGTAAAGATTGGAAAATATGAGGAGAGCAAGGATGGCCGTTCGGACAGAAAAGGAGTTTACATTCGAAACCTTACAACAGGTCGCGCAAAAGATGGCTGTAGCAGCGCGCACGGCGCCCAAAGGACGCGGCCGTGACAATATGGTTTGTGCTCTGGTCGATGGAGAGGACCTCGTTAAAATTTCGAAGAAAATGCATGAGATTGGAGACCGTGTGGATATGCACGCCTTTATTCGGGATGCACAAAATATACAGGATGCCGACGTGGTGCTGTTGTTGGGAACCAAAATCCGTTCCACCGATCTGAAAAAATGCGGCATGTGCGGATTTGAAAATTGTGAGAAAAAAAATCAGCACCCCGATATTCCCTGTGTTTTCAATACCGGGGATTTGGGCATTGCGATCGGGTCGGCGGTGGCCGTGGCTATGGATCACCGTGTGGACAACCGGATCATGTATACCATTGGGCAGGCGGTGCTTGAAATCGGCTTGTTCGATGCAGACGTCAGGATCGTTTATGGCATTCCCCTGTCGGCAACCGCGAAAAACCCGTTTTTCGATCGCAAAAAATAGCTCCGGTCAGCTCCGCCGTTTACCGTTGCCGGCACCAAAAAGACTGATAATGGCGACAAAAATCGCCGAACCAACGACGGACCAGACGACGGGTATCCGGTAGAAATAAAAGATGTCCCGAATACCGAGTTCGGTGCTAAGCCAGGAGCCGATGATGGCTCCGATAAAACCCAGGGCGATGTTGGTCAGGCAGCCCTGATAGGAACGACCCGCCAGGGCTGCGCCGATCGATCCGATAATTGCAGCAACAATTAATAATATCAACAATCCGATAATAGACATGTAACCTCCTCCAACCGGTTAATCCGGTTTATGGTCTATAGAGCGACATATTAAAAATGGGTTCTTTTACCTTCTAGTCAAAGGTGGTGTAAAAAGATACAGGTTATTCAAAGCCACCGCCACCAAAGCCCAGGCGCACAAAGGGACCGGTCAAATGAAGATCCGGACCACCGGTAATTTCCATATCATTCATATACCAGTTATCCGACATGGGCGTAAAGGTATAACCGATACGCAGCGCCAGGACCAGGCCGCCTTTTTTATCCTTCTTCTGTTCGAAATTGAGCAAAACATCGCCCCCGATAGCAACTTGCAAAAGCAATCCACCTGCGTACATATCCACACCACGCTCTGGATTTTCAAGCACCTCTTCAAAAGAGGGAATCTGCGATTTTTCGAGTATGCTGAAATTCATGCCACCACCACCAAGACCGAGAAGCGGATAAATCCAGAAATTTTTCTGTTTATGCAGGATATAGCCGATATTGAAAAAGCCGACGCCACCGCTCAGTGAAGTTTCAAGGGTACCGGTTCTTTTGTCCTTTTGAATCAGGGCATACCCCTCACCGCCAATGATTAAACGATCCTTAATGGCATAACCGGCCCCTCCCATGGAGAACATTTTTTCCGCAAAAGTCGAATATCCTGCCGCCTCCAGAGCATCGTTGAAATCGCTTAAATCAGTAGCCTCATACCCCAGCATAAAATAACCGACGCCACCGCGGGTGGTTTTTTTCTCTTCTGCAGTCAAACCAAACGTGGCTGACAGCATGATTGAAATAAATAGAAAGACCTCATATCTGATTTTCATAATATCTCCTCCGTTGTTCGTTTTAAAACCGACAAAAGATTCAAGCAGGAAACGAATGCATTTTATCGCAAATCTATTTTCAGGTTGATAAAATGATCGAAAATGTATAGGTTAGCATGTTTGTAAAGCGCATTAGCAATATTATACACAAAAATTGTCAAAATCCCAAATATTACCATGCAAAACTTTCGCAGGAGCAACACCCGCTTTTGACTAAAATGAGGCTGAAGATGAAAACGGAAAATAAAATCGACTTTATTATCGACACCCTTGATTCGCTCTTTCCCATGCCGCGGATTCCCCTGAAACACAAGGATCCCTATACCTTGCTGATTTCGGTTGTCCTGTCGTCTCAAACCACGGATAAACAGGTCAATAAAGTCACCAAATCGTTGTTCGAAAAAGCTTCAACGCCGCAGGAGATGGTTAAGCTGAGCCGTGAAGAGATTTACGAGATGATCAAATCCTGTGGACTGGCACCGACAAAATCGCGCAATATTCTCAAGCTTTCCCGTGCCTTGCTGGACGAGTTCAACGGCGAGGTTCCCGATAAACTGGAAGCGCTGGAATCGCTGCCGGGCGTAGGGCATAAAAGCGCATCAGTGGTGCTGAGCCAGGCGTTTGGCAAACCTGCATTTCCTGTAGATACCCATATCCATCGCCTTGCCAACCGCTGGAAGCTGAGCGATGGCTCGTCGGTAAAACAGACGGAAAAGGATCTAAAAGAGCTCTTTCCCCGGTCTCTGTGGACAAAACTGCACCTGCAGATGATCTATTTCGGCCGGGAATACTGCCCGGCACGGGGACATGATCCCAAATCATGTCCCATTTGCAACGTTGTCAATCCAAATCAGGAATAATGATTTATGAAAAATTCGGTTAAAATTAACCTGGATTATCTATTTAAACCATTTTCAGAACTGACGCTTGTGGAACTCTATGAAATTCTTTACCTTCGGCAACAGGTATTTGTGGTGGAACAAACCTGTCCGTTTGAAGAGATCGATCATCGCGATCAGTATGCGCACCACCTGATGGGAAGGCATCAGAATCGGTTATACAGCTATGCACGAATCGTTGCCCCTGGTAAAAGATTTCCCGGTGCGTCGATCGGAAGGATCATCACGCATCAGGATATTCGCAATCAGGGATACGGCAAAGAGCTGATGAAAATCGCCATCAAACACACAACCACACTCTACCCGCAGCAGGATATCCATCTGTCGGCCCAACAGCATCTGGAACCCTATTATGAAAAATTTGCCTTTGTGCGCTGTTCAGATCCCTATGATGAGGATGGCATTATGCATGTTGATATGAAGCGGCGTGTATCCCGTTAACGACGATGATTTGCCGTAACCGGATAAAATATATCAGGGCAGATTGGTTGTTGGTATAGGCTTTTCTGCCCCGTAAAATCAAAAATATCCCAATGACTTTATGTTTTGCTCGGTAAAATCAGGGACTGTATCAAAAGTTTTGATTATAGCCCCTGTAAATTTATTATTCTCATTTTTTCTCTACTATAAAAAAATTATTTTGGAGAAATGATATCTCTTTTTTTTCTTTTCTCTGTGTCCCTCTGCGTCCTTGGCGGTTTTATTCATTCTGGACCAGAAGTATAGATCAAAATAACCGCAGAGCGCTGAGAAAAAATAAATAATTTTATAAACTGTTTTTATTGCTATTTTTGATCGGTCTTTAATGATGTATTCATCATTTGGTTTACA
>WJMF01000201.1 GCA_014728085.1 Candidatus Zhuqueibacterota bacterium
GTGCTTGGAGTTTATGTTTGCAAAAATGCTCTTTATCCTGTATATTGAAAACCGATGTAAATATTTTGATTGGTTTATGCTTTTAGCGAACAGGAGGCAGGACGTGACGGCTCATAACGATGTTGAAATGGTTAAAACCCTGAACAAGGCCCATCAGGATATACTGGATGAAATCCACAAGGTGATTATCGGGCAGCGCCGTATTGTCGATGAATTGCTTATCGCGCTTTTGGCCCGCGGTCACTGTTTATTGGTCGGGGTCCCGGGGTTGGCCAAGAGCCTGTTGATCAGCACGGTGGCAAGCGTATTGAATCTCAAGTTCAGCCGCATCCAATTCACTCCGGATCTGATGCCCTCGGACATAACCGGAACGGAAATTATTGAAGAGGACAAGAGCACGGGACAAAAAGCATTTAAATTCGTCAGGGGACCGGTTTTTGCGAATATTGTACTGGCGGACGAGATCAACCGCACACCGCCGAAAACACAATCCGCTCTGCTACAGGCCATGCAGGAGCATCAGGTTTCCGCTGCCGGCGAAACCCACACTCTGGATGAACCCTTTTTTGTCCTGGCCACACAAAATCCGATCGAACAGGAAGGGACCTATCCGTTACCGGAAGCCCAGCTGGACCGTTTTATGTTCAATTTGTGGGTGGATTATCCCGAGCAAAGCGAGGAAGAAGAAATCGTACGATCCACCACCAGCGCCTACCGTGCGGATTTGAAACAAATTCTCGATGCACAGCAAATCATTGATTTTCAAAATCTGGTACGGCGGGTACCGGTGGCGGACAATGTCATTCAGTATGCTGTCAAGCTGGTGCGCACAACCCGTCCATCGTTCAAAGACGCTCCGGAGTTTATCAAAGAATGGATACGCTGGGGAGCAGGTCCGCGGGCATCACAATATCTCATCCTCGGCGCCAAAACCCGCGCCATTCTCAACGGACGTCCGGCCCCGGACATCGAAGATGTCCGCGCCGTGGCCAAACCGGTTCTGCGCCACCGCCTGGTTCTGAGCTTTAATGCAGAGGCCGAAGGCATTTCAAGCGTCGATATTATCGACAAGATCATCGGGTAATACAATGGCTGAAGAGTCGTTACAATATCTCAATCCTGAAACCGTATCCAAACTGACCAACCTCAATTTGATCGCCCGTCTGGTGGTTGAAGGCTTTATTACCGGACTGCATAAAAGTCCCTATCACGGTTTTAGCGTCGAGTTCGCTGAACACCGCCAGTATATGCCGGGCGACAATATCAGGCATCTGGACTGGAAGGTTTATGCCAAAACCGACCGCTTTTATGTAAAACAATTTGAGGAAGAGACCAACCTCAAAGCCTATCTTCTTCTCGATGCATCCGCCTCGATGGGATACACCTCCCATAACATCACCAAACTCCAATATGCGACCTATTTGTCCGCCGCCCTGGCTTATCTGATGATCAAACAACAAGACGCGGTGGGGTTGCTCACGTTTGACGAAACCATACGATCCTATATGCCGCCCCGCTCTGTCGGCTATTATCTTCCCCTTCTTTTAAAAGAACTGCAAAATACCAAAAGCGCAAAAAAAACCAACCTGGCGCAAACCCTGCACCAACTGGCCGAACGCATCCGTCGCCGTGGACTGGTTATTCTTCTTTCGGATCTTTTGGATGATCCGCAAAAAATTATTTCAGGTTTGAAACACTTTCGTCACAATAAACACCAGGTCATTGTTTTTCATATTCTCGATCCTTATGAACAAAACTTTAATTTTTCCAGAAACAGCCAATTTGTCGATATGGAAACCGGGGAAAAAATCACCACGCAGCCATGGCACATCCGCAGCGCCTATCGCGACCTGATGAGCGCATTTATTCGATCGATAAAAACACAGTGCCGCGAAAACAATATCGATTATGTGCTGTTGAACACGCGCGAGCCCTTCGATCGCGCGCTTGTCCAGTATCTGCTTAAGAGAAAGCGAATCGGCGGCTGAAAGCAGACCTTGATCTTTTTTTTTCAATGACCAACCTGTAACCGATGCCGCCCTTGCGGCTAAAAAAAAACCGTTCAGGAGCAGGTGATGCTTGTTGGGATTATTTTTGCCCTCATCCTTGTTTTTTGCCTTTTTTTATGGCACCGCATGCGACGAACATCGCGGTATCAGGCTCGTTTATTCCTCATTTTTCTCCTTTTTATCCTGTTGCCTGCCATCCCTTTAACCCTGTTTTCCGGTTATCTTGTCCAAAAAAGTTTGAATCTTCTGAATCTGCCCGCTGTTGAAAACGCTCTCGAACAATCCATGGGCGCCTTGAGAGAACAACTGCTCATCCGCGGCCGGGATATACTGCAACGGTATATCGATGACCCCGAAGAGGTAAATGGAATACTCCGCACAACCACAGCCGGCTATATCGGCTATTCCGAGCTACAAGGTGACACCGCTGCAGTAAAACAATTTTACAACCGCAACGAACAATGGATACGCCCGCCGCATCTGATCTCGAAAGACGATATAATGCAATTGCGGCGACAGCCACTCTCCGGCAGGTTTTATCAAATCGGAAACGAGCGCTATTTTGAAACCTGGCTTTACCGCCACAATACCGTTCTCTTTACCGGTTTCAAACTTGACGAGTCCCTGGTACAGGCCATCGACAATATCAACCGGGCCTATCGAAACTTTTCCTCCTTCAAGATGCTTCAGGAGCGGACTCTGGAACAGGGTATTATCTGGAGCGGTGTTTTTGTTTTACTGATCGCTCTTATCCTGCTCGCCACCGCTATGGCCCGCCGGGTGGCGCGCGGCACCAGTGAGTCGATCCGGATATTGACGTCAGCTATGCAGCGGGTCGCTTCCGGTGACCTCTCCCACAGCATCGATCTGAAAACCAACGACGAAATTGACTATCTGGTGCGTTCGTTTAATCGCATGATTCGGGAGCTAAAACAGAGCCGGGAAAAACTGATGCGTGCTGAACGCGCTGCCGCCTGGAAGGATGTCGCCCGGGAAATTTCACACGAAATCAAGAATCCGCTTACTCCGATGCAATTTTCAATCCACCGCCTCAAAGCCAATCAACATATCGCCGGAGATCCCGCATTAACGGAAACGCTGGGCGTGCTGGAAAGCGAAATCGAATCCCTGCGCCGTTTGGCAGAGGCCTTTTCAAAGGTTGCCAAAATGCCGACACCGCAACCGCGGTTATTGCAGCCGGAATCGGTTATCAACGCCGCCATCGATCTCTACGTTCCGAATCCCCGGCTGGAGATCAAAGTGGATATCGACCGTCCATTACCGGAGATCATTGCGGACGAGGATCAATTAAAGCGCGTCATACAAAATCTGATTAAAAATGCAGCAGAGGCAAGCGGTCATACGGGAGAGATCAGGGTTCGCGCCCGCAGGAATGATCATATCGAAATTACCATAGAAGACAAAGGGTGCGGTATGGACGAGGAAACCTGCGCCAAAGCCCTGCAGCCCTATTTTACCACCAAAAAAGAAGGATCCGGTCTTGGCTTGTTCCTGGCTGACCGAATCATCAGGGATCACGGCGGTCAATTATGGCTGTCGAGCCGGCCGGGTAAAGGGACACGAATCACTTTTACGCTTCCTGCGCATGTCTGATCCGCGTTACAGATTGATCATCGGATTCTTGTACGGGTGGCGCAAAAAGATCAAGGCCGGCCTCAGGAGGGCATGGATAATAATTCGAAATCATCCTGAACGAGATCGGGATGCAGAACAGCACAAGGGGTTCCGCCGTTGCGTTTACCACAACAATTCCATGCAACGCAGTGATGGTTACAAATTCGAATCTGATCCCATTTCAATTGATGATCGCCGACAAAGGGATGGTACATGGCTTTTATTCGTCTCGATTGGGTTACGGCGGTTTTGATATCCTGAAACACCGGATTCTTGCCCGAGTAATCCATATTGCCGTGAGCAACCGCCTCTTTAACCGTCTGATCAAAGCGGATTTTACCGACCAGTTCCAGATCGAGATCCAAAACGCGTTGCAAGGCCAGCCGCAGGGCCTGAATGGTTCTGGTTTCATCGCTTTCCTGAATGGCGTTGACGAGGAGAATCGGACGCATCGCAGCCAGACGCCGCATAAATTGCTCGACGCCAAGCCGGGAGATGGATGCATTTTGATCGAGAAAATTTTTCAGCGTTTTCACATCTTCCTTGTCGCGCAGATCACCAAAGGTTTGCAATGCGTTGCGCAGCTCCAGACGATCTTCGCTGTGATATTCCAGCATTCTGAAAACAGAAGCGCGCAGAAACTGATAAGCCTCAAACAGAGCAATATTTTCGCAAGTCGACACCACAATTTGACTGTCTGCTGCCAGAAAGATATCCAGATTGGTAAAATTGGCGCCCGGCCCCAGATCGAGAACGACAAAATCAGCCTCAAGTTGCCTCAGCTGTGACAAAAAGCGACGGCGTTTGCTGGTGACCAGTTGCCGGTAATCAATTCTGCCATAAGAATTGATAATAAGATTTAAATTTTTTTCTCCGGTTTCGAGACGCAAATCTTCCAGATTTTCCCGAGAGTCGGCGAAAAAGCGGGTGAGGGGTTTTGTCCTGTCGTATATCGAAAAAAGGTAGTGCAAGTTCGGACCGGCAAAATCAGCATCTATAAGGACGGTCTTTTTACCCTCCTTGGCAAGAAACAAAGCCAGCGTTGCAGAGCAGGTCGATTTACCGACACCGCCTTTACCGCCACCGATTGCAATTATATGGGGCGTTGATGTGTTATTTTGAAAATGCATTTATCATCCTTCATTGAGTATAGCCGTTCGCATTGTATCTATGCAACAAATATGCCATAAAACCAAAGCCATGCCGGAATTGATTTTATTTAAATTAGAGAGTGCAGATCTCGTCATTTTGTTTTATCATGAGTCATTGATACAGTAAAAAATATCAAGTTGAAATCATTAGAGCCTGTTCAGTCTCGGTCGCAACAGGGTACAAAAAAAGCGGTGCTGCCAGACACCGCTGTAAAACGACACGAATTGCCGAATGCCGGTCATCGGAACATGGCTTTGATGCTTCCCCAGGTGTGCCTTACAGCAGAGATGGCCGGTGTTGCCTGTACGACGAGGTCATATTCAAGAACGGTTCCATTGTTTTCGACCATCTTTAATTTATAGTAAAAGGTGCGTTCCGACGGTGACTTGAAGACCGTATTATCTATAAAAGTATATGTGTGTGAGCTCTCTCCGGACGTTTCCAGCTCAGCCTGTAAACATTTAACGCACTCGTAACTTATGTTATCACGACTGCGAAAAACTTGATATTCTTTTAAATCCTTCTCCTTGCTTGCCGTCCATTGCAGTTCCACCTGGTTTGTTCCTTTTTTTGCAACGAAATTGCTGATGATGGCACCGGCATACAATAAATGTGATAACAGAATCACAAGCAGGATGACAAGACTTTTTTTCATGAAAATAAAACCTTGAATTCGTTTCTATCTATTCTAATTTAATACTTCTTGACTAAATTTCAAGACATTTTTTAAAAAAGTGAGTGATGAAATATTGTTTATTGACATTAAATTAATAATTTTATATTTTAGCGAAACAACCTATTAACATGGGCATACGATGTGAGTAAAGACAGGGGAAATTCATCGTTAAATCGTTCTCAGGATGCCCTGGACCGATACTTGCAGGAAATCAGCAAGGAACCGCTCCTCTCGCCACAACAAGAGATCGACCTCACCAAGCGAGTACGTCAAGAGGACTCGAGAGCTCTGGAAAAACTAACCAAAGCCAATCTTCGTTTCGTCGTCAGTGTTGCCAAGCAATACCAGAATCAGGGATTATCCCTGGAAGATTTGATCAATGAGGGCAATGTCGGTCTGCTCAAGGCAGCGACCCGCTTTGACGAAACGCGGGGGTTCAAGTTTATCTCCTACGCCGTCTGGTGGATTCGTCAATCCATTTTGCAATCCCTGGCGGAACAGGCCAGAATCGTACGCATTCCGGTCAACCGCATCGGTACTCTGAACAAGATCGAAAAAATATTCAATGCACTGCAGCAAGAGTTCAAACGCGAACCCTCGGCGGAAGAAATTGCCAAGGAACTGCATATCAGCGCCGCTCTGGTTCGCAATGCCATGTCGGACTCTGGGAAATATCTTTCGCTCGACGCTCCCTTTACCGACGAGGAAGAAAATAAACTCATCGATGTACTCGAAAATAAAAACGATCCGTTGCCCGATTCAGGATTACTGGACGAGTCCCTGACAATAGAAATCGAGCGCTGTCTTGCCACCCTGACCACGAGGGAAGCGGAGGTGCTCAAACTCTATTTCGGTATCGGCCGGGACAAACCCCTTACCCTTGAAGAAATCGGAGAATATTTTTCCCTGACCCGCGAGCGCATTCGCCAAATCAAAGAAAAAGCGTTGATCCGCCTTCGGCATGAATCGCGCAGCAAATTGCTTCGCACTTTTCTCGGCTGATGTTGTACCTGTCGGGATTCAGGAGGACGACTGCAGACATAATAATACACCTAAAGCTGTGTAAATCTTAATTTTTTCTTGACAAAACTAGATTATGTTATTATATTGTATCAAGGTCAGACCACTTTCCTCAAATATTGCCGCAAAAATAATAACTACAGGCAGCTAGCAAGACGAAGCAACCGTTGGCTATGGGCTTGAAACGTATAAGGAAAGGGAGATGTGGAATAAGCAAGTTAAGATTATCTACTTTTCGTTCGGGGGGTCTGAAGTAAGACAAATCACTTTAAATTGGAAAAAAATATTCAGTCTGTCAGCCATTGTCTTAACGCTTTTGCTGATATTCGTATCCGGCTTTATCGAGTTGACGACTGATTTTTTCCACAATCGCCAAATCACCCAGTTATCAAGAGCGAATTCTCAGCTTATAACATTACTGGATGAGATGAGCGCCAAAGTTGAACAGGTTGAAACCAAGGTTCAAACCCTTGAAAAACAAGACAATGATCTGCGGATCTTTGTCGACCTTCCCCAAATCGACAGCGATGTTCGAAAACTCGGTGTCGGAGGTAATGCTCAAACCGCCTATATGGAAATGTCCGCCCTGACCGAAAATGCGCGTAATAACGCATCCCGCGTCAAAATTCTTCTCGACAACCTGGAACAACGTATTCACGTGGCGCAAAAAAGCCGTGATGAAATCATTGAAAAGTATTCGGAAAATCTAAACGTCATCAGACACACGCCCTCTATCCGGCCGGTTATCAACGGCCGCGTGACCGACAGATTCGGCTACAGACTTGATCCCATGCTCGATAAAGTGAGACCCCATCACGGACTCGATCTTGCCGCTGCACGCGGTACGCCGATCTACTCTGCCGCAGATGGTATCGTCTGCCGTGTCGTACAAAAATACACCCCCAATAAAGGCTATGGGAAACTGGTCGAAATCGACCACGGCTATGGCATAAAAACCAAATATGCCCACCTCTATAAAATACTGGTAAAGCCCGGTCAAAAGGTCAAACGCCATACAATCATCGGCCAGGTCGGGGATACGGGCAGATCCACCGGCCCGCACTTGCACTATGAGGTTTTAAAGGAAGAGAATCCCGTCAATCCTGAAATATATATTCTGGACTGAAAAGCAAGCAAGCCTGTCTTAACCGGCAGGCTTTTTTAATATATACCCATACTTGAAATAATTTCGTGATCAAAATCACGAAAATCGCACTTTATGAAAATATCTCAACTCCTTTGCGCACTCTTGATCGTAGCCTGCCTGTCAAACGCTTTTTCTTCCCCCGGGAAACAGGAGCTTTTATACGGCATCGAACAAAGCCTGCAACAAAATTACACGATTGCACTGGATCACTTTGAAGGCATTCGCCAAAAATATCCAAATCACCCCGCCGGAGATCTCTTTCTGGCCATTGTCCTTCAAACCCGCATGCTGGATCTGGAAACAGAACGCTGGAAAGAGCAATTCTACCACCACCTCAACAGAGCCCTGGACCTGGCCGACACCCTAAACCCGACAAAAACGGATTCGATTCCACTCGAGTTTTATATCGGTACCGCCCTCTCCTATAAAAGCTATCAGCTGGGCAGAGACCATAAATACCTGCCGGCACTGCAAACCGGCCTCAAAGCAACAAACATGCTGAAAAAAAGTTACCAACAGGATAGCACCTTCTGCGACCCCCTGCTCGGTATCGGCTCGTATCTCTATTGGAAAAGCCGAATGACCCGCCACTTTCACTGGCTGCCCTTTTTCTCCGATGACCGCCAACGAGGAATCCAGCTCATTAAAAAAGCATACCATTGCGCCTGTTTTTCAACAATGGCGGCCCTCTCCAATCTCGCCTGGATTTTTATAGAGGAAAAACAGTACGAACCCGCGATCGATTATGCATCCATCGGACTGATGTATTACCCGGACTCTAGATTTTTTCGCTGGCCGCTGGCAGAAGCCTTTTTTCGCCAGGGGAATTATCAAAAAGCGCTGGAGCACTTTGGCACTATTTTAAATTCATTCGAGCACGAACCCTGCAACAATCATTACAATGAAATCGTGCTCTGGCTCAAATGCGCCAAATGCTACCAGGCGCTGGGAAAAAAACAAAAGGCCCGAGAGGCCTGCAAAAAAGTGCTCGAAATCGAACCGGCAAAAGAAGTTAAAAACCGGTCCAAAGACAAAAAAAAAGAAGCGGAAAAATTGCTGAAAACACTCTAGCGATTTTTTACTTGTCGATAATCCCCTTGAAAACATCCTCTACGATGGTCAGGATATCCCCGTGAAGATGGCCGTTGGAGGCGACCACATTGCCACTCCAGATCGCTTCATCGCCCCCTGAAAAATCGGTAATGCGTCCTCCCGCCTCTTTAATCATCAAAGCGCCGGCGGCAACGTCCCACGGCGACAAACCGATTTCCCAAAATCCTTCACTTCTGCCGCAGGCGACATAGCAAAAATCCAGTGCTGCCGATCCCATGCGCCTTATGCCGCTCATAATCAAAAACAATCTTCTAAAGGTTTCCAGATAAGGTTCCAGATAATTTTTTGCCCGAAATGGAAATCCGGTTGTCAGTATGGAGCGTTCAGGTTCAACAACAGACGATGGTTGAACGGGTTTTCCGTTCAGGAATGCGCCTTTGCCCTTCTCCGCGGTAAAAAGCTCATCGCGCGAGGGATCATATACCACGCCCAGGATGATATCTTTTTTATATTCCAGAGCGATGGAAACAGAAAAAAAAGGTATGCCGTGGATATAATTGGTTGTTCCATCCAGAGGATCGATAATCCAGCGATATTCCCCCTCTTCTTTATACCCCTCTTCGGCATAAAAAGAATGCGAGGGATAGCTTTCTTTGAAAAGTGAGACAATTTTTTCTTCGCACTCTTTATCCACGTGGGTGACAAAATCGAACTGCATCTTTTTGTCCACAGTATTTTTATCCAGAGTATTCAGATTCTCCGTAATAATCCGACCCGCTTCCCTGGCGGCCTGTATCGCGGTCTGAAGCATATGTGCTATCCTTTTATTTTAATTGTGCAATGGTTACGCCCGTATCCCCTTCATTCCAATTGCCCAAACGCAAACTGGCAATCTGGTTGTTCTTTTTTAAATAATCAAAGATTTCGGCGCGCAATTTTCCGGTACCCTTTCCGTGGACAATGCGGATATCCTTTAATCCATTCAACAGGGCCCGGTCGATAAACTGATCGACCGCATTCAAAGCCGTCTCTACATCCATGCCCCGCAAATCCACTTCGTTCACCTTTCCGGCCGGACGCTCGATATTATAGCGAACGCGTGACTTTGTTTTGGGCGGCTCGATCTTGACCAGTTCGGATTGCGGTACGCTGATCTTTGCGCTTGCTGTCTGCAACATTACCTTGCCGCGCTTATCGGGCGTGCTCTCGATCACCCCGGTGGAACCGAACTTTGTCCAGCGGACATAATCTCCCTTTGCCGGCTTTTCATGCGTTGTTTCCGGCAGCTGCGGCTCTTCATCCACATCCATCCGAATCTTCTCAACCGCATTTTTCTGCTCTTCGAGTTTTCGTTTGGCGCTGCGAATAACCTCGCGATTCGCCTGTTTTTCGCGAATCTCGCGAATGATATTTTCTACTCTTGCATTGGTCTCTGCGAGAATTTGTTCCGCTTGCTGAGCCGCCTGCTTTTTTAAACGCCGCTCCTCGCTGCGAATATTTTCCGTCTTGTCCCGGTATAGCCTGGTTAGTCCCTGTAGCTCTGTCTCTTTTATGGAAATCTGTTGCAGCGAATCATTGTAACGCTGCAGCTTTTCTTCCAGCTCGAGAATTAACCCTTCCAGTTTGTTTTTAGAAGAGCCCACGTTTTCACGGGCATCCCGAATCAATACAGATGGCAGACCGGTGCGATCGGCGATCTCAAAGGCATAACTGGAGCCGGGGATCCCGGTACGAAAGCGATAAGTGGGCGTAAGCGTGTCGATATCAAACTCCATCGAGGCATTTTCGATACCCCCGGTCTGATAAGCAAAAGCTTTCAAAGCGCTCTGATGGGTCGTCACAACGCTCAGGCAGGATGAAAGATGGCGCAAAAGGGCCATGGCCAGGGCGGTTCCCTCTTCCGGGTCTGTTCCTGATCCGATTTCATCGATCAACACCAGCGAACGTTCGTCCGCCTCTCTTGCGATTTCATTCAACTGCAGGAGATGTGAGGAAAAGGTCGAAAGATCGTTCTCAATCGATTGCCGGTCCCCGATGGCAACAAAAAAACGATGGATATTTCCTATGGAAGAATGTGGTAACGCAGGGATGCAGAGGCCGCATCGCGCCATGAGACTCAGCAATCCAATCGTCTTTAACGCGACAGTTTTGCCGCCTGCATTCGGTCCGCTAATGATCAGGCTATGCTGTTGTGAGCCGAGTGATACGTCCAGAGGTACAACGTTCTTTTCGCCCAGACGCAACAACAACAAAGGATGGCGTCCCTGGGCGAGGTGAATATGCTTTTCCCCGGTAATTTCAGGAGGATGTGCATTCAGGGCGATGGCGAGCCGGGCACGGGCATAAACAGCATCCAGCTCGGCCAGAACAGATACATTGGCCTCAATATCCGGCAGAATATCACGGGCCAGAGAGGACAGCATTGTCAAAATGCGTTGAATCTCCCGTTTCTCTTCGGCCTGGTATTCGCGTATGCGATTGTTGTCTTCAACGGTTTCCAAAGGCTCGATAAAAAAGCTCAAGCCGCTGGCGGAGCGGTCATGTATCAAGCCTCTGACCTTGTGCTTGTAAGCGTCTTTGACCACCAGCACCAGGCGGTCGTTGCGCACAGCAATAACATCTTCCTGTAACATGCCTCGCCCGGCGAGGTTCTTTTGTTTCTGCTCCAGTTTCTTGCGGGCGGCATTCCGAGCGCCGGAAATTTTCTTTCGTATGGATGCCAGTTCCGGGCTGGCGGAATCAAGAATTTCAAGACTCTGTGGGTGAATGGATCTTTCCATATCTTTTTCAAAATCGGGGTGCGGGATCAGGCCTCTGGTCAGTTTTTTTAATACAGGTATTTTATCCAGACGGGAGGAAAAATATTGCCGTAACTTTCGCGCAGCCGAAAGGATGCTGTTGAGCGCCATAAGCTCTTCCGCCTGCAAAACGGTATTTTCAATTCGCAGCTTTTTAAATAGCGGGCGGACATCGAGTATGCCCTCCATGGGCACAGGTTTGTCATAACTGAGCAGGTCTTGAACTTCTACCGTGCGGGCAAGTGATTTTTCGATCTCGTCTTTTTGCTCCAATGGCTGAATGGCCAGGACGAGCTCCTGCCCCAATGAAGAGGCTGCCAGTTCTGACATCTTGTCGAGTATTTTGTCGAATTCCAGCGTTTGAAAATGTGAGTTCATTTGAATATACCGAAAAAAATCTTGTTCATCACAGGAAGGAAATATCAGATTTCGGGTTCTTCCGGTTTGTCCAGCTGATCAAGTGTGTTTTCAAGGGGTGATTGAATCTGGGGTACATAATCAAAAACAAGATTCACAACACCGACGGAAAAGCTATGCATATGCGTGAACAAAACAGAGTTTGATTGATAGCGCTTTACCGTTTCATTAAAGGGTACCATATGGAAAAACAGGATGATAACGCTGATGACAAAAGCCCCTTTAACAAAACCGATGACAGCACCGATGAACCTGTCTATCTGACTTTGTTTCGCTGTATCCGATTTTTCAAAAAATTTTGCCAGCATCACGAACAAGGCGCGCACAGCGAGCAATATGATAACAAAAGAAACGATCAGCGCCACGGTTCCGGTTAGAGAGGTAACCTTTTTCGATATCAGCGCGGCTAAAAATCCGGCACCCCTGGCAGCGACCAAAAGGGCAACCACCCAGCCGATGACACCGCTCAACTCTCTTGCCCCACCGTTTTTTGCCCCGAAATAGACAAACAACGTGAGTCCTGCAATTATGGCAATATCAAGAAAATTCATGATACCATCCCGTAAAATAAAAAAAGTGGATACCGCTGTGTCGACCACAATCCGGCATCCACTTTTCGTCTACAAAAATCAAAAATTATCCGAGCTTTTGACGAACCAGCTCATTGACTTTTTTGCCATCTGCACGACCCTGAACTTTAGACATGACAGCGGGCATCACTTTACCGAGATCCTTAATCGTAACCGCTTCGACATCATCAATCACCTGATCGATAATTTTTTCGAGTTCCGCCTCACCGAGTTGTTCCGGTAAATAAGACTCGATAACACCGAGTTCTTTTTCCTCTTTTTCCACCAGGTCCGTTCGACCGGCCGCTTTATAAGCCTCTATCGATTCCCGGCGCTTTTTGGCGGCGTTGTTCAATATAAGCAGCTCTTCCTTTTCAGTCAGGTCTTCACCCTTGTCGATCATCGCATTTTTAATTTGGCCACGCAGTAATCGAATGGTGGAAAGGCGGTCTTTTTCACCCGCCTTTAAGGCTATTTTCATATCCTCGGTTAATTGCTCGAATATGGTCATGATTGACTCGACACTAGTTGTCTTCCATCATTTGAATTTTCCGCATTTTGCGGCGTGCAGTTGCGAGCTTGCGTTTCTTTTTTTCGCTGGGTTTCTCAAAATGCTGATTTTTTTTGATATCAGACATCAAACCCGCCTTTTCGCAAGCCTTCATGAATCGTTTTAAAGCTTTTTCAAATGGTTCTCCTTCACGAACACGAACACCAGGCATTAAAAAGTCAACCTCCCTTCTTTTGTTTTTTATCTTCAAGAACCTAAATTAATTAAATAAATAACCAAATGCAAGATTTTTTTCTCAGCCGGGAGGCCATCCGAGGCTCCTCCCGCCCAAAAGATGCAGGTGAATGTGAAACACGGCTTGGCCCCCATCCCGGTTGCAATTCATAACCATTCTGTACCCGGACTCGGAAATCCCCTCTTCGCCTGCTAATTCCCTGGCACGGTTGACCATATCTCCGATCAGGGAGCTCTTTTCCGGAGTCAGGTCATTCAGGGTCTCGATATGCTCTTTAGGGATCACCAGGAAATGAGTCGGCGCCTGTGGATCAATATCCCGAAAGGCAAGCATGCTTTCATCCTCATACATAATATCCGAGGGAATCTTTTTTTCCGCGATCTGACAAAACAAACAAGCCATAGTATCTTCCTTCTTTTTATTATACTTTAATATTGTTATTGCGCTATTCTTCTTTATAGATATCCGGACGCAGACAGAGTGTGTGAAAAGGGAATGATTTTTATCAATTATTTCAAAGTGACAATGGATAAACCGCAAAGATCGCAAAGACCCGAAGACCAATATTTTCATTCATTGTTTTTATTTTATTTTTTCCTTCATGTTCTTCGGGAGCTTTGTGGTTGGTTATATTTATCTATTCTCAGCGTTCCTGACCTCCTCAGCAGTTTAAATAAAAAGTCAACCTGTTGATTCCCGGCCTGATCGATAAAAGTCATCCGTTTTGTCGAGTGGAATGTGCTGCCCGGACCGGAATTTTATATCTCACCGCCGGCGATGAACAGCTTGGCGGCAGCCACGATTCCCGCGGTTTCACTGCGAAGCCGACGCCTGCCCAAATCGAGAATCCGCGCTCCCTTTTGCCGGGCCAAATCGAGCTCCCGGTCGGTAAAGCCTCCCTCCGGCCCGACAAGAAGCAAAACAGAACGGCTTTCCGGTTTTACCATTTTGCCCTCGCCCGGGTGAGCAATGTAGACCTCTTCGTCTTGAATCCGTTTCAGTACCTGTTCAAAGGAACATACCGCTTGCACTTGCGGACAGCGACAACGACCGCTTTGCTTCATCGCGCCGATCACTTTTTTTTGCCACCTCTCCTTGCGCCCGGAAGGCTGTTTTACGGAACGCTCACAAAGCATGGGAATAAACCGATCTATTCCGATCTCCGTTCCCTTTTCGAGAACCCATTCAAAAAGCATGGATTTGGGAACCGCCTGCGCCAGGGTAAGTGACAGAGAGGGCTCATTAACACCGGATTTCACCCTGGAAACAGAAACAAGCGCCTCCCGTTCATCCAGCGATTCGATGATTCCCTCATATCGCTTCCCCTCGCCGTCAACGACAACAATCGGACTCTTTCTGCGCTTTCTCATTACTTTTACCGCGTGTATATATTCATCGCCGGTTAGCCGCAGAGTATCATTGCGAATATATTGAGGCGCAACATAATATAGTTCAACGTGTGACATATTCAGAACCAGGCATTCAGATCAAAAATAAATTCTCCATTGCCATCGAGATTCAAGCCATAGTCAAAACGCAGCACATACGAATAGGGCAGCTGAACATGAATCCCGGCTCCATATCCGGACAAAAACCTCTCCTGATCGATTTGTTCTCCCCGCGACCAGGTGGTTCCGGTTTCCGCAAAAACGGCACCATGGAGGGCAAACGGCATATTGCTCGAATAGGGACCAAACATCGATTCATCCACTGAAAAATAGTGCAGCGAAACGATCGGAAAACGCAATTCCAGTTGCGACATCAAACGATGGTCTCCCTGTCGCACCTGGTCATAGTGGCCGCGAATGCGTTCGCTATATCCGAGGTAATGGCGGGCATACATCGGGTTATCACCTTGCAACAGGTCGCCGGCACTGCGCATGGCCAGCGAAATACCTGCCACCAGAGGTATATAGAAACGGACATCCACACCGGAGCGCAGATAATCCACCTGAGAGGGATAGTGTACTTTTTCGACATAGGTTTGAAAAAACAAACCTTTTTTGGGATATTCGACCAGGTCCCGCCGATCATACTTGAAAACGAGAGCAAGCGACGGCAAGCGGTCCGTACGCTCACCGCCGGCAGTAAGGTATTCATACTGGAAAGGAAAGCCGATACTTTGATAGCTGAGTATAACGCTTGTATAGGTATAAAGTCCCCAGCGTTTACCGATATCGATCAATCCACCCCGACTGGTCATATTAAAACGCTCCACTTCCAGACCGCGGCTGCGTACCGTGCCGGAAAAGGCTTTCAGGGTCAGATACAAATGCCTATCACCCCCGATCCGGGGATTGGCATAATAAAGCGAGAATCCGGGATTGTACCCCAGCCAGCCTGAAAGACCGAAATTTGTGTTGCGGCCGCGAAAATTGCGGTGCACGATACCGGCACCATAGGATAGTTTTTTCCAATCCCGTTCATTGGCATACAAGATTGGATAGGGAAAAATGAACCAGCGCTCCGTAACCATCACCAGCACGGTGACGCCACCGGGTTGTTCGATCGCCTCTATTTCGACGCGATTAAAAAGCTGAAGATTTTCAATCCGCTGCTGATCCCGTTTGAGCATTTCCATATCCATTTCGTGTCCGACTCTGGTCTCCATCTCACGCAGGATGACGGACTCGTGAGTTTTCTCGTTTCCGACAATAATAATATCATTGATCTGTCGGGTAGAGTCATCGGTCCCATAAACGGATTGGAAAATCGTCCCGGTCAGAAAAAGCGAAAAAATCAGAATATAGGGTTTGATGGTTTATCCTTATCGTTATAATTTGTTGAGCAATCTCATCGTCACTCTATAGGAGCGATCGGTTGCATTCAGCATTGCCTGAGCGAAATCAAATCGCACCAAACCGTCGAACAATAACAGAGAAAAGCCGGCATCCGCCAACCAGTTAATGCCGGTAAAATCCTGTAGCAAGTGATCTTTTACCGTATTTGGGTTCCAGGCATCACCGGCCTCAAGGAAGAGGCCGAATGACATGGAATCCAAAACCGGAGAGTCGTACCATCCCAATGCCCGGACGATCGCGCCGCCAAAAAGATAATTCAGGCGTGCAAAAATCATATTTTGACCCCGGCGGTAAAATTCGGGAAAGGCACGCAGAGACCCAATACCCCCCAAAGAGAGCAGGTGTTGATTGGCCACGCTGCCTTTTCGAAAACCGAGATATACGCTCGTTGCAATATGCTGATGGCGAAATGTCGGAATATACAATCCGCTCTGTATAAACAGACCGGTTGTGCGGAAATCTCTAAATGTTTTTTGAAATTTGGTTTGTAAATACCATCCCCTGTCGGGAAAGTAGGAATTATTGCGATAATCCAAAATGGCGGCCCATTCGATCAGGGTCTCCCTGCCTTCGGTCACTGCCGGATTGGAACGAAATGATTTTGACCAGCTAAAAAGTGTCGGGGCAAAATCAGTGTTTGTTTGCATGGATAAATAGCGGTAATGGCTAATCTTGTAGCGCAGGAAACTGAGATAATCGATTTTATGATCCATAATAAGGCGATAGCCCTGTTTACCGTAATAATTGCGGAAATCCTCGCGCAGCAACAGGCAGGCCAAACTATTTTCCAGATTTCCGATCACCCAGGATTCATTGGTCGTGGTTTGCCGAAAAGCCTGAATCCGCAAAAAAAGACGGTTGGCCTGAAAAAACCGCTTTTCCAGGCCGGCCTGATATCGCCAGCGCTTGTTTTTAAGACCATATCCGCCCTGAACATCGAGGGATAGTCGTTGTTCCTGCAAAGCCTTTAAAAAGAGTCCGGCGTGTAAATAAAGCCCTTCCACGCGGTTATAATGGGGGCCGGTCCACAAATTGACTGTCTCATAATCCGAAAGCGGATCGTCGTCTACCCGTTGAAACTCAAATTGTGCAAACAAAGAGCGGCCAATAAGCAAAAGAAAAACCGTTATCAAGAAACCCCTGAATGTCAATAATGCATGCATGTTTATTTTTGCGTTTTTGATTTACGCCTTATTTTCAAACTCACTGTTGTTCCTTTTTTGCTCGGCTTGAAATCCACCTCATCGACCAAATTTCGCACCAAAAAAATACCCCTGCCACTCTCTTTGAGTAAATTCGCCGGATCGAGCGGATCCCTGATGCCTTTTACGTCAAACCCGTAACCTTCATCCGTGATCCGAACCGTCAGTTCATCTCCTGCGATGGAAAAGGTAACAGTAACATTTTTATCTTGATCCTCTTTATTACCGTGAAAAATAGCATTCGCCACAACCTCGGTCACAGCTATCGCCAGACTGTCCAGTTCATCCTGAGAAAGCTTGAGCGCTTTGCCCCATTTTTCAGCTTCCCGCTCAACCCGCTGGATATTTTCGCACTTGCTGGATATAACCACTTTTTTTAAAGTGGACATAACGTCCTCAGTATTAACCTAAATATTATTATTAAAAAAACCAATTTAATTTAATGTCTATGTTATTAAAATAATATCTTTTTTTATCCGCATTTTTCACAGCTTGCCGAACCGCGTCGAAGATCAGATTCAATTTGGCGGATGGAGCATAGCGTATTCGCAAAATCGGCCCATAGCTGGAGAACGTTCCCTGTTTATTCCTGACCTGGTTTCCGGATTGATCCGATTGGTAACGCCATTGATCGCGCAAATATAGAGTATATCCCGGCGACAAGGTAAACAGGTCGTTATAATTGTAATGAACAAAAATATGCAACCATTGATTCCGCCTGGTGGAAATGATTTTTTCCGACCATTTTTCCCATAACAATTGTCCATTCTCTTCCAGCTGCAGACGATAGTCCATCGAAACAACCGTTCTCCTGCTGATCCGGCAACTCAACGAATCATAAACAGCAAATTTTCGAAACACAAAACTGCGGATGGCGCTATCCACTTCTTCATAATCATAATCGACATAATTCGCCAGCACTTCAAATGATTGTGACAAGCGAACACGCTCTCCAATCCGGTAATGTATGGTCGGATTCAACCTGAAAATACGGTTCCAGTTGTTATCCGCACTTCTTTCACCGAAGATATAGACCATATGGTATAGATTTACGCCGATATTCAAATTGAGTTTCAAAGATTTATTAAAGATATGCTCAAAAGTAAGACGGGAGTTTATACGCAGTTCATCCCGGTCATCATAATTGTTGGTATCCGGTGTGTCGTATTTAAATCGGCTTGCGGAGGCAACTGCATAAATACGATCAGAGTCCGACAGTCTGATATTGAATCGTGTACCGAGATAATAGCGCTCGCTTTGGTTGTCCGGGGTAATAAAAGCGGTCCGTCTGGAAAACGGATTCTTTACCGAAGGTTTACTCACATCATAGAGCTGCGACTGAGCATTATAGGAAAACTCGACCTCTCCCTCTATTCCTTCAGCATCGACCCGGCCAATCACGCTTTGATTGATCATCTCATCGTTTCGCTTTCTGCTCTTTTGCAGCGTATCGGCACTGAATGAGCTTACCTGAACATCTTTATTTAAAAAGAGGGTTTGGGCGAGAAGATGAACCGCCGGTGACACTTTATAAGTCAGTGTATTGTGAATCCCGGAAACGTGTTCCTGAAAACTCTCGATATCTCCGCGCAATGAAGTATAGTTATCACGGCGTCGCTGCCAGGTATAAATATGCAGAGAATCCATTGTCCCGGGTGTAAAAATTTTCTTCAGCCGGTAACCGGCATTCAAATCCTTATTGCGGCGGCCGGCGAAACGGTCTTCACCCAGCGCAAAGCGCAAAGAATGATCGTATTCTTCCCATTCGATGTGCTCTGCAGCGGCATCAAAAGAATAATAGAGTCCGGAATCATTCTGGCCAAACCGCCTGTCCCATTTGGGACCGGCAGAAGCTTGCAAATGAACCCGGGGCCGGGGCGTGATGGCCAAACCGAGGCTGCCGTCATGTACCTGAATATCATTATTAAAACCGGACTGTTTATCCCGGTAGACAATAGAGCGTAACCGCCCGACCAGTCGCGTGTTGTTAAAAAGAGAATACCGAAAGGTTAAATCCAGATTTTGATCATCCTTCCACTTTTCGCCGGCGGAAAGTTCCAGCATGGAAGAACGAAAGCGCTCGTTTATTTCAACGGAGGAACGCGAAGAGAGTTGTTTGTGGGTGTGGAAGCTATAGTTCCAGACATAGGTATTGAATTCCTGACGGAACCCCAGGGTTTGATAAACAGGTTGACCGGGCAGGGACAATTGCGCATAAGATAAAGAGGAGAGCAAACAGACAAAACCGGAAACAATTTTAATGATGTTTTTCGTCAAGAGTATCTGATTATTTGTTTAGTGATATCAGCTCTGATCCGATGATGTTTTTTTATTCAGCTCATTGACAGCAACTATTTTTGACTTTAAAGGAACGATGGCCCCTCCCGAAATTACCAGTTTCAGCGCTTCTTCAACGCTTATGTTGAGCAATTGTATATCCTTTTTGGGAACAAAGAGCAGATAACCCGACGTGGGGTTTGGGGTTGTGGGTAAAAAAATGCTCACCATATCCTGATCCAGGCTTTCCTGAACCACGCCTTTGGTATCCTGCGTCATAAAGCCGATTGAATAAATTCCTTTTCTGGGATATTCAAAAAGGACCGCCTGCTTGAATACTTCACTATGGTCGGAGAGAAACGCCTGACTGATCTGTTGAAAAGTACCGTATATATGGCGCACCACGGGAATGCGGCTTAGAAGAAGATCACTGAGAAAAAGCAATTTGCGGCCAAAATAATTTCTGGCTACAAAACCGACCACGAATATCAGGATAATCATCGCCAAAAGCCCGAGTCCCGGTATGTAATGATCCTGACTCTGTATGCCGATTGCCCTGTAAATCCCCCGGCTCACATATTGATTCAGCAAGCCGTCGAGATTGATGAACAACTGCCATACAACGTATACGGTCAGTACCAGCGGTATCAAAACCAGCAAACCGGCGAAAAAATAACCGCGAATCCGTTTGCCGATTGCAGGAGAATGCCCTTGTGGTACCATGTGTTCCCGGTGCTCCGTTATTCGTTTTGCGATTCACGTATTTTTATGATCACTTCATCTTCAGCAGCCATACCATATTCTTCCCGTGCCACCTTTTCGATACAGCTGGAATCGTTTGTCAAGGCTTTCACTTTTTGCTCTAAAAATGCATTTTGTTTCTTTGTCTGTTCGATTTCATTTTTTGTCTGATGCCGTCTGTAATGCAACCGGGCATAATTGTAAAAACCGGTATCCCCGAAAACAAAGAATAACAAAAAAAATGCAATGCCTCCCAAATACCACCATTTCCGATTGATCGTCAAGTGTATACGTCTGAGAGGTTTGAGTTTCATGTCTCCTCCCGAAATGATGCCAGGGGTGCCGCTGCTGATCCGAGGGCGCCCCTGTTATATAACCGGATTTATTTTTTAACCACACTCATACCGGCAAAACCGGCAACCTCGCCCAGCTCTTCTTCGATGCGCAATAACTGATTATACTTACAGATTCGATCGGTACGGCATGCAGAACCGGTCTTGATCTGACCGGCATTAACAGCAACCACAACATCAGAAATGGTATTGTCTTCCGTCTCGCCGGAACGATGGGATACCACAGCTGTATAACCGGCTGTTTTCGCCATTTCAATGGCGTCCAGCGTTTCCGTCAGAGTACCGATCTGGTTCAATTTGATCAGTATCGAATTGGCCACATCGGTATCGATGCCTCTCTTCAGGCGTTCTGTATTGGTGACAAAAAGATCGTCACCGACAATCTGAATGTCGTTGCCGAGTTTATCGGTCATCTCTTTCCATCCGTCCCAATCATCTTCCGCCATACCATCTTCAATGGATATGATCGGATAGGTTTTGACCAGCTTGGCATAATAATCAACCATTTGAGACGGCGTCAATTCCTTGTTTTCCGAAGCGAGGATATATTTGTTTTTTCCCGTATCAAAAAATTCACTGGAAGCGGGATCGAGAGCGATAAAAATCTCCTTGCCGGCTTTATATCCGGCCTTTTCGATTGCTTCCATAATCACCTGCAGTGCTTCTTCATTGGATTTCAAATCCGGAGCAAACCCGCCCTCGTCGCCGACAGAGGTATTGTAATTCCTGGCCTTTAAAACCGATTTCAAATTATGGAAAACTTCTGCGCCCATGCGCAGGGCTTCGGCAAAACACTCCGCTCCGGCCGGCATTACCATGAACTCCTGCAGATCGACATTGTTATCGGCATGGCTGCCGCCATTGAGAATATTCATCATCGGAACCGGCAATACTTTGGCATTGGTGCCACCGATATAGCGGTAAAGAGGCAAGCCCAGTGCTTCTGCTGCTGCTTTACAAACCGCGAGCGACACACCCAGTATGGCGTTGGCCCCGAGCCTGGATTTGTTCGGTGTGCCGTCAAGCTCCAGCATGATTCTGTCGATCATAACCTGGTCGGTGGCATCTTCACCGATAACCGCTTCGGCAATGACATCATTTATATTCTTGACCGCATCGAGTACACCTTTTCCCATATAACGCTCTTTATCACCATCGCGAAGTTCGACGGCTTCATGTTCACCTGTGGACGCACCGGACGGTACTGCAGCGCGGCCCAGTATGCCGCTCTCCAATACCACATCCACTTCCACGGTCGGATTTCCGCGTGAGTCCAAAATTTCTCGTCCAAAAACATCAACAATTGTAGTCATGTTACCTCCTGGAATGTTTGTGTTCACATTGATCTATCTTAAAAATAGTAACCAACCCAAAGCTACAAAAAACACACCCGACAGCGCGGCCAGAGCATTGACTGCATCATTGTTCAACCAGGCATATCCCCGAATCTGCTCTGTTGCTGTTTGAGAACAGTGTACTTTTTTTTCTGTCTGCTTACCGCATACAACACAGCGATACTGTGCCTGAACGGTTGCTCCGACTATGCTGTCGACAAAACTGGCCAACAGACCGGCTGAAAAGACGAGCCAGAACTCGGCTCTTCCCAATAGCCTGGGTGAATCATGCGGACTGACCAGATACCCGACAACGACCAGAATCAGAGAGCCGGCAGCAGCGCCCAGGCTGCCGAGAAGCGTAACGCCTCCCGAGGCGCCGCGGGGAACCGGCTTCCAGTTCAGAACAGAGCGCGGTTTGCTCCGCGCCATGACGCCGATTTCAGTCGCCCAGGTATCGGCAGTTACGGCTGCCAGCGCACCGATAAAAAACAAATAAAGAACCTGCCACTCCTGAAAATACCATATCAGCAAAACCAGTCCGGCGATACCGCCGTTGGCCAAAACCTGACCCATGTCCCGCCGGCTTGATTTTTCAAAAACGGTTTTTAAAACCTTTTTACGCTTTTTACCCATATGAGACAAAACGCTGGAGAAAACAAAAAAAGTTAAAATCGGCAACGTAAAGGACCATCCTCCGACGCCGAAAATTAAAGTGCCGAGCAAAAACGCCCCCACAGAACCGCCGAAATCCAGAAAACCCACCCGATAGGAAAGGGCAGAAACAACAAGAGCCATCAGCAAACCGACGGAAAAATAAATATTTTCAATCAGCGGGGCGGAGAGAAAAAAATACATCACAAAAGCACTGAACAGGGGAACCGTCAAATTATCCGACCCCCACCTGGAAACCATTTCACTGGCAGTGGCAATCAGGGCGACCAACACAGCTCCCCAGAGAGAAACCGCTAAATTCATCGTTACGGGAGTGTCCGGTTTGTGAAAAAGATTCAGGGTGATTATGGTAATAAACAGAGTGCAAAAAAACATGGTCACAGAACCCTGCAGAGATTTTTTCTCCAGTCCCGCCCCCAGGGGAATGGGTTTTTTGGCGCGATTGCCGACAACCGCCGCCATCGCGTCGGCAATAGCCATAATCAGCATCGCGGTGACCAGTATTACCTTATAATCGTTCCACAGCCAAAGCAC
>WJMF01000202.1 GCA_014728085.1 Candidatus Zhuqueibacterota bacterium
AGTGGGCCCGGTAGGATTCGAACCTACAGCCTGCGGATTATGAGTCCGTTGCTCTACCATTGAGCTACGAGCCCGTTGGATTTATGCAATATAAACCCTGGTATCAAAGTTAATAATATAACAAAATTTTTCCAGAGATTCAATAGTATTTTTAACGGATTATTACAATCGGATAGCTGTCCCCGCTCAACCGGGTTCGCATTAACGTTTCCTCAATCTCCTTATTTCTCCCACTCTATTTTATTATTCGACTGGATCTCTTTCGAATAGATCAGCGTTGTACTGAATCCGGTGCGGCCATAGCCGCTGATCTCGAGCAAAATTTCAAAATACTCGGGGACCTTGCCATGGCGCCGCTGCAGCGACTCTTTTAGGATAGAAAGCAGGTCCGGTTCTGAAATATGCTTTGTGGCCTCATAAACCCCTATAAAATAAAAACCAGCGATGATCAATATA
Source organism: Candidatus Zhuqueibacterota bacterium (assembly GCA_014728085.1). GTDB lineage: Bacteria > Zhuqueibacterota > Zhuqueibacteria > Residuimicrobiales > Oceaniaggregativiventaceae > Oceaniaggregativivens_A. The sequence continues at coordinate 457 of WJMF01000202.1, forward strand.
TCATTATTGGCCGGGCCCGGCAGCTTGGCGATAAGAGCATAATCGCGATTGTAATCCTTGTTGTAATTCTCATCCCGTACCATTTCCGGCTGATAAACCTTGTTTGCTTCCCCCTCATCCGATTTTATTACCACCTGGTGCGGATAAAGCGTATAGGAAAAATCGAGATTGGTCAAAAGTGTATTCAACAGCCCCAGAGATTTGTAGGATCCGATATAGACAATGTGATACTTTTGAAAATCATCCCATGACAATTGCGAGGAAATGACGAGCTCGACACTTTTATGAGCAGAGAAAAAGATAGGCAGCAAATGGTTCAGACTCCAGGCACTCTCCTTGCCCAAAAACGCATAATCCCCGACCCAGATACTGTCGCTGAGCTGCGGACGGGATTTCACAAATTGGTTAAAATCATTTACCGAATTGATCTCCGTGTAACGGGCTATGATGGTTTCATTCACAAGCCCGCTTTGCATGGCAAAAAAGAAGTTATTTCCCGGAACGATCAGGGTCGGCATGTACGGACCGATCAAACGATGCCATATGGGATCATCTTTGTCGACAATGGCAAACTCGTCGATACGTGACTGCAATCTTGTGTTGTGAATATACAAGGTCAAAACAAGAATAAAAAGAACCAAAAGTACCGACAACAATCCATACAGGGTCAGGCGAAGCTTTTTGGCCGATCCTGATTTTTTTGTCAACGGTAAAAACTTGACAGCGTAATGCCCTTTTGGTATACAAAGCCGAACCAGATCATCGCGACCGTCGCTGAGATAGTATTTTTCCAGTTTTTCGCGCAGCTTGTAGATATGTACCCGTACCAGCGTATCTTCATGCGGATTAAAAGCAGCATCCTTGTCGAATACGTCGATGGCAATGGTGGTTTCCTTGGGAATCTCCCCTTTTATCGACTTTTCAACCAGATAGGTAAGCAATTTTTGGTTAATATCGGAATGAGCGAATTCCGAACTGGATAAAATCCTTTCCAGTATTTGTCGTTTACTTTTGTTATTGATCATATCTCACCATATGCCCGGAGACTTGCGAAAATGCGGTGTTTAGAAGAAACCACTACAAAATATAACCGCCTTCAACTCAAAATGCAATAGATTTGTTTGTGAATAACACTCTGTTAACGTGTTCTTAACGGTTATTATCTATATATCATGAATTGTCTTTTCTATATTATACACGAAAGGACGACAATTCATTCCGGGTATTTCTATGAAAAAATATTCTGTCATCTTGTTACTGTTTCTCTCTTCTTCAGTTCTGCTCTTGTTGGCCTGTTCAGACGGAAACACTCAGGACCGCTGGTGGCTGTCGCCGGAACTGGTGCCCGCCTGGGCTGAGACCGGCAAATTCCACACGGCCCGCTGGGATGGCGGTCCGATCGAGGCGGAAAAGGGCAGGCTCTCCGGCTGGCCGCACTGGCAGGAAGGCGATCCGAAACAGGTTCTCAAAGCCGTGAGCAGCTTTTACGGCAAAGAAACGGTTAAATGGGCAAAACAAGCCGGCCTTAACTGGCTCTGGGTCACCTGGAGCGTGGGATTCTCACACAAAACCGAACAAAAACAATGGGACATTCTGCAATCCTATATCAGGGAATGCCATAAACACGGTATCAAAGTGACCGCCTATATGTCGGGAGCCAATATCTTTCACGAGGATGTGGCGAAACATGTGCCGGAATCGACAGAATGGTATGCGCTTGACAAAGAGGGTAATCCCATTCCTTATGGTGCCGCCAAATATAACCGTTACGGCATCACCCGTTATATGGCCGACACGCAGCATCCCGACTGGTTGCCCTATCAACGGGTCCGGATTCGCAAAGCTTTGGAAGCGGGTGTAGATGGGTTTTGGATCGACAATATCGGTTCGCGAAAACACAAAAAGTCGATCTATGAATTGATCGATCTCATCTTTGCAGAGAGCAAATCGTTCGGCAACGTCCCGTTGGTCTGTTTCAATATGCACCGGGGCGCTCTGACGCTGGCGCGATATACCAATTGTTTATCAACCGAAGACGGCTATGAACCCGGATACTATCCCAATTCAAAAAACCACAATGAATTTATAGCTCAATTTGATGCCATGGAAAACAGACTCGAATTACCGGAAAGCGACCTGGTCTGTAACATCGGTATTCTTAAATACCAGTATGCGGTTTCTCAAGGATGGCGTCCCAGCAGTGTCGAATATGGTAAACGCCATAACGGCATCAGCCGTATGGTCGATGTCATGGCTCCGGAAAAATGGCAATTGAGCCTGGCTGAATGCCAGATGTTCCACAACAGCCTCGAACCCTATTTTGAAGGCATTTTCATGCGCGACCTGGTCGCCGGCGATGACTATGCCCATTCCTGTCTCGATGCCATGGGAACCTATAACAAATTCTTTACAACATACAGCCACTTTTATACAAATCCCCGTTCCCTGGCACCGGTTGCCGTTATTGCACCTTTTGAAGGAGGCACAACCGAACGCGATCTGATTACCTGGCTTAATCAATTATCGCGTTTTGATATCCAGTACGATGTCATTTTTAACACCGAACTGTCAGCTGCTGTTCTGGAAAAATACAGGGTTGCGATTCTTCCAGCAAACGTCTATCTTTCATCATCCGTTAAAGCAGCGGCCAGAGAATGGCTCAAAGAGGGCGGAAAGCTATACGCTTTCGGCGACCGCCGGGCTCGAGAAGAAACCTTTCAGTGCCGGCTGGATTCACCCACCACCGGAATAAAAAAAGGTATCATCCGATATTACGAGGATAACCTGTCTGCTGTAAAAATGGCCGATACTCTTAAGAGCATTCTGCAGCCCTCGGCGCTGTATCAGATCGAGGCACCGCCATATGTTTTGCACAACGCGGTTTCACAACAGGATTCCGGCAGAACAATAATCCACCTACTCAACTATAATCAAAAACCGGTTGCGGATATCAGAATAGTCGTTAATCAGGCTACTCCGCAAAACGCGCGCATTTATTCACCGGATTTCAAGGCACCACAACTTCTGACCGCCGAAATAATAAATAAAAAAATCGTTTATCGCATCCCGCTTGTAAAAACCTATTCATTTGTTGTTTTGTAAACCCGATCCGGCAAAGGAGGTGATAAAGGCGTATAACGCACCATCATTTTTGTCTACAATTCGTCGTAACTCCCAAAAAAAGAGGAGGAACCAAACGTGACTGTTAAACAAATTGTATACACGCTTGTCGTCTGTCTGTTGATTTTGCCGGCAGCAACAACCTGGGCTCTCGATGGCCATATTGAAACTGTGGATAACTTTGAATGGGCCGAAGGCGTTGATGCCAACGCCTATTACGATAGTCTGGTAGCAAAGGGATGGGAACCGCGTGAAAAAGCCGATGAAGCGGCAAACCGCCATCCCGATATTACCATTTCCGATCAGGCCATGGAGGGCAATTATTGCCTCGAGATCACTGAACAACGCGATAGCGACGATTATATCAAATACTCCTATGAAAAACTACCGATGGGTTATGGCGACTGGTCCGAGTACAATTATCTCTCCTTCTGGGCCAAGGCATCCCTGCCGATCGATGCCGGCACCGGCGCCGTTAAGGTCTATACCCGTGACTTTGAAGATGGCTGGGGTAAGCTCGATCCGGTTACCCTCGGCACCGAATGGACCTATATTGTCTATGAGCTCTTTGAAGACAAGACCATGATCGATTCGCTGCGTTATTTCCGTATTTTTTGCCGTGGGGACAGAGATCTGGATTTGCCCTGGAAAATGTGGGTCGACAATGTTCAGGTCCATAAACAAGATCCTCGCGGCCCCGCCTGCCTCGTCGACGACTTTGAATGGGGCGTCACCGTTGTACCGGATGACGAAATCGATAGTTTGCGCGCCCACAATTGGAAAACACGCCAGGCCGATTACGATTCGACCGAGGGCTGGACGATCTTTCCGGATTACGGACTCTCGGATGATGCCTATAACGGTAAGCGCGCTATGGAACTCACCGCTGTTCGCGAAGACTATGATTATGTCAAATACAATTACGAATACGAAGATGACGAGGGCGTTATGCATTACCAGGACCTCAGCATGTACAACTACCTCTCATTTTATATGAAAGGCAGCATCGTCATCAGCGATACGGTAGATGCCGCCAAGATCTATCTGCGCGATGCCACGGCCAGCTGGATCAAATACAGCACCTTGCCGGTGGACACCACCTATCAGTTCTATGTCATCGATCTCAACAGCGCCGCCTTGCCCACGGACAGAGAACAGGTACGCTATATTCGCTTTCACTGTTACAATCGCGATGAAACGCCAATTCCCTACTCGCTCTTTTTCGATGATATCTGGCTGACCTCCTGGGATCCGCGGCAACCGGATCAACCGCTGACCGCTGTCTCGAGTAGGCCGGTGGAAGAAAAAACGCCGCAATCCTTTGTTCTCGATCAAAATTATCCGAATCCATTCAACCCCTCTACCAACATTTCCTTTACCCTGTCCAAACAGAACAGAGTGGAATTGACGGTTTTTGATCTTCTCGGCCGCCATGTAAGGACGCTGGGAAATCAGGTCCTGCCCGAAGGCGAGCATCTGATCAGCTGGGATGGCACCACAGACAGCGCCGTACCGGCACCCAGCGGTGTCTATTTCTATCAGTTAAAAGTGGATAATCAAACTTCCACCAAAAAAATGATCCTGATCAAGTAGACCCGGTAAATATTTAGTGAGCACGAAAGCAACAACCTGTCTCTCCCCTTACAGAACGGTAAATTCTCATGGCCTTGCAATTGAACCGATATGGAAACTTTTGTGCTCACTATTTCTTTTTTTTCGCATTATTATTAGTTTATCAAAATCAGCAAAATAACGGGACTCCCGGAGCAAATCATATGAAGCGTTTCATCATTCTGCTTAGTATCATCACTCTTTTCGCTGCAGGATCAGTGATGGCCCAGAGAACGACAGGTAAAATCGTCGGTAAAATTATCGATCAACAAACCAGAGAGGCCCTGCCGGGCGTCAATGTACAGATTTTAGAAACACACCTGGGAGCGGCCACCGACATAGATGGCGAATACTTTATTTTGAATGTTCCGCCCGGAACCTATGATGTCCGTGCTTCTATGATCGGTTATAATGCCGTGACCAAAAAAGGCGTCAGGGTCAACATCAACAGAACCGTATCGGTTGATTTTGACCTCGGTCAAAAAACACTGGAATTCGATCAGGAAGTAACCGTGGTTGCTGACCGCGAGCGGGTGCGCACCGATGTCTCATTTACCACATCGTACATCCAGTCAGATAATATTGAAATGGCGCCGGCGACCAGCATCGAAAACGTTATCGCCCGCCATGCCGGCATCAACAAAGACGATTTTGGATTGCAGATTCGCGGTATGGGAGAACAGGATATCGCCGTCTATGTCGATGGGATGAATTTTAACGACAACCGCAATGATCGCCCCTATACCACACTCAATTACGATTTGGTCAAAGAGATCGAAATCCTTACCGGCGGCTTTAGCGCCGAGTACGGTAATGCCCGCGCCGGCGTTATCAACCTCACCACCAAAGAAAGCGCAAAAAAATATACTGGGTCTATCCGGGTGGAATACAGCCCGCCGGCTCTGAAACATTTTGGCCCCTATGCCTTTGGACCGGAGAACTGGTGGGATTGGGGCAGATTCCAGTATTTCGACCCCTCTCCGGATAAAAACAAAGACGGCGAAGCCGATTTTATCGGCTGGAATGCTTTTACTGAAGACCCCGCACGCAATATTTACAATCTGACAGCCGAAAATAACAAAAAACTCTGGGATTATCAGCATCGGGAAGAGATATTGCATTATGGCGATATCCCGGATTATACAATCCAGGGTACCCTCGGTGGCCCCATGCTGCCGAAATGGGATATGTTTAAAAACACCTCTTTTTATCTCGGGTTCTATCGAAAATTCGAAGCGTATGCCTATCAGCTCAGTAAACCCGGTGTCCTCAATCAAAACATCAATCTCAAGATCACCCAGAAATATGGAAATGATAAAAAACTTTCTATTTTCGGGCTCTACGGCGAAGATCATGGTGCCGGATATAGGATCAACCAGCAACACGATTATATCCAGGATCCAAATTTTATCATCAAATACAACTTTCTCCGCAGCGGTATTGCCAACACCCTCTTTGCCGTCGATAATATCTCCAATAACATCAGCTGGTTCAACACCTATATGGGCGCCAAATGGACGCATATGATCTCTCCGCGCACCTATTACGATATCCGCGTTCAGGGGACCTATAAAAGCTACCGCGGCAATGTTCCCATGGAACATCCACGCGATCGGCTTACGAGCAAATACGTCGATTTCTTTTTCCTCGAGGACCGCGACGGTGTCACGCGCGGCTTTCCGGCATTTCCGCAATATTTCAGTTACCATTACAAAACCTTTATTTACGATCAAAACGGTTACTGGCTGCACCGTCTGGTGGCATCGCGCTGCTATGATAAATCGCACATGTTCACCTTTGACGCCAAGCTGGATTTGACCAGCCAGATTTCCAAACGCCACCAAATGCGCGCTGGTATCGGCCACACCTTCGACGATATCGATGAATGGCGGTATGCGTATGGTCTCGATTACCGCGGTGAATTCGAAGGCGTCGGTAAACTCGACGACACACGCTGGGACGCTAAAATTCATCACGGTTATGCCTACGTTCAGGATAAAATGGAATTCCAGGGCATTATTGTCAACGCCGGACTGCGCCTCGATTACTGGAAACCGGTTACACCCATGTACGACATCACCGACAACTGGTCCAACAGCCATTTACTGGCGAGACCAAGCCTGCTTAACTTTCGCGCTGAAATGCCCAAAAAAGACATCTCACTCAAATATCACCTCTCACCCCGCCTCGGCGTGGCACATCCGATTACGATAAACAGCAAAATTTACTTTAATTACGGCCATTTTGTCGACATTCCCAATCCCAACAACATCTATTGGGTACAGTATGGCTCGATCGAACGCATGGAAGCCATCGGCAATCCCGAGTTGGGCATGGCTAAATCAGTGCTCTATGAAGTTGGGTATGAACATGACTTTGGTCTCTTTCGCGTCAATTTAAATGGCTATTATCACGATATCCGCGACGATGTGCGCGAGGTCGATTATACCTACTCCGCCACTATCTATTACGAAACTTACCGCAATGATGAATACAAGGAGACCAAGGGAGTCGAGATCCGCCTGGAGCGTTATTTCGGCCGCTTGCTGCGGGGATTCATCAATTACGAACACCGCTTTACGGTTCGCGGCTCATTCGGACCGAACCAGATCCGGCCGGACGACCCCTATATCGAGCAGGAGAATGCAGCGCGCGAGGCCAAGAATCTGGCCCGCAACACCATCGAACCGGTACGAAATCTCAAGGCCAGCCTCAGTTTTCTGGCACCGAAAAAATTCGGCCCGTCGTTATGGGGATTTGAACCTTTTGCCGACTGGATCATGACCTGGGATTATTACTGGCGGGGCGGCACCAAATTTCACTGGGACCTCACCGGAACCGTTGACGAACACGTTCAAAACTGGAAGTGGCGCGATTATCACATGCTCAATGTCAAACTCAACCGAAAATTGTTCACTTCAAAACGCTTTAACGTCGAAATTTATTGCGATATTTATAATATCTTTAACATAAAAAACTTCAATATCTCGAAATACGGGGCCGGCCTCTCTGCCGGATCCTATACCACCCCGGGCAGTCCATCCCGTATCTTTGCCGCACAGGGCCTGGATGGCTCGGTGGAATTTGACAATTATATGAAACGCATCAAAGAAACCGGCAAACAGCCCGGAGATGCAGTAGAATATCAATATATGCCCAAACGTGAATACGTCACCTACTTGCTGCCCCGTGATATCTGGTTTGGTTTTCGGTTCTCTTTCTAACATCATCAACTGTCAGGAGTATGGCGAATGTTTTTAAAAAACATAAATAAAATTTTGTTATGTTCAATGGTTTTGCTCCCCACCCTTTTGCTGGCGCAGCGGGAAATGCTGGAGGTCGGCAGGTTGTGGGAAACGCTGGGCGGCAGCCGCCATCCGTCCGGATTTCGCGAAAAATATCTTCGCTGGCCCGGTGGCCATGAGGATAATCCCCGCGTTAAAAGTGGATGGAGAACCAACTCATCAGGTGTCTATTTTGAAGTCCTGATCAAGGATTATCGCGACTATTTTGACGATGAGTATGCTTTTTATCAGCCACATGAACCGATCGATTGCATTATCCTGCCTGATTACGAAGTAACAAAATATGTCCGCGCACACAAAACCGGAGTGACGGTTGTCGATCCGGCCGGCAATGAACAATCCACTGTCGTTGATGAACTCGACTACAATTTCCGGCTACAAACCGATATTCTTGCAGACGAACAGATTGTAAAATGGGGCTTTTCGAGCGCCGGCATCATCACTAAATCGACCTGGTATGCCTGGGCCAATCCCAATCATAAAGACTATGTCATCCGCGTTGTCAAACTCTACAACACCGGCAACACCGATTGCGACCCCGATGATCCGGAAGAAGAAGAGGCCAAACGCATCAGAAACATCTTTGTCGGTTATTATTCCATGATTTTGCATCCCTGCGGCAAAGGCGACGGCAATGTTTCCTATGATGATACCGGTACCCTGGATGGCTATATCGACTATTACGGTGATGAACCCGAAGACACGCTCAGGGTGATGTATGGTTATGACGGCGATGATCCCGAGGTACCTGGCGATGACCGTGGTGATCCCTTTCCGGAACGATTTGATGATGATGACAGTCAGGATCCCAAAGACCTCTACGATGCCGGCGAGCTCATCTCCGCCGCATATGCCGGCTATGGTATTCTCCATGCCCCGGAAACCGGTGAGGAGACGATAAATGGCTTTTCACAACCCTTTACCACCGGCCGCGGCGACTGGAGCACAGCTGCCGGCTGGTTAAAAGAGGATAAATATATTTATATATTCAACAATGGCGAAAAAAAACAAATGCCGCCGGCAGATGAATCGCAACAACCGGTGCGCAATATGCAGTCCGCCTGGATGGGCATGGGCCCTTACACCATGGAACCCTATGACTCTCTGACCTTTGTCTTCGTTCATGCCGTAAGCGGCCCGACCACCGCCAAATGCAAAGAAATCGGTCGCAAATGGCTTGACGGCGAAATCAGCGACGCGGAAAAAAATGCCTTTATCGCCGGCTCGCGCGATTCACTGCTCAACGTGGTGGGACGCGCCAAATGGAACTGGGAAAACCGCCTTTCCAAAGGGCTCTCTATTCCCATGTCACCATTGCCGCCCTCAAATCTGAAAATCGAATCGAGAAAACGCAAAATTGTGCTCACCTGGGATCCGTCGCCGTCCCTGCACACGGCAACATACCGGGTCTACCGCAAGCAAGGCGATTATCACGGCGACATGGAGATCATCGCCGAAATACCGGCGACCCAGACCTCTTATGAGGATGAAGATATCAACCTGGGCGTGGCCTATTTTTACAGTATCACCGCAGCGTCTGATGGTTCAGAAAATGACGATCCAAACGCCTTCGGCCAACCTCTGGAAAGCAGTCCCTTTTACAACCGCTCAACTTATCCGGCGCGAGCCTACCGCGGCAGTCTTGCCAATCTCGAATCTGTCCGTGTCGTCCCCAACCCCTTTAACCTGGCACAAGCCTCAAAATGGCCGGGGGAATGGGACCGCATCACCTTTACCAATCTGACGACGCATTGTACCATTCGCATCTTTTCGACCGCCGGCGATCTGATCAAGACGCTGGAACACAACGATGATTCGGCCTATGAACACTGGTCACCGATTTTGACCGATGAAAATCTATTCCCCAGTGCCGGATTATATGTTTATCATATTCAGGATGAAGAATCGGGTGAAACCACCACCGGAAAATTTGTAATCGTTCGATAATTCGATCTCGTTGCAGGAGGCAAAATCCATGCTTGGATATAAAATAAATTTTCTCATACTTTTTCTAATCATAATGGCTTTGCTCAATCCGCTCACAGCGGAAATGCGCAAAAAAACCGGACAGGCAGGAATGACTTTTCTCAAAATCGACGGCAACGCCCGCGCCGCCGGTATGGGGGGCACCTTTGTCGCCGTCGAAAACGATGTCATCTCTGTTTTCTACAATCCTGCCGGTCTCGGCACCCTGTCCCGTACTGCGCTGGCATTGAGCCAGACCAACTGGATCGCAGATATTAAGCACAATGCCCTGGCGCTGGCCATCCCCCTCGGCAGTTATGGTACAGTAGGTTTCAGTGCCATCAATATGGATTATGGCACTCTACTGGGCACAACCGTCAGTTTTGCCGGCAGCCAGAGCGTTGGCTTTGAATATGAAGAAACGGGAACATTCAGCGTCTCCGATTATGCTGTCGGTATCGCCTATGCGGTTAGTGTTACCGACCGTTTTAACATCGGCGCACATGCGCGCTATGTTTATGAAGACATGGGTCAGAATCTCATCGATATCGGCGGCCAGGAAAAAGTATCCGATAATACAGTCGAAAATTTCGCCTTTGACCTGGGAACACTCTATCGCACCGGTTATAAGGACCTCACCCTGGGCATGTCGGTACGAAATTTTTCCGGCGAAACGACTTTTCCCAATCTCAATGAAGGATTTTACATGCCGCTGGTCTATACCATCGGATTGTCGGTCGACCTTATGAAAATCATCTCCCCGGACCTGGACAACCAACGGCTGACCTTTGCTGTTGAGGGACTCCACCCCAATGACAGCATGGAACGCGTCAACATGGGAGTAGAATATAATTTTAACAACTTGTTTTTTCTCCGCGGCGGTTACAAGATCAATTACGATATCGAGGATGTGGCCGGGGGATTGGGAGTTCGCTTTAACCTGGGAGCGGCAGCAATGAAATTCGATTATGCCATCTCAAAGATGAAATATTTCGATAACGTACAGCGCATGACGCTCTCAGTATCATTATAATCTGAAGGATCAATTACTCCCGTTACCGGCTGTTTTTCCAGATCCCCCCTTGATCCGGGATCGGCAAAATGCAGAACACATAGACCATGTGACGGGTCGTTATAAGGATCTGATCAAGTTTTTATCTCATTGTCTTTCTCCTCATCAGAAGCAGAAAAGGAGCAGTAAAACATGAAAAAGGTACACATTTTAATCCTGATAATTCTCTCTTTTGGTACTATTCTCCTGGCAGCTCAGATTCCGGCCTTTCCGGGTGCAGAGGGGTACGGAAGCCACACCCCCGGCGGCCGCGGCGGCAATGTGGTTTTTGTCACCAATCTCAACGATTCCGGTCCCGGTAGTCTGCGAGAAGCGGTCAAGTCGAGCCATACGATCATCGTCTTCCGCGTCGGCGGCACCATCGAACTGCAATCCCCGCTGAAAATTCACCACTCGTACATAACCATCGCCGGCCAAACCGCACCCGGAGGTGGTATCTGTTTGAAAAACTATCCCCTGATCCTGAGTAACGTTCGCGATGTGGTTATACGCTATCTGCGCCTGCGCCATGGTGACAAATCCGGATATGAAGGCGATGCCCTTTGGGTGGTGCGCTCCCGAAACATCGTTATCGATCATTGTTCCACCAGCTGGTCTATCGATGAAACCCTGTCGATATCCCATGCAGACAGCGTAACGGTACAGTGGTGTTTCATTACCGAAAGCCTGAACAATTCGGTGCACTCGAAAGGTGCACATGGCTATGGTGGTCTGGTAGCCTATATCGAGGACGGCCGTATTTCAGAACACCATAACCTCTGGGCGCATCATCGCAGCCGTAATCCACGCCCGGGTTCTACCGCCAACCTCGACTTGCCCGGCTTGATCTATGATTTTCGCAACAATGTCATTTACAACTGGGGCTCAAAATGCGGTTATACCGTCAAAGAATACAGCAAAATAAAGATGAACTATATCGGCAACTATTTGCGCACCGGACCTTCCACCAGTAGCAGCGTACGCGCGGAAGCATTTGATACCGATAACTCCGATATAATGGGTATTTATCTCAAAGATAATGTTATAAACGATTATAACAGCGGCTGGAGCATGATCGATGGCAATCAGTTTACAAAAGCAAACGAGCCTTATGACACCCCGCCCATGACAACGGATTCAGCGGACAGCGCTCTGGCCAAAGTGCTGTGCCACGGCGGCGCTTCGCTGCCGAAACGGGACTCTGTCGACATTCGCATGGTCGAAAGCGTGCGCAACGGCACCGGTGCGATCATCGATTCTCAAAGCGAGGTCGGCGGCTGGCCGCAGCTGCAAGCGGGTACGCCCTATGCCGACGCCGACAAAGATGGCATGGCGGATGACTGGGAAACTCTCCACGGTCTCGATCCGGCAGACAAATCGGATTACAATCTCGACAATGACGGCGATGTCTATACAAACATCGAGGAATTTCTCAATCAAACCGATCCCAACACGCCCCAAACCGGCATCTCTGGCGAGCACCTGGCGGTAAAACTGCCCGTGAATCCGCTGCTGAGGCAAAATTATCCCAATCCTTTCAACCACTCGACAACAATAGAGTTCGAATTACCGCAAAAAAGCTATATCAGCCTGCAAATCTATGATTTGAAGGGACGTCTGGTCAACACCCTGAAAAACGGCTCTTGTCCGGCCGGCTTTCACAACCTGACCTGGAACGGCAGCGATCAAAACGGAAAAATCGTCAGCAGCGGCATCTATTACGCCGTTTTAAAAACAAATTCACAACGATCGGTGATCAAAATGACATTGTTGAAATAATCCATTTATACAAAAAGAGTATTGTGAATTAAAAATAACCTGATAAACCGGAGAGGAACACAGAGAAGAGAGAAAAAATGCTGGATAAGATTTTTAATATTTGAGAGTATTTGTAAATTTTCAGAATTTTTCAGAGATAATTGAGACCTTAAAAAATTTGATATCAATTACAAACCAATTTTTTAATATCTTTTCTCAGCGTTTCTCAGCGCTCTCTGCGGTTATTACATTTTTTTTTACCGATTGTTAAGCTTTGATGAACCCGTCTCAATGAGTCCATTGAAAGGATAAAATGAACGAGACAGAATTCGACACATTGTTAAACGATTCACAAGGCACTCTTGTCGACCCTGTTGATCCGGAGAAATTCGATATCGAGCGCTATATCGATTATGAACAGGCACTGTTGCAGTCTAACCGTGATTTTTGGCAAAAGGATAAAGGTATTGCTGTGTATCGCCGCTTTCGCGTACCTGCTGTTTTTTCGGATGGTTGTCGTGATATGAAACAGTCGCTGGCACTGCAACTTGGCGCTCTGACCAAAAGCATGGAGTATAAGGCGGACCTGGCAAATTTTCTCGAACCGTGGTACGGCATCGGCGTGACCGCCGGCGCCTTTGGAATCGAATACAAATGGGAACCCGGAAATGCACCCGCGATTGCCGCACCATATAGCTCTGTTGAGGAGGCCTTGGCTCAAGACATCGTTGCAATAGAAAAAACACCCATCGGCGGTCATATTTTGAATATGATCGATTACTTTCTCGAAAAAACAAAAGGGAAAATACCCATATCACTAACGGACACCCAGTCTGCACTGAACGCAGCCTCTTTTCTCATTGAAAGCAACAGCTTTTATATGGAGCTGTTCGACAATCCCGAGGGGATGCAAAAACTGCTTTCGATTATTACGGACTTTACCATAGAGTTCAGTCAAAAACAAAAAGAGCTCATAGGCGATGCCCTGGTTTGGCCCGGCCATGGTTTTCCCGGCAGTCGTGTTTTTAACGGCCTTGGCATGAGTGGCGATGTCGCTATCATGATCTCGGATAATCAATACCTGACCTATGAAGCGCCGAATGCCGGCCGGGCAGGCGAGCTGTTCGGCGGTGCCGTTTTTCATTCTTGCGGCAACTGGTCCGCCAAAATCGATGCCGTAAAACAAATTCCCAATCTGCTCATGGTCGACGCTGCTTTTTCAAAACAGACCGATCCGGATCCCAACCCGCCACAACCTTTTGCAGAGGCCTTTGCCGGCAGCGGTATTTGTCTAAATGCCCGCATTGTCGGTAATCCGGAAACGGTGCTAAACAAAGTAAACATATTAAGACAACCGGGCATAAAGCTGATCATTACCACCTATTGTCAAACTCCCGAAGAACAGGAGCAAATCTACAACTCGATCAAAAACATCTAGTTCGCTTATCCTCGCGTCAAGGAGTATTTCTATGTTGGGACTGCATATTCTGGATCTTTTGGCAATTCTGATCTATTTTCTCATCGTTGTTTTTATCGGTTACATCGCCAATCGCCGCATCAAGGACAAAGAAGACTTTTTTCTCGGCGGTCGAAAGTTCGGCAAGCTGGTTTCGGTATTTCTTGCTTTTGGTGCCGGCACCAGTTCGGATACCGCCATCACCGCCTCGCGGGAAACCTATCGCACCGGCATGTCCGGAATTTGGGTACAGCTGCTGTGGCTCTTCGTCACCCCGTTTTACTGGATCATTGCACCCTGGTACCGCCGCTTGCGCGTCATTACCGGCGGCGACTATTTTGAGGAACGCTTTCAAAGCAAAGGGCTGACCAATTTATATGTCGTCTTTGGTTTACTCTGGTTTATGTTTTATATCGCTATCGGATTTACCGCAATCGGAAAAACCGTCGAGATCGTTACCGTAAAACCCGAATCCGAATATAGCCAAAAGGAAAAAATATCATCGCAACGCTACAAGGAATACCGGGACCTCTCTTCCCGTAAACAGGTTCTTGACGAAGATGACAAAAGCCGTCTTTATGAACTCTCGGCACAGGTAAAAGAGGGCGATATCCGCGCCTTTTATTCCTATATCACCCCGCGTGAATCCGTACCGGTCATTGCCCTCATCGTGCTTTTATATGGCGTGCTGGGTGGACTGTTCGCAGCGGCGTGGACCGATACCTTGCAGGGCATTTTGATCATCATTTTATCTGTTTTGCTCCTGCCCACCGGTCTGGCGGAAATCGGCTGGTTTTCCGGCCTGCACGCCAAAACGCCGGAATTCATGTTCAACATTATCGGTTCCGCGGAAACCAGCGAATACACCTGGTATTATATTATTGCCCTGATCGTCATGAACATGGTCGGGGTTGCCGCGCAACCGCACATCTTTGCCACCGGCGGCGGCGGTGCCCGTGACGAAATGTCGGCCAGAATCGGTTTGGTGTTTGGCAACTTTTTAAAGCGATTCGTCACCATCATGTGGGGATTAACCGGTGTACTGGCCTTTGCCCTCTTTGGTAAGGCGGTCAGCGATCCGGACATGATTTGGGGATATGCCACCAGTCAATTGCTGGGACCCGGTTTTGTCGGCGTCATGATCGCCTGTCTGCTGGCGGCGGCCATGTCCAGTGCTGACGCCTTTATGATATCGGGATCGGCCCTCTTTACCAAAAACCTGTATCAACCCCTTTTCCCCGGCCGCCCGGAACGGCATTATGTTCTGGTGGGCAGAACCGTGTCGGTTGTAATGATCGTCGGCGCTATTACACTCAGCCTCTATTTTAACAACGTTCTCAGCTTGATAAAATATATCTGGCAGCTGCCGATTATCTACGGTGCCGTTTTTTGGCTTAGCATTTTGTGGAAAAAATGCAGCAAACCGGCTGCCCTGACCGCCGTCATCTATTCCGGTCTGATGATCGTGGTCCTGCCCGGCGTGCTGCCCAAAGTCGATGCTGTTGCCACCCACCCCTCCCTGCTAATCTATACCCAGGAAAGGATGATCGAAATCAGGGCGGGGGCAACTGCGCAGGATGTAGAGCTCGACCTGGCTGATGAGATCGGCGATGTGATCACCAAAAAACACCGCATCGCTCCCACACCGGTACTGTTTGAACAGATTGAAGAGGAAACCGATAAGATGAACCGCCGGCGCGGAAGCGGCAAAATTTATCCGAATCTGCTGGCATTACACATGATCGGAATCGATCTGCGCCACTTTTCACGCTCCGGCCTGATGACCCTTTCCTATGCGCTCGACGTGATTATGCCCTTTTTGCTCATGCTGCTGATCAGTCTTGTTACCAGGCCTGTGGACAGAAACATCCTTAACCGGTTTTACAGCAAATTCCACACGCCGGTACAAGGGGACGATACAAACGATAAAGAAGAGGTGAAACGCTCTATTCAAAATCCGCAGCGCTTTGAACAGGAAAAGTTGTTTCCTGGCTCCTCCTGGGAGATTATGAAACCTTCCCGCACTGTGTATCTCGGATTTTTGGCCTGTATCGCTATTGCGCTTGCTGTGATGGGCTTTGCCTTTTTGATGGCAAATATACAAATACCCTGAGTTATGAGAGAATATTTGGTATGATAAAATTCAAAAAAGCCTGTATAATTATCTTTTTTCTTTCGATCCTTATTTTATCCTGCGGAGAAGATCATCTCAGTCGTGATGACCTATCCGATTGTCTTGGTCTGGCCACCGCAGACAGTCTGGCGCCTGTCGGCGGTATTTCAGAGTGGTTCGTATGGGGCATCGCCTATAAACAAAAACCGCCGGTATCGGGTGAATCGTTGATCAAAGAGATCATCGATATGCACCGGGATCACCATTTCGGGTTTATCATCTGGAACGCCGGCCGCTCTACACTCGCTTATCGATCGGAGCTGCCGAATACCACCTTGCTTTGTCATCAGGACGTTGCGCCCTGGGGTGAGCATAACGCTTTCATCAGAGAGGTGCTGAAAACCACCTGCCCCTTACGCCTGGCAATCAATTATGGCCATGAGAAAAAATTAGCCATATATGGCCGCCTGGCCATGAATCGCCACTATGGAAAGGAGATGCATGCCGGATTGACCAGCCGTTTTGCCAGTGAGCATCCGCACTGTTATGAACGAGGCAAACGCGGTAAGATCATCAGACATAAACTCTGCTATGCCATTGACGAGGTACAGCAGGAACGCATCGATATTCTGCTTGAAATACAACGTCTCGGTGTCGATGCCCTCGTTCTC
The DNA here is from genome assembly GCA_014728085.1 of Candidatus Zhuqueibacterota bacterium. Classification (GTDB taxonomy): domain Bacteria; phylum Zhuqueibacterota; class Zhuqueibacteria; order Residuimicrobiales; family Oceaniaggregativiventaceae; genus Oceaniaggregativivens_A. The sequence goes on from WJMF01000202.1 coordinate 17,507, forward strand.
GATTATGCCAGACAGATGCCGATTCTCCTCTATCATGATGCTCTGGTTCAGCCATTTATAGAAAAAACCGGGGTAGACCCGCACCAAATCACCTCAACCGATCCGAACGACTATAAAGAATGGTTTCAATACCGGGCCGATATCCTCACCGGGTTTATGCGAAAATTGCGTCTGGCGGTCAACGCGCAGGAAAAAAATCTGGGCAAGAGGTGCCCGGTTTTAGTCCGAATTCCGGATAACGCCGAATGGCTGATGATCGCCTATGGTCTCGATCTGCGCTCCTGGTATGAAAAAGACCTCATCGATGGCACGATCCTCAGCCCCTTTCCGATCACAAAAGAAGATTTGGAACTGCACACCGGCTTCCATGTCGACATGGCACACCGGCATGATAAAATCTGTATGGGCGGCATTGGTACCAAACACCTGAAACGGAACCGTGTTTTTCGCAACACAGGTTTTTACGATCCGCAACCGGTTTATGACCTGGCAAATCAGCAATACAATACCGGTGTGGATGCCATGACCATTTATCAAAGCGAAACCCTTTTTCATCTACCTTACCTGCAACCCCTGTTGCACCAAATTGACAATAAATCAAGAGTTAAAGCGTTATGCCGTGAACTTGACAAACCCGATTTCCCGCCGAACTACCCTATCGGCATGGATTGGCATACCAAACTGCCGCAACTCCGGCATGGATTGTCGGTAGAAGAATTCGGGGATAATGCATTATAACCAATAGTTAAACGAATCATCAAAAGAAATAGAGACGAATCACATGAAAACAAAACTTGTTTTAACCATTGCGTTTTCGTTGCTTTTTCTCCCCACCTCGCTTCTTTCCGGTAAAACAAAAGACGACAGTTCCAACGTACTCGCAAAATACAACAAGATCGTTTTCGGATGCTATAGCAACGATCTTGAAGAGTTTAAATCCTTTGCTGAACACGCCAAACAACTGGGAGCAACCCATATCACCATAACGGCCGAGGATTTGCCGATTCGTTATTGGGAGCTCAAGCCCCCGGAAGATCCTTATCCGGCCTGGGTGATCACCAATCCGGGCTTGTTAAAGCTGTTGCCGCCCGAACCGCTAAAGCCCTATATACCCCTGCAATACGGTCAAGATGTGATTAAAATTTTACAGGACCGTTGTGCGATATTGCGTTCGTTGGATCTCAAAGCCACGTTCCACACATTTGAACCGCAAATGCTGCCGAAGGCGTTCTTTGAGGAACACCCGCTCTGGAGAGGTCCGCAGGTGGACAATCCCATGCGCGCACGTGTCTCCCGGTTCGCACCGTCGATCTCAAATCCGCAAGTTCTGGAGCTTTACCGACAAGGTATGGGAAATATTATCGAAAAGTGTCCTGACATCGAGATCTTGCAAATGCGCACCAATGATTCCGGTGCCGGTATTGAGTGGAGTAAAGGGCTCTACGCCGGTAAAAACGGAAACACTCTGTATCGTTCCATGGATATGGAAGAGAGAATTTACAATTTTTTTGCTGCCTTGCAATCCGCGGCCGCAGAAAGGGGTAACAGCCTGGACGTACACATGTACAACAGCAAAGAGGATGACAAAGCGGAAATCGCCAGGCATCTCGATGCCGGCATGGCTCTGGACAATTACGAGGGGCCGGATGCCTCGCGTTTCAAAAACCAGGTCGGCACCCTGCTCTATTATCGCCGTGCCTTCGCGCCGGTGCCGGGCATTCCCTGGCCCCTGACGTTTGTACGGGAACTGGGAAAAGCAAACAGGACAGATGCCGGCCGACTTTATGTTTCACTCGGCGATCGTCACAATAAAGACCTTTACATGCAAATATTTCAAGCCTTTGTGGAAAACCCGGTCGGATTGGAACGCGAGCGATTGTCACTGCTCCATGGCGTTGCACAATCACGCGTCGGAGCCGCGTACGCCGGGCATTTACTCGATATTTGGCTAGCCCTCGATCGCTGTGAAGCATCGGGCAGATTTTTGAGCATGGGAGGAACCATGTTTATCCTGGGGTGTGTACATCAACGCTGGCTGGTCAGACCTTTTGTACCGTTCCCGAAGGAATTAACCCGGGAAGAAAAAGAATACTATAGAAAACACCAATTTCAATCCAGGAGTGAAGAACACGCTCGAGATTTACTGGACCTGCAGGCAACTCGATTCATCGAAGGATTCAGCGGTTACCGCTTTGTACACCGCATTCTTCATTCCATGCAATCGGAAATTCGCCTGGCCAGACGCCATTGTAAAAAATTAACCGATGGTCTTTCCAATGAAAAGGCTACACCCTACCGTCTTTTGGATAAACGGTTGCAGGTCTTTTCCTGTCTTATCGACAATGTGGACAATACCACCGCTTACCAGGTTCATCTGGACCGGTTCAAAGCGCTCGCGGATTCCACACCGGTTGAAATGAATCCACCCTATCCATTCCTGCGTCCGGATGATATCTGGAGCCGTCAGGAACTGATGCGCATAGCCAGAGAGGAAATGGACAACACGGCCCGTTTAATCGATCTTTTACAGAGTGAGTCAGACGAATCCTTACTGGATCGGGCGAAAAAAAAGGATGAAGAGTATCACCGCTTACTCGGGCCGGATATGATCGATCAGTTGCATAAAAAATTGAAAATTATGCGATCACACTGGGAAGACTATAATCGAATCTGGACCAACTGAAAAGATACAATCGATGAAGGGAAGGTAAACTTGCGAACGCTTTTCGTCTTAAGTTTATACATGTACTTGTTTCCGGCAACAGTTTCGCCTGCAGCTGCAGTAGAGGCCCCCGCCAATCTCATAGCTTTACCGCAAACCATAACCACGAATTCCGTTATTCTATGGTGGGAAAAACCGAGCAGAGATGACTCAATTCGTTATTATAATATCTACGAGAAGGAAAACCTGATCGGCACGACCAGCAGGGGTAATTTTAAGGTTGACAACCTCTCTGCACATCAAAGCTATCAATTCAGCGTCAGGAGCAAAGATCACCGCGGTGATTTGTCGCCGGCCTGTGGCTCGCTTCGAGTAAAGACAAAACCGCAGGTGGCTAGAATAAATGTTGTCGATTTTGGTGCAACGGGTGACGACAGCACATTAAACACTATAGCGATCCAGAATGCCATCGATGCCTCTCCTCCCGGAGGAACCGTTTACATCCCCCCGGGTATTTATAAAAGCGGTCCGCTCTGGCTTAAAAGCGATATGACCTTCAAACTGGCCAAACACGCGGTTCTCAAAGCCGTGCAGGATATAGAGGCTTATTACCCGCTCATCAACACGCGCTATGCCGGCGAGGAAAAACAGACCTTTCCGGCACTGCTCAACGCCGGCTTTATCAGCAAAAATCGCCAACCCACCGCGATTTCTCGCCTAACCATCTGTGGCAGTGGTACCATTGACGCCGGCGGTGCAAAGCTGGGCAAGGCACAATGGAAGCGGGAGGGAATATGGAAACGGGGCCGGTCATTGCTGATCATGTGCGCTGATCAGGTCTGCATTGAAGGCTTGACTTTTATCAATGCACCCAACTGGAACATACATCTCATCTACAGCCGCGGGATATCTGTACATGGAATCAAAGTCGATAATGTCCACGTTATCAAAAATGCGGACGGAATTGATTTCTCTTCCTGTGAAAACGGTTATGTGCTCAACAGTTATTTCAACACGGAAGATGATTGCATTGTTCTGAAATCAGGAATTAATGCCGAGGGCGTAAATATCGGCAAACCCACCCGAAATATTCATATATCAGATTGCACGACTTTTCACGGACATGGTGGTGTAGTCATCGGCAGCGATATGTCGGGCGGGATCGAGGATATTTTTATCCGCGACTGCCGCTTTTATGGCACCTGGAATGGCATTCGCATCAAATCAGCACGACAGCGGGGAGGATATGTTAGAAATATCCGGGTAAAAAATGTTTCCATGTCGAATATGATCTATAAAGCCATCACAATCAATATGGACTATACGGCATATGATTCGGGTGACGCAGCAGCGCTGCCACCTGTTTACCAGGACCTCTATTTCGAAAATATCTTTTGCGACGGTGCACAGCAAGCTATTTTTCTGCAGGGATTGAATGACAGCTATATAGAAAATATCCGCTTTAAAAATGTGGTGATTACCAATAGCGAAAAAGGCGTTTTTGCAAAATTTTGTCGCCATATACGCTTTATAAACACAATTATTAATGATAGCAGCGGACCGTTTGAAATTGAACGGTCAGAAAATGTCGAATGCCATTGAAATGCGTTCTAAACGCATTATATAACCAGGGAAAGGAAAATCATGTTTGAATTGACAACATACAAACGGATTGGTTTACTCTTCATCGCCGTCCTGCTCGGAATGGTTCCGATAACACGGGCAGCCGGACCAGCAGCAGTTGTCTACAACATTTCTGATTACGGCGCCGTAGCTGATGGAAAAACTCTGAACACCAGCGCCATTGCCCGTACTATTGAGGCTTGTAAAGCCAAAGGCGGCGGTACGGTCTATGTCCCTGCCGGCGTCTATTTGACAGGCCCCGTTCAACTATGCAGTAATATGACTCTTTATCTGGATGCCGGAGCAACGCTTTTGTTCAGTACGGATCCGCAACACTATCCCGCCATCAAAACGCGTTGGGCCGGCATTATGTGTTGGGCGCATATGCCGCTCGTCTTTGGCGATAGTCTTGAAAATGTTGCCATCAGCGGTCGTGGTACTCTGGAGGGACAGGGAAAAGTGTGGTGGGACCGCTTTAATCAGGCCCGGGAACAGGAGAACTATAAACCGCAAAACAAAATGGAAGAACAGTTTGCCCTGTTGAACCAGGATATACACGGCGGATACATGGAATGGGCCCGTTATCATTTCCGCCCTCCGATGATTCAATTTAAAAATTGCAAAAATGTACTGATCGAGGGAATCACGCTGCGGAATTCTCCCTTTTGGAATATCCATCCGGTTTTTTGTCGCAACATTATCATTCAGGATATCAACATTATCAGTCCGGAAAAATCTGAAAACACCGATGGCATCGACATTGATTCTTCATCCAAAGTGCGTATCACCAACTGTTACATCGATGTGGGTGATGACTGTATTGTGATCAAATCCGGATTGGACGAGGATGGCCGCCGGGTCGGTATACCGACCGAGGATGTCGTCATCGACAACTGTACGATGAAACATGGTCATGGCGGTGTGGTTATCGGCAGCGAAATGTCTGCAGATGTCCGCAATATTGTTGTATCGAATTGTGTTTTTCACAATACCGACCGCGGCATACGCCTAAAAACAAGAAGAGGACGGGGAGGGATTGTGGAAAATATTCGCATGGGAAATATTGTGATGCAAAATGTAACAGAAGCGTTTACCATGAACATGCATTATCGGGAAGGCACCGACAAAGTAACGGTGAGTGAACGCACACCGCGGTTCAGAAATATACATCTGCAGCATATCACGGCAATAGACTGCCAAAAAGCCGGTAATCTGGTGGGGCTGAAAGAGATGCCGTTGCAGGACATTCGTTTTTCGGATATCACCATCATAGCAAAAGAGGGGATAACGTGCAAATATGTATACGATATTGATCTGATCGATGTAGAGATTCGCAATACCAACAGCCCCGCTTTGGCTGGTGAACATGTAACGAATTTATACATCGATAATTTTCAGGCCGCTAAAAACGAGAATGCGCCGGAGATAACTCTGCACAACAGCAAACACGTATCGGTTAGAGGATGCTTTCGCAGCATGATAAAACCCTTTATACGCTTTAGCGGCACCGAAACAACGGATATCATGATTACCGGAAGCCATCAAGCTGATGAAAATGCCATCTTCATCGGAGACGAAATCGATCACAATCAGATCCGCCTGCAGAGGTAAAGGGCGACTGTAAATAATATTTACGTCCCTCAATGCTTTGTGTCATCTTTGTAAAGCACTTACACGACCCGTATGAGTATACCTCAGGGGGCTAACGATAAATTCCACTAAAAAACAGGAAATTAGAGCGAAAAAACTCTTGTTGACGCGGCAAAATTCAATTTTTGCCTGGCATATGATTTGCATTCTTTTATATTATAATAATGACAGGGTGAAATCAGCAATAAACAGGAGAAAGTCCCATGATCAGAGATGGCAGCCGGCCTCGAAAATCCATCGATACCGGTGACCGCGTAAAACTCGAAGCAGTGGATTCTGAAGAAGAATTGATTTTTCAGCTCGTTGATGAGGTCACTGAAACGGATGAAAAAAACGCCCTCTCGGTGCACACACCGATCGGCAAAGTGTTGGTGGGCAAGCGGGTCAATGATATCGTTGAACTGAAAACCGGCTCCAGCCCCAAAAAATTTAAAATTATTTGGATATTATAATTATTACGGAGGAAAGGAAACATGGCCCAATATCATGAACCAACGGAAGAATTAAGCGCGCAGGACCGCAACTATACACGCGCTTTAAACAGCCTGAAGGAAGAAATTGAAGCGGTCGACTGGTACCACCAGCGGGTGGCCGGCAGCAATGATGAACATCTCAAAAAAATTCTTGAACACAATAAACAGGAAGAAATTGAACATGCCTGTATGGTTATCGAATGGTTGCGAAGAAATATGCCCGGCTGGGAGGAACAGCTGAGAACCTACCTGTTTACCGAAGGCGATATTACGGAACTCGAAGAGGGAGAGGAATCGGAAAGCGAATCGGGAAAACCTCAGGCCTCTTTTAATCTAGGCATCGGCAATTTAAAAGAATAATAAATGATAAATCGAGGAGAAGATAAAATGGATATGCTTAAACGCAATCTTGCCCCCTTGACCGACAAAGCGTGGGAGTTTATCGATACAGAAGCGAAAATCGTGTTAAAATCAAGACTAACAGCGCGAAAAGTTGTGGAGGTCGAAGGACCCGGGGGCTGGGAAAAAGCTTCGCTTGCAACCGGAAAGCTGGAATACCCCAAAAAGCAGCCGGGTAAATCGCTTGAATACGGCGTTCATCAGGTACAGCCGCTGGTGGAGGTACGATCGTTTTTCGATCTCGATCTGAACGAGCTCGACTCAATAGAGCGCGGAAACGAGGATATCAATCTCGATCCTATGGAAGAAGCAGCCAGGCAGATCGCCAAATTTGAAGAAGATGCCGTTTATCACGGTTTTGCCGCTGCCAATATTAGCGGCCTTAAAAAAGGTACAGACCATGATGTTATAAATTTTTCCGGCCAGCCCGATGCATTTATGAATTCCCTGACAGAAGCCGTGCTTAAGTTTAAAAAAAGTGCAATTGAGGGGCCTTATGCAATGGTGATGGGAACCGACTTGTGGAAATATATATCCGGTTATGTAAAAGGCTATCCCATTTTGCCGCGCATTAAAGATATGCTCGGCGGCTCGATCATACTCAATGATGAGCTGGAGGAAAATTATATCATCTCTCAACGCGGCGGCGATATGCGTCTCGTGCTTGGACAGGATTTATCTGTCGGCTATCACTCGCATGTGATGGACAAAGTGAGACTCTATTTTGCCGAATCGTTTACCTTTCAACTCTTCGAGCCGGCCGCGGTTATCGTTTTAAACTGGAAGAAAAAAGTGTGAACTAGTATCTTGAAAATAGCTATAAAAAAAAGTCAGCGATTCAAAAAGAGGGTCGTTGACTTTTTTCGTTCGAGAAAAATGTATTTCCTGCGGCTGGTCAGCCGTTTTAAAAGGCGGGCAGTGATTAGCCGCTTGCACAAAGCCGATATCATCGTCGCCAGTCCGGCATTCAAACGTCTGTCATTTATTGCCCTTCTGCATCGACTCATGCTGAGGTCCACCTATGTGCACAGCATGCTGTATATCGGCAATGGTAAAATTCTGCATACCACATCGAATCACGGTGTGGTTATTCATAAAGTACCGGGTAAAATATTCAGCAAAAAACGATATGCGATTTATCGGACAAGGGACATCAGCCGGGACCAAAAAACCCGGGTGATTGAAGAGGCTCTGAAATGGCACAGGGCAAAAATTGATCATGTCGCCATGTTCAAACTGATTCCACAAAGACTGTTCGGCTGGTTTCGGCCTGCCGCCATGGAAGAGGATAAAAGTTTATGGTGCAGCCGGCTCATTTATCGCTCCTTTTTAAGTGCCGGCATCGACTTGTTGCCCGATCAGGACACGAGTCTCGTGGTTTCAGAAGATTTAGCCAACAGTCCACTGGTAAAACGGGTGTTTTAGCAAACCCGACACCGGATCGGCTGATTCCTGCTTTTGTTCAACCGTGATGATACAAAAGCCCGTTTTACAATATCTAGTCGTTCTCTTCGCCTTCCAGATCAACCTTGAGAGATAAAAACCTGAGCAAATCTTTAAGGGCAATGATTCCCACCAATTTATCGCCTTCGGTAACCATCAGACGGCTGTTATCGCTTTTATGCATAATCGACATGGCCTGCATGGCATCTGTGTTTTTATCAATGGTATTATCGGCAGAGCATTGGCTAACGATATCCGAAACTGTGGTGTTGTCCCATCGATCGCGATCAAGGGATTTGATCTCTTTTGTACTGATACAGCCAACCAGTTTATGATCCTCTACGACGGGATACATTTTAAAATGATGTCTATAGACGTAATTTTCCACCAAATCCCGAATCGTCGTATCCGGAGAGATGGTAACAGGATCGTCATTCATAAAGCGCTCAACGCTTTCGCCTTCCAGTTCTTTCCTCACCAACAGCTGCTGATAAGACATTTGTGAGGCATTGCGCATAAACATTCCGATAAGGAACCACCATATACCACCCACAATGCCGCCGGCGATAAACTGCAGAACGCCCAATACGATCAGCAATGTGCCAAAGCCTTTACCGATAGCCGAGGCCTGACGGGTGGCTTTTTTGATATTATTTTTCCATTTCCACAGTCCTGAACGCAACACGCGCCCGCCATCGAGCGGAAAAGCAGGCAGCAAGTTGAATCCGGCCAGAATAAAATTGATAATAGCGAGATAGTTGACCACACCGGTCACCGGTGTGCTCCAGCCGCTGGTTTCTCCGACAAAACGAACGCCCAGAAAAAGCACACCGATCAAAATGCTGGCTATAGGGCCGGCAATCGCCATGAAAAATTCGGCTTTGGGTGTTTCCGGTTCATCGTGCATTTCAGCAACGCCGCCGAAAATAAAAAGGGTAATACCCTCAATAGGCAATCCAAACCGGCGCGCCACCAAAGAATGACTCAACTCGTGAAAAATTATGGAAAGAAACAACCCCAGGGCACCGGCCGCTCCCATGTACCAATGGACTGTATTGCTGAGATTTTTATATTCGTTGGGGAAAACACCCTTTGCCAACGACCAGGTAATCAAAACAGCGATAAAGAGCCAGCTGAGATCTATATGAACCGTAAAACCGAATAAATTAAATAGTTTGATTTTTTTTCCAAACATTGCTTATCCTTTCACTAGGGTCAGTTAAATAATTCCGTATCGGATAAAACAGAATAATGGATTGTGAATTTTTAATCCGGGTAGATTAAAATTTGAGACAAGATTGTGCTTTTAGAAACAACGGATCAGGCTGAATTTTTAGGGTTATTCAGTTTATCTGAAACCAGTCGGAATTCAGGCTCGAACGCGAGGAATAGATCCAGGTATTGTTCCAGATATCTGGAGAGCAGGAATTTATTCTTGACGGTTTCATGCGCTTCCTTGCTCATTTGCTCCCGTAATTTTTTGTCGGAGACCACCTGAACAATACGTTCGGCCGCTTCGTCAACGGATGAGACCAAAAAGCCGTTTCTGCCGTTCTCGATCTGAAATCGAATACCCCCGACATCGCCGCCAATAACCGGGGTTCCTTTCCACATGGCTTCGCTCACGGTCAGGCCGAATCCTTCGCGAATCGATTTTTGCAAAACAACGGCTGCCCGGCGCTGCAGTGCATTGACCAGTGCCGTATCTTCCTGGCTCAGGATTAAAATGCGTTCCTCACGCTGATCCAGGAGAGACTTGTAGACCTCAACGCCTTCCGGGTCATCCGTAGCCACATTTCCCAGCAGCACCAGGGTGGCATCAACCTTTTTTCTCGCTTTTTTAAATGCATCGATGACGCCCTGTGGGTCTTTCCACTTGTCGAAACGCGATATCTGGACAACCAGGGGAAGATCGGTGGGAATATCATAATAATCGAGCCGCTCAGCGATTTCACTCTCGGTCAAATCCTGATTGAGAATGGAAAAAGGATCTATTGCCGGCATGATAGCAACTTGCGGCGTTTTCAAGTCCTGTTTATACGCATCCGAAGAAACGATAACAGCGTCGAATTTTTCAATATGCGGTTTTAAATAACCCCAGAGTGCTTTATGCGGTTCGGAAATATCGATGTGACAACGCCAGATCCAGGGGCCCCGTTTGCGATAGTGATTAATCATCAACAAGGGCTGCGGATCATGGATAATGACGACATCATGGTCGATATGATTGCGCATGACGTTCTGCAGCAGAACATCCTGGTAAATCCGTTTTTTGCGATCAGTAAGGTTGATCTTGCCGCCCTGAAGCGCATTGTGCATTCGCTTGGTGATATTAAAAAAATCAGGAGATCCCTGTATGACCCGCCAACCGGTTTTGATACCGAGACCGTTGAGCAAAATCGTTAGCGAAGAGAGCAACACCGATACGCCACCGCCATAATAGGTCGAGTTGACGTTGGCAATATGCATATCCTGAAGAGGGATTGCTTTTTCTTTGATTTGTTCCACTGACCGCTTGCCGATGAGAGGTTCATAATCCTCAATCGTGTAAATTGTCGGTTTCATATCTGTCTTTCAATTAATAAGCTCTTTGAATTATACCGTGTGATTTATTCCACATTGTAATCTACAAAAGGCCGAACGAATATACAATAATTTTCAATAAATTGCTCCATACCGGCATCGTCAATACAGCCGGTTCCCGGCCGGGCTCGGGAACCCGAAAGCGACCGGTCAACGGATGTTTGTGGGTTTTCAGCTTTTCCAGAGGGGGTGTCAGATTCCATATTTATCCATTTTGTTGTAAAGAGCTCTGCGGCTGATACCGAGCAATTCAGCAGCACGGGTGCGGTTGTTCTGCGCCATTTCAAGTGCTCTTACAACCGTCTTGTGTTCAATTTCCTCCAGAGGCGTTCCGATGGTAAACTGAATGGTCGGGCTACCCGGCTTTTCGCGCTTGAAACGCTGCGGTAAGTGGCGAACCTGGATACGCTTGCTGTTACACATGAGTACCGCCCGCTGAATGACATTTTTTAATTCCCGTACATTACCGGGCCAGTCGTATTCCTCAAAAATCTGCAAAACATCTGCCGAAACATCGTTGATCTTTTTATTGAAATCACGGTTATACTGATCGACAAAGTGGAACACGAGCAGGTGAATATCTTCAGGACGCTGATGTAATGGCGGAATAAAAATCCGAAACACGTCCAGCCGGTAAAACAGATCCTCGCGAAACCGGTTTTCCTGCACCATCTTTTCCAGATCTTCATTGGAGGCGGCGATGATACGGCAATTGCTCTTGATAGGATCTTTACCGCCGAGACGGTAAAATTCCTGTTGTTCGAGCAGCCGCAACAAACTCACCTGAATCTTGTCACTCACCGATCCGATTTCATCGAGAAAAACAGTTCCTTTTTCTGCGAGCTCAAATTTACCTTTGCTTTGACGGTCTGCACCGGTAAAGGCCCCCTTTTCATGACCAAACAGTTCGCTCGCCACCAGTTCCCCGGGCAGAGCAGCAAGGTTAACCGGTATAAACCGTTCTCCTTGACGCTGACTGAGCTCGTGAATGGTCTGGGCGGTGATATCCTTGCCGGTACCGGTCTCACCCAGCAGAAGAACATGGATATCATTGGAGGCCGCCAGCTCGATCTGACGATAGACCTGACGCATGGCCTGGGACCGCCCGATGATCTGGCCGAATTTTTCCTCGGCATCGTTTTTTGCCGGATCGATCAACCTGGCCTTCATCGCTCTTTCGATCAGGGCCTTGAGTTCTCGGTCATAAACCGGAACTTTGCTATACTGATAATTGCCCTCCTCGCTGATTTTGATCGCCAGATCCATGTCCTCCGGATCGGCGAGTAAAACAAGTTGAACAAAAGAAGACCGGAACTTGTTGAAAAACTGGCGCCATTTTTCCCGTGATTTTTTAATTACAGAACTGGTCAACACCACCACATCGATGCTATCCGACTCGAGCTGGGCAATGATTTGGTTCAAAGGCGAATCAAAGACTTTTACCCCCTGATCCCGGTAAAGCAATTCAAGCCGCTTTGCCACATCATCCTCAGAACCAACTGCGATTACTCTGCCATTACGTCTCATTTTATTTTCACTCATAATTAATAATTATCTTTTAATTGTTGAAAATGTCCCGACAATGGGTTTTAATCTTCTGATAAATTCATCCGTGGAACAAAGAATATTGTCTTTTCCGACTGGTTGTAAAAAACACAGGGTATCGTATTCCAAAATCCGGTCCGTGCAGTACACCTGAAAGTGATAGTCATTCTCGAGATAAGCCAATCCCTGCTCTTTTAATCTGCTGAATCGCGATTCCGATTCCCTGTCATTCAATAACTGAATCCTGTGCGCAGCGAGCAGCGCTTTTAGACGCTCAAAGTCCGGATTTTCATCAGTCGGATAAACGACGATAGAATCTTGATCATCGATATGTAAAAATCGCACTCTGACTCTTAATTCCTTTTTATCATCTTTGGCGGGATCGATTGTATTCAAGGCATGATGGTCCTGTTGATCTGCCATAATGATTCCTCACTTTTAGATGCTAAACTCCGGTCACTTTTTTATTTAAGGATTCCGCTGATTACCGTTAACAGAGATCGGAAAGAAACCGGTTTGGCAAAAAAATGAGAGGCGCCGGCATTTCTTGCCTTGCTCTCGATCTCACCATCGCTAAAAGCTGTGACCATAATGATTTTGGTGTTTTTATGATTTTGTCTGACATAATCGGTCAAATGCAGGCCATCATTTTTTTGACGCCGAAGGCGCAGATCGGTAATCATAATCTGATAATCATTATCCTTCAACAAGGCCTTGGCGAATAGAACCGAATCCGCAATATCAATGGTAAATTCCTTATTGAATAAAACCCGATAAGCCTGCAGAGCGGCAAAATCATCGTCAACAAAGAGAATATCCTTTATCATTGCTATCATTTTTTTGCTTTGCCTGTTTTTACTGATTTGTCTATTATAACGCAATTACCATACCATAATAGAGACAAAAAAGAATCAATAAAAATAATGGCTTATAAAAACAAAAAGTCATTTTTTTTCGCAGAATTGAAAAATTTTTCTCAAAATGAGAAAAAGGGAGGATCATTTCAGTTTACGATAGAGGGTGGCCAGAGAAATACCAAGTTCACTGGCAGCGCGCGCTTTGTCTCCGCCGCATGCTTTTAGAACGCGGTGTATGTGTTCTTTTTCGACCCGTTCGAGGTCTTTTTCATTGCCTGGCGAAACTCTTTGCTGTTGCAGGAAAGCAAAATGCTCTTTTTTCAGTTGATTTGCTCCCGCAACCAGCAGAGCGCGTTCGAGCTGATTTCTCAACTCCCGGATATTTCCGGGCCAATCATGGTTCTCTAACAGGTCTATAACCTCTTTATCAATGGAGAGGTTATTCGGGTTTAACTGCTTTAAAAAAAAGTCCACCAGCCCAGGGATATCTTTTTTTCTCTGCCGCAGCGGCGGCAACTGGATAGGAAAAATATTGATTCGATAGTAAAGATCTTCTCTGAAACTCTTTCCCGTGACAACGCGTTCCATTTCCTGATTGCTGGCGCAGACGAGACGAAAATCACTATGCTTCATTTCGACCTCGCCGAGGGGGCGGAACTGTTTATCTTCGAGAACCTTGAGAAATTCCGACTGCAGGTCTCTGTTCATGTTAACGATCTCATCGAGAAAAAGCGTGCCGCCATGAGCGATTTCGATCAGACCTTTTTTATCCTCTGTCGCTGAGGTGAACGCTCCCTTTTTATGTCCAAAAAGCTCACTGGCCAGCAGCTCGCTTTTCAATCCCGAGCAGTTGATTTCAACAAAAGGAGCGCTTTGACTAAATGTCCTTTCGTGGATCCATTTTGCCAATAAGCCCTTACCGGTACCGGTTTCACCCTGCAATAAAACCGGCGAAAGATGTTTTGTCGCCAGTTCCGCCATTTCTCTCAGTTTCACTCCCGCCTCGCTTTCACCGAAATAAAATGTTTCCGACGAGCGGGACCGAGCTTTAATTTTCTTGTTACCTTGCTTCGCGGTAAGCTTTGTAGCCAGATATTTGTCCAGATTGGCCAGTTTAACCGGTTTGGCCATAAAATGATCAGCCCCTCTGTGCATGGCTCTTACCGCTTTGGGAATGTCGCCGTGCCCGGTGATAACCACAACCACCACATCCGGGTTCTTTTTTTTCACTTCCGCAATCCAGTCAATACCATTGCCATCCGGCAGGACGAGATCAAGAAAGATAGCATGAAAAGAGTGGCGGGCTATTTCTTGCCGGGCTTTTGCAAGCGTCCCCACAGCCTTAATCGTATAACCGGCTTGTTTGAGATATTCGGAATAAGCGTCACGAACAGACTTTTCATCCTCCACCATCAAAATGCTGGCATTCACGATTTTTCCTCCTTGAGCAGCGGTAGGATGACTGTAGCTGTACAACCGGGGCCATTCTGATTGTTTTGCAAAGAAACATCTCCCCCGTGCAGATGGGTGAGTCGTTTAACGATACCCAATCCCAGTCCGGATCCTTCTTGACGCGTCGTATAAAAAGGTTCAAAGATATGCGGAAGTATTTCACTGTCGATGCCGCTACCGCGATCAATCACCTCGATGCTGACCTTGTTCTGTTCATAATGCGGGTTGACCTTTATGGTAATGTCTTTGTTTTCCGGGCTGTGCTGGGCCGCATTTCTAAGCAAATTGATAAAAACCTGCTGCAACCGTGCCGGGTCACCCCAAATATTCAGCTCGTCCGAAGAGAGGCAACAAGATATCTGTCGTTCTGAATTTGCTGTCTTGAAATTTGAGATCGACTCCTCCAGAATAGAGGGCAATGATGACCTGGCGAAATTGTAATGTTCCACCGGTTTGCCCAAATCGAGCATATCATTGACCAAAACGGTCAATCGCTCGACCTGTGTTTGAATATGGTCGATGAAGGGTCTGTGTTCAGCCACTTCCTCGAAACGCTGCAAGAGGACATCACTGTTGGCGAGAATGGCGTTTAGAGGATTTTTTGCTTCATGCGCAAAAGAGGTGACCAGTTCGCCAAAAAATCGGTACTTTTCCGATTCCTGCAATTTTTGCTCTATCTCCATCTGTTCCAGCTTTTGAAAATCCAGAGAGGTTTTCAAATTTATCAATGTATTTTCCTGTTCCTCTCTTTCATCTTCCAACGAATCGTATTCCCGTTTCAATTTTTCCTGTCTCTCTTTAATTTCGGTAATATCCGCCTGGATGATTAAATAGTGAGACAATTCGCCATCATCCTGAAAAACAGGGGTAACGATGCAGTTATCTATTCTTTTCGTTTTCCTATGATCATATCGAATAACAGTGCTTCTGTGTATGTTTTCCCTTTTGGTTTTATCTATGAATTGGCCATAATTCAAACTCTTCTGATTTTCTGTAAGGACCTCTATCCTTTTTCCCAAAAACGCGTCGACCGGAATACTGACCATTTTGCGGTATCTGGTATTGGCATAGATGATCACCCTGTCTGCGTCGATCATAAGCACACCAACAGGGATCTGATCAATAGCTTTATATAATGTTCTCAGGTTTTGCTGTGATAATTTCTTTTCCGTAATATCTTCGGTAATGCCGACGAACTGTTGCACGCTACCCCGGGAATCGGTTACCGGAAAGATGCGATCACGCAGCCAGATGACACTACCGTCTGCTTTGATCACACGGTAGTCGATATCCGTTTCACCTTCCTGCCAGCGTTTTTGTGTTCTCCGCAACTTTTCAAGGTCATCTTGATGGACCAGCCGGGTTAAATCAGGTATTTTGTTTCCCTGCACCGGAATCCCGAAAAAATCCTCAAACCGGGGACTGATATAAATGCTGTCCCGGGTTTTCGGATCGTTGATGAAAAGGATCTGATCGAGTCTGGCGGCAATACTTTTAAAGCGCTCTTCGCTCTGCTCGAGAATATGTTGTAAATGATTTTTTTCTTCGAGTGTCTGTTCAAGATGATGCAGCAATTTATCGACTTTTTCGCTGGAAAGAGTAACGGCAGAAGCCCCGGAATTCTCAAACGTGGGCTGAAAAGCATCTCTCTTCAGTCCTTGAATCCACTCAAGTAAATCGAAAGAGGGCTCTGATTTTTTGATCATTTAT
>WJMF01000203.1 GCA_014728085.1 Candidatus Zhuqueibacterota bacterium
CACACAAAACGGTCAACCCAGCACCATTCCGTCATACATGTGCGTCGCACCGACTCGCGCACCAGTGCGACGCACCTGTGTGAGAGAAAAGAAGCGTAGCGAATAATAAAAAAACAGACTGGAAAATCGCGGTGCGTCGCACTTTATAACGCGGGATAAAGGTGCGACGTACGGTACTGGTGTCAATCCACACAAAACGGTCAACCCAGCACCATTCCGTCATACATGTGCGTCGCACCGACTCGCGCACCAGTGCGACGCACCTGTGTGAGAGAAAAGAAGCGTAGCGAATAATAAAAAAACAGTCTGGAAAATCGCGGTGCGTCGCACTTTATAAGGCGGGACACAGGTGCGACGTACGGTACTGGTGTCAATCCATACAAGACGTCCAGCCCAACCCATTTCGTCATACACGTGCGTCGCACCGAAAATTACCAGACCAGTGCGACGCACCTGTATGAGGGAAAAAAAGCGTAGCGAATAATTAAGAAACAGTCTAGCCAATCGTGGTGCGTCGCACTTTATAACGCGGGACACAGGTGCGACGTACGGTACTGGTGTCAATCCATACAAGACGTCCAGCCCAACCCATTTCGTCATACACGTGCGTCGCATCGAAAATTACCAGACCAGTGCGACGCACCTGCGTGTGGGAAAAGAAGCGTAGCGAATAATATAAAAACAGTCTAGAAAATCACGGTGCGTCGCACCGCACATGCTTGTGGCGCAAGAATTAATCTTTTCTTTTTGAAACTTTTATCGTATATTAGCGGTTGCCTTTATGAGCTCCGGCATCAATTTTAATCCGTCTACAGCCGGTAATTTTTAAAACATATACAGGTACAAAATACGCTTTTTATTGCCCTGAAAGGAACCCGATTGAAAAAGTCAACACGCAAGGAAACCATACGAAACATCGCCATCATCGCCCATGTCGATCACGGCAAGACGACGCTTGTGGATGCCATGCTCAAACAGAGCGGTACCTTTCGCGAAAATCAGGTGGTTGAGGATCGCATTATGGATTCCATGGCCCTGGAACGTGAGCGCGGTATCACCATCATGGCCAAGAACACTTCGGTATGGTATAAAGAGGTTAAAATCAATATCGTCGACACTCCGGGACACGCCGATTTTGGCGGCGAGGTCGAGCGCAGTTTAAACCTGGTCGATGGCGTCCTGCTGCTGGTCGATGCCAGCGAAGGACCGCTGCCGCAAACCCGCTTTGTGGTCAAAAAAGCGCTGGCGAAAAAACTGCCGGTCATTCTGGTAATCAACAAAATCGACCGCAACGATGCCCGCATCGATGAGGTCATCAATAACGTCTACGATCTCTTTATCGACCTCGACGCCGGCGACGACCAGATCGAATTCCCCATCCTCTACACCAATGCCAAAGCCGGCATCGCGCACCAACAGCCCAACGACGACAGCAGGGACCTGCGTCCGTTGTTCGAAACCATATTAAGCACCATCCCCGGACCGCTCGGACGCGACGATCAAATTCCGCAGCTGCTGATCACCAATCTCGATTACGATCCCTATGTCGGTCAGGTCGCCATCGGTCGCCTGCACAACGGCGTTCTGGAAATGAGCCGAAACTATAGCCTCTGCAGTGAGAAAGGCATCCTCTCCCCTGTAAAATTCTCCGCCTGCTATACCTTCCACGGCCTGCAAAAAGTACAGGTCGAGAAGATCAACGCCGGCGATATCGTTGCTATCGCCGGTGTACCGGAGGTTACAATCGGCGACACCATTTCAGCACTGGAAAATCCTCAGCCCCTGCCCCGCATTCGCGTCGACGAACCGACGCTGTCGATGATATTCTATGTCAACAACAGCCCCTTTGCCGGCCGGTCGGGTAAATTTTTAACCTCACGCCATCTGAAAGAACGCCTGCTCAAGGAAGAGCTGGGCAACGTTTCCGTACAAATCAAAGAAACCGAGAGAGCCGATGCTTTTGAGGTGTGCGGCCGCGGAGAGCTGCAGATGGCGGTGCTGGTGGAAACCATGCGGCGCGAGGGCTATGAATTTATGATCTCCAAACCGCAGGTGATCACAAGGGAGATCGACGGCAAGGTGAATGAACCGATGGAACAGATTACCATCGATATTCCGGAAGAATTTGTCGGTGCCGTAACAACAAAACTATCGTCCCGCAAGGGACGCATGATGACTATGCACAATCCCGGTCATGGACGTGTAGCCATTGAATTCTCCATTCCCTCCCGGGGACTGATCGGTTTTCGCAGCCACTTTTTAACCGACACCAAAGGGGCCGGCGTCATGAACACGCTTTTCGACGGCTATGCCGCCTGGTTCGGCCCCATCCCGCAGCGCGCCAGCGGTGCATTAATCGCCGATCGTCCCGGCAAGGTAACCACCTATGCCAGCATCGCCATGGCCGACCGCGGCGAGCTGTTTGTACCGGTCAACACCGAGGTTTATGAAGGCATGGTCATCGGCGAGCGCAACCGCAGCGGCGACCTTGACGTCAACATCACACGTGAGAAAAAACTGACCAACATCCGCAGCTCCACCGCCGAAGCCACCGTCACCATGCGCCCGCCCAAGCTGTTATCCCTGGACCAGATGATCGAATTCATCGCCGAAGACGAGCTCGTCGAAATCACCCCGTCAGATCTGCGCATCCGCAAAATGGAGCTCAGCCAGTCCAAACGGGCGACGACGAGAAAACGGGAGAAATGGGGAGAAAATTAATATAGATGCAGGATGGGCCTGTGGCCCATCTTCGCAAGAACCAGTGCGACGCACCTGTGTGAGGGAAAAGAGATGTAGCTAATAACAAAAACCAAGCCAACCAATCGCGGTGCGTCGCACTTTATAACGCGGGATAAAGGTGCAACGCACGGTGCTGACATAAATCTATACAAAACGGTTAATCCAAACCTATTCCGTCATACACGTGCGTCGCACCGAAAATTGCCACACCAGTGCGACGCACCTGTGCGAGGGAAAAGAGATGTAGCTAATAACAAAAACCAAGCCAACCAATCGCGGTGCGTCGCACTTTATAACGCGGGATATAGGTGCGACGCACGGTGCTGACATAAATCTATACAAAACGGTTAATCCAAACCTATTCCGTCATACACGTACGTCGCACCGAAAAGCCATTCGTGTCATTGGCTAAATCCGATTAATCGGCGATCTGCTCAAAATAACAGCTAAAATAAAAAATTTCAGATTACTTGCTATTGACATAATAGCCCAGAGTTGCTACATTATCTGTAAATTAATCACCTAATCAAATGGACAATATCTAACAGGAAATAGAATGCCCACTATCTCCATGTTTTATGGGATCATTATTTATATGTTCTTCTTTGATGATAAATAACATCACACCCCACATATTCATGCTCATTATGCAGAGGAACGGGCTGTTATATCAATCGATACGGGTGAAATACTGGATGGAAGCATACCCTCAAGAAAACTAAAACTAGTGCAGGCATGGATAGAAATCCACCAAGAAGAACTTGTGGCAGACTGGAAGTTAGCCACAGAAGGACAAGAATTATTTAAAATAGAACCCTTGAGGTGGAAAATTATGGTAGACGTAACTTATATAAAAGCGGAAAAGAATCATCGATTATATATCACATTATCAAATGGCAAATCCGGTTATTTTGACACATCACCCTATTTAAATAAAGGAATCTTTAAAGAATTGAAAGATGAAGATTATTTTAAAAAGGTGAGAATAATTTTCGGTGGTATTGGATGGCCTCATCAGCAAGATTTTAGCGCCGATACCATCGAACAGGATATGGAATTAACGGAAGAAAGAGTCATGTAAACCTATTTTACCCATAATAATCCACCAGTGCGACGCACGGAGCTGATATAAATCTATACAAAACAGTCATTCCAAACCCATTCCGTCATTTACATGCGTCGCACCGAAAAGCCATTTCTTTTTACGCAGGTTTGATGGGCACAGGCCCATCAAACTTTATTTTTTCAATCCAAGCGACAGCGTTACCTTGATCGTGCCTGTCACCGCCGTTTTGACCAGAAAAATATTGCCCTCGCCGGTAAACTGCAAACCGAATTCAAGAGAAGCGCTTTCGAGGGTGGGCTCGGTTTCGGCAAATTTCTTCAACGCCCGGCTCAACCTGGAACCGGTCTCGACGATGGCGCTCTCCACCTTTTCAAACGCCTCTCCGGTCTCCTCGATGATGCGTTCGCCGCTTCGGCTCACCTTGACCAGCTCGTCTCCGGGACTCTCAACCTCAACGATAATCGAACCTTCTTCGGTGGGCATTTTGATCAGTTTTGACATTTGGGTCTCCGGTTTTTATTAACAATGATGCATTTATCGTATAAACACAAAAACTCTATCTTTTTGAGAACATGGGCCCTAATAACCGGCCCAACTTCGGGTATGCTGTCATGGGGCATCTTCTACGGGTGTTTGGCTGAACGGAAGATGATTTGATTTGCCACAGGCCCATCCTACTATCTTTTGATTAAAGGTAAAGATAGTGGCCTGATACTCATTCTGGAAGTCATTGAATTGACCAACTCTCTGAAAAAAGGCCAGACATTTAACGGCAGGCTTATGGATTTGTAAACATTAAAAAAATCATCATCTATTTCGTTTATTGATTTAAAGGTAATAAGATAAATCGCTTCTATCTTGATGCCGATAATATTATCTTTGTTCTTTGAGGTCAGAGTATACTTGTTTTCTACAACAAATCCATTATCGCTATTTTGATAAGAAGCGGTATCCTTGATGGAAATGTTCATTTTGGGGGAGAGGTTTTCGTATTTGATATAGGAGTTCAACTTGATCATGGCAATGCCGTCAAGTTCAAGTTCGTTTATTATTTTTCTGTATTGTTCCGGTGTTATCTTTGACATCATTTCATCCTATGCACTATTTTTATAGTCATCAATTGGAAAACAATTTTCTTTTTCATCAACAACTGGATGCTCCAGATGATAATCCGTTTTTTTGATATATTCAAAAACACTGCTTATGTCATCTTTTATTTTTGATACTTCTTCCTGTATGGAATAGAGATAGGATTTACGCGTAAGCAAATATAAACAGTACTGATTCAATGTTGAACCATTTTTTTTCGCTTCAAGCGCAAGAAACCGATGCAACTCAGCCGGTATTCTCAATACAAACCGTCCGGAAAAATCCTTTTCTTCCTCGGTCTTTGGAGGGGGAATGCTGATTCCTTTCGCTATATAGCTCGCGAAAAGATGTTTTTTTACCTCATTTAAATCACGAATAGCTTCTTCAATATTTTCTCCGTCACCGCGAAAAGCATATTTTCCCAATTGCGGAATGGATGCCATGTAACCGCCACCTTCATCATCCGGAATTTTGCTAATTTCAATCGGATAATTCATCTTCATACAGGTTTCCAATTGTTTTTTCATGATATTTCCTCTTCGATTATCGCAATCGCTTTCAATATAGTTTTCAGATAGATACCTTTGACAATTTGGCCACCTTTTACCGGAATTGTAAATTCTCCATTTGGACCAAAATGGTCTTTTTTGATAAGGGAAGGATGTCTGACAATAATATGAGAGCCCGGTTTATTTTCAATTTCAAAGCCATATCGCTCTACTATACTTAAAACTTGCTGTTTCGGAACCGAAACCGGTTTATGTTGCCATTTTTTTAAAATTTTTTCGACTTTGGACATATAAATATACTCTATATAGTATAAAAAGTCAAGAAATATTAAAAAGCAGGATGGGCCTGTGGCCCATCTTTTCAATGCACCTCATTCATCCGAGACTTTCTTTCAGATAGAATGAGCCAGCGGCCTATTTTATCTGATTCCACATTCATTCAATCTCAAAAGACACACCCAGATTTTGTAACTTGAACAAAATCCTGTTATTTTTAAAAGATACAGCAAGTTTCATTTTTTCAGCGACAAAGTCTCCATTTTTCTTTTCAAAATCTACATCCGCACTTTTGCAAATTTTATCGTCAATTAATACAGCCGCCTGGTATGCATTCTCGATTGTCTCGATATTTATTCGGTTATTACCTCTGTCAACTGTAAAGCGAAAATCACTTAATTCTATATTAAATCGTTTCTGTAAATCTCCAGCTTTCAAATCTTGTATTTTGTCATCAATATTTCCAGTTCCAATCTTATCATGCAACTCGGTCTGTTGTTGGGATGCGGGGATAAACTCGGTAATATCCGGATAATCAGGTTCATTTATCTTGCGTAATCCAAGCTCGCGCATCTGTTTATCGGCTTCAGAGCGATGCTTTTTGGCACGGGTGGTCTTATCCATTGATTCTTCTCGTTCCGCTTGCCGTAACTTGACGATGATCCATCGCATCTGAGCCCGCTGTTTTGTTTCAGAATCGAAAGAATTATATTTCTGTACGGATTCATAAAACTGAAGACAATCGATATGCCGGTTGGCTTTTTCCAATGCACAACCGATCACTTCCGGGGCTAAATCATCTTGCCATTCTGCCGGTGTTCTTGTAATAAAATACTCCTTTAAAAAATCCGATATTTTTTCTTTGATTTTATTATCAGCTGCTTCCACTAATTCGCTGGTAGCCATTTCCACTATAGTATAATTTAGATATTGATTTAATTTGTCTCCATATTGTCTCTTCATCTGTACAAAAGAGGATTTGTTATAAATATCAAACAAATTCACCAACTCAAGCCACCGACCCTTTTGCACCAATAAGCGTATATAGGTTTTGATAACCGTATCGATTAAATTAGGCTCTGCTATTGCACTTTCGCTGAGATATCTCTCAATTCGTTTTACATCCTGTAAACTCTTATCCAAAGAAAATGCTTTTATATAAGCCTTTTTACTAAAATAATAATCGCTCAGAAAACTTTTTTCCGAATCAGTCAATGAAGATGGCTGTTCCTGAAATTGATCTATCAGAATTCCAATTTTGGCTTTTTGATAATGAGGATTATTAATATCCCCTGCTTGCTCAAACCATTTTGTTGAATCATGATATTGCTCTGCATGATATGATAAATTCGCCATTAAATCCGGCGACAACAATTCATCGACACCAAAGGAAATAATCAATTTATAAAATTCATTATATTCCTCTACCTTTTTGATGATATTCTGTTGTCTTAGGACTTGCAATAGCTTATTAATACATTTGCTCCAATTCTTTTTGCCTTCTTCTTCAATCTCTCCCTCTTTAAAATGCTGCTCTAAGATTTTCAAGGTTGGTTTCATGGCAGAGAACGTTTTCGGGTTGTCCATAACATCACAAATTCTCACTCTAATATCAGATGCGATAGCGCGCGCGAGCTCGTTTTTTGATAATTTTGCAATTTCAGAGTAATTCTTCCCTTTCCAATAGCTATCCAGAGCCTTGTCAAATTGAGGTATTTTAACATACTGCTCACCAGCCCTTTTTAAATCCCCTTCAAATTCACATGCCAATGCTCTGCATTCATATTTTTTACTCTGGTTGCCAATACTATCATAACGCATGGCCGCCTGCCGAAGTAAATACGGATCTCTGTTTAGTTTCCCTTCCTTTTCCATTTTTTGTGCGTTATCTTTTCCTTGCTTTGCGTTAGGACCAATATCTTCTCCTTCTATTAAACTGCCCAAATTATTCTCCCAATCGTGCTTGCCCTTATGCGCAAGCAAAATATTATCCTGGTAAGCGGCATCGCTGACAAAACGCCAAAGCGTTTGAATACCGTTTTTTTCCTCAAAAACCATCAACTTTTTTTCGGCTCTGGTCGCACCAACGTATAATTGATTCACAAAATATTCCAGAGGAATCTTTTTATCAATGCTCAAGTTTTTTACAGGATTGGTTTGATCTTTTGAGAAATCAAGCAGTTTCGGCATCTCAGAGGCAAAACGGTATAATACCACAGTGTGAAATTCAAGGCCTTTTGCACGCATCGGACTGAACACATTTTGAGGCACACCCTGTTCGTCAATTGGGATGATATCTTTCAAGTATTTATCGCGAGCGACAAATTCACCCTCTTCCCCTTCATTACATGGCACAATGATAATCAAATCATCCTGATCTTTCATTTGTTGTTGAACCTTGAGACCTTCGACGAAAAAATACTCGGTAGGTGACGAGGACTCTTCAATATGCCATATTTTTTGACAGGAAACGTTTTTATAATCAAATAAATAAACGCGTAATAATTGTATACTGTTCGCCAATTTAACAATATTTTCCGAAGACCGGTAATTGTATTCCAGTTCCTTGTAGTTAAGCTGCGGATTTCCAAATCTCAATTCAGGGGCTAGGGAGTAAATGAATTTCTCCGTAAATGAAGATTTCACCGATTCCCATCTGAACCCCGTTGGATTCAAAGTCTGAAATGGATCACCGGCGAATGCAAACGGTATTCGCTTGAGAACATCAGTATTCACGGTTCTTTCGGTAAATATACTCAATCGAAGCAATAACTCGAGCTCCAATCGGGTAAAATCCTGTGCCTCATCACAAAATATGGCTGGATATTTGGGTGCCACCATATCATTATCCAACAGATACCGAACCAAATCTTGATCATCCCACCCCAATCGTTTACCGTTTGAGACTTGACATATGTCTTTGTACCAGTTCTGCCACACTTTATGATAAACCAATTGAAACGTTTCTTCTGTAACCGTCTTTTCTTCTTTGGGCAGTTCTTTATATTCCTCCTCTTCTAAAAAATCATCGATACTCGTGCCCTTTATATAACTTCGGATAATATGCCAGGAAATATCCGGGCCATAATCTTTAAGAGCATTCGGATCATTCGCAAAATGATCATGCCATCTCTTTTTGAAATTAGCATAATCGATATAGCTGTCATCATCAACCGGAAACAGGCCTTTTTGATCATTTTCACGAATTTTAGAGAGTAAAAAGGATTTAAAATCCTTGATGGAATTATTTATCATTTCCGCATCAAAATCCGGGCTTCCGGAAATATTTTTGTAATGAAATTTCATCAATCCCGTAACAATTCGCTGACATTTCTCCACAAGGGAAGTACTATAGGTCAGGTAAATTGGATTGTTTAATTCTATTTTGTCCATGGAATTATAAAGCCTTAAATAATCGACAAAGAGATACTGTAAAATCGTGGATTTACCACTGCCTGCACCACCATTGATGAATAGAGGAAACCCTCCTTCAGGATCCGGCTCATGAACAGATCTTAATATCTTCATTTCTTCCGGAGAAAGAGCAATATTCGATTCGCTTTCTTCCTCAATATTCGACCATAAATCGATATCAACCAATATAGATTCAGGATAACACTTTCCTGATTGACGATTAATTGCATCAAAATCCTCCGTGTCTAAATGTTCTTTATATTCACTATTTAAACAAATATCTTTTAGGACAAGAATTCTATTCTCAGTGCAAAGATGATAAAATATAGAATAATCTTTGTCCAAACTTTCAGAACCCGTATTTTTTTTATGATCAATTATCTCCATGATGGCATCGGCAAGTTGAGTACGACTAAATCGGTTTAAAATTTGCGTATTTCGTACTGCCTTAATCCAATTTTGTGTCTCGTAGATAAAATAATCGCCGCTGAAAAAATCTTTATTACCCGACAATCCATATAAAAGTCTAAATTCTTCATCTGTAGGTTTTTGTTTTTTCTCAGTGGGTTCAGCAGTTTCCTGTTTGAGCCACTCTTTTAATGTATCATCGGAGACAAGCGGCAAAAAGCAGGCGTCGCCATATTTTTTGGGTGAGTCGAGAAACTTTGGATATTCCGAGCCCCCTCGGACTAAGATGCGGTAAAGCACAACCACCACATGTTCACCGATCATTTTTTCTCCGGCTATCAATCGCAGCTGTCTTGTAAAACGTTTCTTCAGATAAGGTGGAGGAAAGTTATCAAAAAACGTGGTCCGTTGGCATTTTTGGATTCGATCTCGGAATTGGTTTAATTGCTTTTGGATAGCGTGTTCCCGTGCGTCTTCTTTGCATTCATTGGTTACATAAACATAAAGCGCCATGATGATTCCCCTTTATAAAAATGTTGACGATATAAATTTATTTCAATTATTTTACTTTTCAAAAACAGTATATCTCGGTAGCTTGATGGGCCACAGGCCCATCCTACTGTTTTTTCAATCCCAGCGACAGCGTTACCTTGATCGTGCCCGTCACCGCCGTTTTGACCAGGAAGATATTGCCCTCTCCGGTAAACTGCAAACCGAATTCAAGAGAAGCGCTTTCGAGGGTGGGCTCGGTTTCGGCAAATTTCTTCAACGCCCGGCTCAACCTGGAACCGGTCTCGACGATGGCGCTTTCCACTTTTTCAAACGCCTCTCCGGTCTCCTCGATGATGCGTTCGCCGCTTCGGCTCACCTTGACGAGTTCGTCCCCGGGACTCTCAACCTCAACGATAATCGATCCCTCTTCGGTCGGCATTTTGATCAGTTTTGACATGTCGGCTCCAGTTTTCATGAAAATGAATGGATTTATTTTAGAAATACAAAAAAATTAAAGTCTTGAGGAAATGGAACTTTCCATCATTGGCTCATCCATGGATGTGGTGCACTATAAACAATTTTTCATCAAAACCAATAGATCGCCGGCAACTGGAAAGAATACTGAAAGCACTACTTTTTATTTATCATTATTCTCCTCAAACCACTGCTCTCGCAAGAAATCGAGAACAAACCGCGCCTCTTCTTCGGGAAAATATTTAGCCACTTGCGGAATTGCTGCTTGTAAGACCCGTAGAAATACCCAACGGCTGCGCTGTGATGCAACTGACAGAATACGATAGAGCGTTCTATTAAGAAAATCGTATTGTTCTCCATTGGATCGTTTGTCAACTATTTGAAAAAACGTTTTTGTTGTTTCAATAAAAACATCGTCATCAAAAATATTGATCAGAGGAGAATAAGCCCTATCAAAATTAAAAATTTTAACATAATGTGACGCTACATCAGAAAGTACCTCTGAACGCTCATACCCATCCTCGATTTTTAACGCCGCCTCAAAGACCTTTTCAAGACCAGCTGAAGCCTGAGCCGAATCTGATAGCTGACCATAGCCTTGCGCTACCGCTGAAAGTGCCTCTGAATGAAATGACTCGTTTTTAATTTTTAACAACATTTTTTCAGCAGAGTGAATCTGCTCTATTCCCCAGCGACAGAGTTCTTTGATAAATTTGATTATTAATTTATCCTTGGTGGAATCGGAAAAGATATTTTCCATCGATGCTTGAATTCGATCAAAAACCTGATCAGGAGC
>WJMF01000041.1 GCA_014728085.1 Candidatus Zhuqueibacterota bacterium
GGACTATCTCAGGGAGGAGATCGGGTTCGATTTTGCCGAACGCATCTATCTGCGCAACAAGGAAGCGCTTGGCCTTCCCGGGGCGCTGCAGCATCACAATGTCGAGTGGATCGTGGAGGGGGCGTTGAACTTTATCGAGCAAAATCAGGATCACCCCTTTTTCCTCTATGCTCCGCTGACGGTGCCGCACAGCCAGTACGATGCCATCTATGGTGAATTCAGCGACGCCGATCCGCTGGCGACCCCGGCCGGATTTCTCGACACCAGACCGGATGTTCAGCCACCGCGTTCGACCATTTATGAGCGTCTACGGGAAAGAGGTATCGATCAGCGTAACGCCATGGCCACCTGGATCGATGACGGTATCGGCGCCATTTTAAACAAGCTCGACGAGCACAACCTGACCGAGAACACGCTTGTTCTCTTTATCAGCGATCATCAGAGCCGCGGCAAGTACAATTGTTATGAAGGCGCCCGCGTCCCCTGTCTGATGCGCTGGCCGGCAACGATCAAGCCCGGCCGGCAAATCGATTCGCTCTGTGCCAATATCGATATTTTGCCGCTGCTGCTGCAAGTCGCCGGCGCTGCCGTACCCGGTGATGGGGTGGACGGCCGCAGTTTCCTTTCCATACTCGCCCGTGAAGAGCGGCCATTGACCTGGAGAGAGTCGCTGTTGCTGGAGTGCGTCTACAGCCGCGCTGTGGTAACGGATCGCTATAAATACATTGCCAATCGTCCGCCACAGGAGGTGGTGGATGCTATGGAAAAAGAACGACAGCAATATACCCAAAACGGCCGATTGCGCACCATCGGCTGGGACGGGCGCGCCAATCCGCATGACTGGGGCGAAGTGGGTATTCGCTATGTTGCGGATGTCGATTTTCCCAATTATTTCGATTTTGACCAGATGTATGACCTGCAGGTCGATCCGTTCGAGCAGGTCAATCTGGCCTGTTATCCGCAGTACCAGCAAACGCTGGCGACTTTACAATCCCTGCTTTCCGGACATTTACGGGCGTTGCCGCACCGTTTCGGAGAGTTTACCTGATTGGACCTTATTTAGGGAGGTTTATCATGTCTGTTGCAAGAGTAACTGAAATCACATCTTCATCCTCAAAAAGTTTTGATGAAGCCGTCGAGGTCGGTATCGAACGCGCCAACAAGACGCTGGAGAACGTCAAGGGCGCCTGGATCAAGGAACAAAAGGTGCTGGTGGAGAACGGCAAGGTGACCGAATACCGCGTTACCATGAAAGTGACCTTTGTGCTGAAATAGGGAATGAAATATATTTTTTGTGGTTCGATTTTTTCCCCATCCGTTGATGAAAGAGATGTTTTTTTAATACACCTGAATACTATTTGTGTTTTTAAGGGGGTATACCTATATTTGCACAATAGAAAAGTGTTCCGGGTGGGGCTTTTATGGACATTTTTTCAAAAACCTCTTTCCAACGCTATAAATTTATGCAGGTCCTGGGCCATGGGGGCATGGCCGTGGTCTATAAAGCCTTTGATCAGCAGCTACAAAGAGCAGTAGCGATCAAAGTGCTCTCTTCTGAACTCTATCATGATGAAAAAAACATGCAGCGCTTTTTACAGGAAGCGCGGGCGGTCTCGGCATTGGTGCATCCCCATATCTGTCTGATCTATGATGCCGGCAGAATCGATTCGATTCCCTATATCGTCATGGAATATATCGACGGCAACACATTGCGCCGGCTGATGCAGGAAAAGCGGTGTTTTTCTATTTCGGAAATTACCCGTATTTGCCAGGCGTTATGCAGCGCCCTGGAGGCTATACACGACATTGGTGTGATCCATCGCGACATCAAGCCGGGAAATATCATGATCGACAAATCCGGTACGGTCAAGCTTATGGATTTTGGCCTGGTGAAACTGAAATCCGGCGACGATGCAACGATGCCTTTTATAAGCGATCAAAAAAAGCCGGTGTCGCTGCTGACATCGGTCGGTTCATTGATGGGAACAGTTTCCTGTATGTCTCCGGAGCAGATCGAGAATAAAGTTGTCGACGAGCGCAGCGATATCTTTTCACTCGGCATTTTGCTCTACGAGTTGGCGTATGGCAAGCCGCCGTTTGCGGGTAAAGACCGCACAGCGGTCATGCAGTCGATTTTGAATGATTCTCCGCAATTTTCGGGGTATTCTCCGGCCAAACGAAATCTCAATCGCGCTTTGACCAAAGCCCTGCAAAAAAAGCCACAGGATCGTTTTCAAAACGTCGGGCGGCTGAGTCGCGCGTTGACCCGCCTCTCTGTGGGCAGGAATGTATTCTGGGCCTCTTTGTCTGCCATTCTGTTGCTGCTGGTGCTTGTTTTCGCGCTTAAACCTGTTCCGGTTGCTGATCTTCCACAAGTCAAAATTTCGCCGGTTCTGCTTAGCGAAGATATCGTATATTCCATGGCGCTTTCACCGGACGATAAAAAAATAGTTTATCAATGTCTGCAACCCGGTAAAGGCGACAGCACGGAAGTGGCGATATTGGATTTGAAGAGCGGTAAAATTAATAAGATTTTAACGGATAGACGTTTACCGGATTCAGGCGTTACCTGGTCGCCTACAGGGGCGGAGGTCGCCCTGACGCGGGTTGATAGTATCTATGCTATTGATATTTTTGACAGCAGCGGGACTCTGCAGAAGCGATTGCCTTATTGGGGCTTTTGTCTGAGCTGGTTTTCTGATGGACGCCGGTTGGTTTATTCTTCAAGTAAATCATTTCCGGCAAATCAGCCGAGTACTCTGAATATCATAAATCTTGTCAATGACTCGGTTCGAACCGTGCTTAAGGACAGCATATCAAGTTTTTGCTATGCCGACTTTGCATCGGATCAAAAGTGGCTTGTGACCACGGGCGGACAGGGCAGCATTTGCGATCTGTGGCTATATGAACTGGAATCCGGTAAAAGAGTTCAACTTACCGATGATGGCCTCTGGTACAAGCAACCCCGGTTTGCCGATGGCGACAAAAGTCTCTTTTTTCTCAGCACCAAAAACGGCTCTTTTGATATCTATCGCGCCGGGATAAACTGGCGGAAAAAGAAAATCGAAGAAACGATAGCGGTCACCAATGGATTCGATGTCTCGGACTATGATGTCTCTGCAGACGGCAAAACGCTCTATTTTATCAAAAACGAGAGCAGAGAACATGTATGCAAAACGCCATTGTCCGATGAACTCGATTTTGACCATTACACGCCTCTTTTTTATAACGCCGGCATCGCTGAAAATATGGCGGTATCGCCGGACGGGGAAAAGATGATACTGGAAACCCTGTATGGCGGTATCCGTACCTTGATGGTCAGGGAGCTGCCCAACGGAACGGCAAGAACTCTGGTTAAAAACGCCTTTTCCCCTTCATGGTCACCGGATTCAAAATGGATTGCCTATGACGCCGACGGCGGCGACCAGGCCGATATCTGGCGTATATCCGTTAATGGGGGGAAAGCTGAGAGGCTGGTCGACAATCCCACAGCCGATTTTATGCCGCATTATTCGCATGATGGCGGGTACATCTCTTTTCTGTCCGATCGCAGCGGTGAAATACGGCTCTGGCTTTTGGACATGGTGAGCCATGAAGAGCGACAAATTACTGATGTTATGCCGCCGGCCTCGTCGGGATTCTGGGCAAATAATAGTCTGCGACTGGCGTTTTTTGGCGATAACAGAGATAACAAGCTTCCAAATCGCTATGATCTGATCCTTTATGACCTGATGACCAGGGATGTCACAACGGTTAAGTGTTTGTACCTCTCGAGTTCCTTTTTTGTCCGTCTTTTATGGAATTGCGATGATACCGCTCTTTATATCCGGTTATGCAATCTTGGTCCTTTTATCAAATATGATATAGAATCTGCGGCTGTTCGTTGTCTGGACTGGATAAATTATCCCAAAGATTACCCGTCAAATACACCGCTGGATATTCAGGCTAATGACCTTTATTTTATCCGCGGTGAACAAAACATGAACATATGGAAAGCTGAACTCTTGGAGAATGACTCGAATGAATCGTGATAGAAAGAAAAGTCTGGCCACCGATTTGATGGCTCAATTTTATGACCTGGCCAGCGACATGCTGACCGAGGCCGATGTTGAGAGAATTATCGCCACGTTTATAGATCGCTTTATCGTTTTTTCAAAAGCTGAACGTGGCATGGTCATTTTATTCGACAAGAACGACCGTCCTCTTTTTCAGGTAGCGCGCCATTTTGATCGTGATATCAAACATCCTGAATATGAAATCAGCAGGACCATCATCGATAAGGTCAAGCGTGAAAAAGCACCTCTCTGTTTGCGCAACGCGCTGGAGCACGATGAACTCGACGGCAGCAACAGCGTTACCCGTCTGAAAATTTTGTCGGTGATGTGTTTTCCGTTAATGCATGACCGGGACTGTTTCGGTGTGGTCTATCTGGACAACCGTTCGGTGCGCGGCATTTTCAAAGAGGAGCAATTCGGGTCGGCAAGAGCGTTTTGCGATTTTATTGCACCGGTGGCGTGGCGCGCTTTAGAGTGCCATAATATGCGCTTGCGAATCGAGTCGCTGGAAACGCAGCTCAACAGGGATATTTATTTTGAAACCATTACCGGTTCTGATCCGGTGTTCATGGACATCCTGAAACTGGTCGAACGCGTTGCCGATACCGATGCGCCGGTGATTATCCAGGGGGAGAGCGGTACCGGCAAAGAGCTCATCGCCCGGGCTCTGCATCAAAAGAGTCGCCGTCGCGAGCATCCTTTTATCGCCATTAACTGTGCCGCCCTGCCGGAGAATTTGCTTGAATCAGAGCTTTTTGGCCATGTGAAGGGCGCCTTTACCGGTGCTTATAAGGATAAATCCGGCTGGTTCGCCAAGGCTGATCAGGGCACCATTTTCCTCGACGAAATCAGCGACATGTCCACAGCCCTGCAGGTCAAATTGTTGCGGGTACTGCAGTTCGGCGAATACAGTCCGGTCGGCGCCTCGACCATGTGCAACTGCGATGTCCGCGTCATTACCGCTTCGAGCCAGAACCTCGGCGTGATGGTCAAGGAGGGCAAATTTCGCAGCGAACTGTTTTACCGCCTCAATGTCATAGAGATTACCTTACCCTCGTTGCGTCAGCGGCGGGATGATATTC
Organism: Candidatus Zhuqueibacterota bacterium; assembly: GCA_014728085.1. Taxonomy (GTDB): domain Bacteria; phylum Zhuqueibacterota; class Zhuqueibacteria; order Residuimicrobiales; family Oceaniaggregativiventaceae; genus Oceaniaggregativivens_A. The sequence continues at coordinate 5,138 of WJMF01000041.1, forward strand.
CGATTCTGACGCGTCATTTTCTCAACCTTTACGCGCCAAAATATCAAAAAACGGATGTAAAGATATCCAAAGCGGCACAGGATTACCTTAATGCCTATTCTTATCCGGGCAACATCCGCGAGCTGGAGAATATCGTTCAACGCGCCATCATCCTGTGTGAATCGGATACGATTTTACCGGCGCATTTGCCGGAACAGGTACGCAGCGAAACGGCCGAAAGCGATCCGGTTGTGGATGATCGGCTCGACTTTCGCACCGCCAAACAGCGCACCATTGAGCGCTTTGAAAAAGCCTACCTCAGCCGCTGTCTCCGCAAAACCGGCGGCAACATCTCCAAAGCGGCGGAACTCGCCGGCATGCATTTCAAGAATTTTTATACCAAGGTCAAAGCTTACGGGCTTGGTGAAGATTCGGACCAGTAACGCTCTTTCATTTCGCAACTTTTCCAATGGTTGTCATGGTATATTTGCCATGTATATGGTTTTGATGCTATTATTATGGTATTGAAGCCATGTTTTTGATCTAACCCTGCTATTCAGCCTCGCTCTATTCTTGCTGTTAAGAATATAAAATACAATATTTTGGGACAAAACTTCATTTGTTGCGATTTTTGGGCACAATACTTGTATGGGATGTTTTAGGTTTTGGAGAGCGGTTATAGATGCATCCTCAGAATAATTTACTTCAGACGTCATATGATGCGTTTCCTGCTTTCGGAGAAATAGAGGTAACAATTAAATTAAGCCTATATAACTATTAGAAATTTCAAGGATCATTCAGAAAATCTTGCGGACCTGCTCAACATCCAACAACGCTTGGAACAATGATTTTTAGGGGAGGACAAGATGAAAGCCAGGTTGTTACTCGTTTACTCTTTCGTTTTTGTATCCACATCATTAGCTGCTATGGAAATCCGCGGCAGAGTATATGTGGAAAAATCAGAGCATGCTGATCA
>WJMF01000204.1 GCA_014728085.1 Candidatus Zhuqueibacterota bacterium
CGCCACAAGGGGCGGGGACTTGATCTCGGATACAGCGACTTGTTCGCTTTGAGACTGTTTCCGCTCCTTTCTTTTTTTGATTTGTTTTCTTGAGATGGGTGCGTCGGGATCTGCCTTTTGAAATCTCCGATGATCATTTTTAGTTTTTTTAGTCGTAGCTTTGGGTTTTGCGCGATGCTGATAGTGACGATCAATATCAGGGTTATAAGGAGTTCTGTTCTTTAAAACTCCAAATATAATGCGGGACATTTTATTCATGCACACACCAATGGCGGACATTTTGCATTTGCCTTTTTGCAGTTCTCTTTTATATATTTCTGCAATATGGCCATCGCGCTGAATGTTATTCAGAACTACCATAAAGAGAATAGCCCTTGGCATGACGCGTCCCTCTTTTGACATTTTGGGCACCAGGCTACCATCGCCGCTTTCTTTGAGACGAGGAGGCAGCCCCCAGTATGCAGAAAGCTTTTTAGCATTAAGGAAATTGTCAATATTGCCCCCTGTTTCGATAAAAAGACCGATAGCTGACATAATACCGATTGACTCAATGGAGCAAAGCAAATCTATTTCTGGTACATTGACAAAAGTTTTGGCCTGTTTTTCCAGATTTTTTATAGATTTTTCGAGATTAAGAACATGGCCTATTAATTCTTTAATGACTAATTGTGTTGGATAGTCCACAGCTGAAGCGACACTTTGTTGAGCAGCTGCAATTACTTCTTCAGCACGTTCGTCGGTGATAAATGGAATTTTTACAAGATCTTGGATTTGAGCATTTGCCAAATCATCCGCAACCGGATATTGGCTCACTAATCGTAAAAGCCAAAGGGGTGTTTTATCTTTACGATATTTGACTAACTCTGGATGTGCGGTATAAAATAAAGATTCCAGTTGATTGAGCATTTTCGTTCTTGTCTTGAAAAATGACCGATAGGTTACATAGTATTTTTTCATACTCTTGAATGGATCTTGTTCATTGTAGCGGATCACATCTGCATGATTAATCTGATATTTTGCAATAGCAAGAGCACTCAATGGATCAGTACTGTTGCGTTTCAAACTAGCTTGTTTGTCATGGTAGACTCCGGTAGGATTCAACCTGGCCACATTCACCGGTAGGCTAAGGCCAATTTTGTGCATTGTTTGAATCCAGTTGTTTTCGTATCCGCCAGTACTTTCAAATGCGGCAAATACGGTTGCTTTCGGATTGTTTTCAAAGAACTCGACCAGAAACTGTTCTAGCCGTTGATGACCAAGACGCGTGTCATCAAGCTGAAAGTTACTTTCGATGATTTTCTTTTTTTGGTTGAGCAGAACAAAATCAGCATAGCCTTTGCTAACATCAGAACCTAGATAATAGTTAGCCATAAAACACCTCTTTGGGTTTAAATGAAAGTCAGGAACATCAGTCTCGTAAAATGCAGCATCATTGTGCTAAGTTACTCTTCGATTTTACCCTGACAGAAGGGAGAAACTTTGCGACGGGCTCGAAGCCACAAGGCGCGATCCTCCTCATCTGTCAGGATATGACTTTTTTGGACAATCCAAAGAACTTTTTATGACTTTGATTATTTGACCATATAAAATTAACATACGAGGCGCCAAGGCGCAAAGAAAAGAGCTCTTGAAATGACGCCAGGGCGCAAAGAATTCTCTCGCAGAGGCGCGGAGGCGCGGAGAAAAAAGCTCTCGCAGAGGCGCCAGGATGAAAAAAAGAATCTACCGCTGATGTGCGGAGATTGGAGAAAATTTACAAAACTTTGAGCGAATAACCAAGAATGGGGGTTCAGTAAATTTGGGGGGGGAATTGACTCGTTGATATTGGGCTCAGTCAGACCTGGAAGGTGGAAAAAATATTTTCCAGGTCAAAAACAGTTTGGCTTGAGGTTTGACATTCAGAGTTATTTATCCCGGATATTGGGAAAAGGTGTGATCGAACAGTGTTGTTTCCAACCCCAAAACCTTTTGCCGAACAGTTTTTGACCTGGCAGGTTTCTGTTAACCTGCCAGGTCTGATGCACGGACGGATAAGGAACACAGGTCCCGACGGTTCTCGTTCCAAGCCTTTGGCTGGGAATGCAGCTGGCCGGCTCTGCCGACAGTGTCTGCATTTCCGTCGAATTCCGGACTGGAATGAAATGGAGCAATCAATTTGAAATTCAAGTGTGGTTGATTCCCACAGTTGGATCGCCTTCGGCCTCCTCGGTCCCGCCCCAACGTCCTGCTGATCGGGTCTGGGGTGGGCCGGGTCATGTTAGTGGCTGAGCGGGGTATATTGTGTCCGGTCAGCCGTTGGTGCGTGCCCTGCGGGGTCCTGCGGCGGCTCTGCAAGCCTCCTCGTCGCCGGACCCACGCTTACTAGCGACGTGGTATCAATTTGACAACATAGTCTGGATGGCTCTTTAGCCATCGATAAGAACCGGTCGAGCGTGGGCTCGGCGCCTGCGGGGTCTCGCGTCGCACTCTTTTAGGGGAAAAGCGCCAGAGTGAAAACGGTATTATAGAGTTTGTATTGCATGAGGATGAATAGATCGTACTTTCAAACCCGCCAAGTGACATTACATCGGTACCAAGACATTTACACTTGGCGGGTGTATGCTCTGTCTTAACGTAAATACATCATTTTTCTAGTACTTTGAAAATGATCGCCAATTTTTAATCTATAGTAATAAATACCACTTGCGAGATTGCTCGCATCAAATGTCGTTGAATAGCTCCCGGCTGTTTTGTATTCATTCACCAGGGTACGAATTTCTCGGCCGAGCCGATCATAAATGGTTAAATTCACATAATCCGACTCTGGCAATGTAAATGAAATATTTGTGTGTGAATTAAATGGATTCGGATAATTATAAAAGAGCTCTTGTTTTTGAGGTGCTGAATAATTATCCAGAACAAGAGATTTGTTTAATTTTCCTTTTGCAATAACGACAATACAATCATCTCCTTTAATCGCCATCCCATCCCTTAAAAAACCTGCAAGGGTCAATACCCTTTCTTCACCATCAGTGTAATCCCCTAATGCGGATACAATTTCCTGGGTATCGAATTTTAGAGTTAAATCCAAATTTCCCTCCGGTCCTTCAGTGGTTGTATGGCAAGGATTCTGGAAATCATCTGTAGAGGTTTCCACGTCCTCATAACTGTATCGAATCGGAGATACACCGTTTAATAAAATAGAGGATACATCGATGTCGTTAACATTGAAATTTGGGGCGCCAAGAATGGCTACCGGTAAAACTCCTTTAGCTTTGACATTGAGAGGATTGGGGTATGATCCCGGTTTAATATCCAAATCAACGATCGTCTCGGGCAAAACTCGTGTGATGCTCCAATTATCCAGCCGATTTTCGAAATAGGCCGAAATCGGATGTCCCCAACTGCGAAATTCCTCGATTTTGAATTGATTTGTGCCATCTAGAACTTCATCCCATATATCGCCTGGAATAGTTGCTTCCGTCCAGGTATTTGGATCATCATTTCCCCAGCATTTGATGGTTCGGTTGTCGGTATCTAATTCGATCTTAATCCGAACAACAGGAGAATTAAAATAGCTGAATACATGTCGATATTTATTTGTCGAATTCCAGATTTCATTTTTTGTTGTCAGGTTTACAGCATCATAAGCAGAACGTGCATAGATTACTCCACCTTTTAGGTAAACAAATATCGACCGCAGCGCATGTCCGTAATAATTCGGGTCTCTGGCCGGATTAATTGGAATGATGTTAATCCCTGTGGCTCTTTCTCCAACAGATTTGTTTTCAAACGGAACATCCGAGGGAGTTATCTCATAGTCTCCCTCAATGATGTATACACCACCATTATTAAAATTTTGTTTGGTGACAAGACCGTGACCGGTCCAGGTGGAATAATTCGGAGAATGGTCCCAAAATATTTTATCATTCTGGTACATTGCACCACCGTCACTGTCATGAAATTCATCCCATTTCGAGGTATTTATAGTTGTGCCGGTAAAGTCATCGGAAAGCAATATCTGTGAGTTAAGATTCGATAGCATAATCAAGAGAAATGCACAAGCAGTAAAGACGGACTTTGACATTTTCATTTTCTTCTCCTTTGATTGTTTGATGCTCTTGAGGTCTACAAAGGTTACCAGAGATATTTAGGTCAGGTTCTCCTTATATGGTTGGCTTTCCAATTAGCCAGACGGTCCATCTTTACCATTTCAAGATCGAGGTGGAAAATGGCCTGATTCTGGTTTGAGGATTTTACAATAAATATGCCAGCGATATTAGTGATTGAATAATAATACTTTACTGTGATTTTTTATTAAGAGAGTGTTGTAATTTTAATACGGAAAGAGGAATTTTGTGTGGAGAAAATGATACATACTCTACCTTGCCGGGTGGAGATACAGAACGGGTTTTTTTACTATTCTATCAGGGACATCAGAAAAGATAGCGTTTCTGGTCGGCGTTATAACTCATCCAAAAGCGACAATTTCTCTATCGAATCAATCAGAATTCTTTGATTGGCAGGAAACGTTAAAAAAAGTTCTTTTTGTCTTTCATTTAATTCAGCATAATATTTTGACTCTATTAAAATTTTATCCTGGGTGTAAAAATCAATTTCTACAGTATCTTTATAAATATAGTACAATTCTTTTTTGTCTAAAAGAGTGATATAAATATAATTTTCAAAGTAACTTCCAATATCCCGGTTCCCGATGAACAGGTATTTTATCCCCAAATCCGATGCATAGACTTTTTTTGGTGATAACAGTTTTTGGTTTGTTTTTCCCCAACGGGCCAATAAATAAATGAGAAAAGTGGATTCAAAATAATTTAAATACCGTTTGGATGTATCCGGCGAAATATTCAGTATTTTACCTATCCTGTTAATGCTAAATTGTTTGCCGCTCCGTTCCATTAAAAGCGTAAAATAATCTCTCAATATTTGGTGGTTTTTTAAACCATGAAAAGCAGTGATATCTTTTTGAATGATATCATCAACCAAACTCAGAGTTATATTGTAATGTTGTGGATTGACAATTAAAAATAAAAAGCGTATCCTTTGGTTTGAAATAAACCATCTAAAATTCATACAAACCAATTAAAGGATACGCTCATGTCAAAAGATAATCCGCAAAGATCAACAAGTCAAGAACTAAATGAAACAGTCTCAAGCGCTCTTGAAACGGTATTGCGTCAAGGCGCTCGAAAAATGTTACAAGAAGCGATAGAGGCAGAGGTTGATGATTTTATCAACTTTTACAAAGATCGACGTGACCCAAACGGGAAACGACTGGCCGTGCGAAATGGGTACATGCCGGAGCGGGACTTGTTAACAAGCATGGGGCCTGTAAAATTAACGCAGCCTCGTGTGGATGATCGAAAATTACGAAAAGCTGTTGATAGTGAATTTACAAGCGCCATCCTACCCAAATATATGCGGCGGGTGGCCAGCATTGATAATTTGGTTCCTGCATTGTATTTAAAAGGAATTTCAACCCAGGACTTTCCCACAGCTTTGTCAGCAATTCTTGGCGAAAAGGTAAAGGGGCTATCATCATCAACCATTGTACGCTTGAAAGAACGTTGGGAAGAGGAATACAGAACGTGGTCAAAAACAGACCTGAGTGAAAAGAAATACGCTTATATCTGGGTAGATGGTATTTATTTCAATGTCCGTTTGAAGAAGATAAGTCCATGTTTTTTAGTAGTGATAGGTGCTGATATAGAAGGCAATAAAGAGCTTTTGGCTGTTCATAATGGTTTGCGAGAATCTGAAATGAGCTGGCATGAAGTGCTTTTGGATTTAAAAAATCGTGGTTTGTCCACAGAACCGAGTCTGGCCATTGGAGACGGCGCCCTTGGCTTTTGGGCTGCTCTCAACAAAGTTTTTCCGGGAACACGCCAACAGAGATGTTGGGTTCACAAAACAGCGAATCTTTTGGATAAACTCCCCAAAAAATTGCATGGCCAGGCCAAAAGTGTCATTCATGAAATGTACTTTGCTCCGGACAAAAAAACAGCGTTAAAAGCATACGACAAGTTCGTTGAGCTTTATAATGCAAAATATCCAAAAGCGACAGCCTGTCTGGAAAAAGATTCTGACCAACTGTTTACATTTTATGATTTCCCGGCCATTCATTGGCAGCATATTCGGACGACCAATCCGATCGAATCAACGTTCGCGACAGTGCGCTTGAGAACAAAGAAAACCAAGGGATGCGGTTCGGTAGAGACCACTTTAACAATGGTTTTTAAACTGGCCAGAGAAGCAGAAAAAAACTGGCGAAAACTACGTGGCTACAGGATGGTGCCCTTTGTAATGGCAGGTGAAAAATTCATCGACGGGGAACCTGAAAATGCAAACTTGAAAAAATTAGCCGCTTGAAAAGAAAAAAATCAAAGGATCACGCTTTTTTTGATCCACAACTATTGACTATATCTC
>WJMF01000205.1 GCA_014728085.1 Candidatus Zhuqueibacterota bacterium
CGAGTGGTTTTAAGCGTGGTTAAAACGTCTTCTTCTTAATGACATTCATTATGGAGGATGAAATCATGCTTACCGGTTATCATTTAGATACGGCGATGGCGAATAACAACATATCACTGGATATCATCGATGCAATGGAATTTAGGGAACTGGCAGAACAATACAATATTCACGGTATTCCCGTTACGGTGATTAATGGCAAAGAGTACATTTTTGGTGCACTGAGTGAAACGGAATTTTTAAGAACGTTAACGGAAAAGGTAACGGGATAAAATTGAACGTTGAAATCGACAAGATTGCTGTAGAAACGCGAAGAGCATGGTTCTTCGAATATGGCCGGACCTTTGAAAATGAAGGCAACGCTGTCCGACAAAATATCGCTTTAGAGAAAGAACACACCAAACGGGTATGTGGTGAAATCAAGCAGGTTGGCTGGATTTATGACATCAACTTCAAGCCCGCCTTTCATTCAATTTTCTCAAGACATTATCTGGAATCGATCCGCGATGTGTTACCAGAATCAGAAAAGCTCAATAATATTTTTTCAACGATTTATTTTTATATCGATGAAACCCTTGAAAAAAATTAAAAATTTTACGGTTTACGAGCAAAAATGAAAAAGGATGTAGAGATGAAACTCAAAATTGCGATATCGAGCGGTAAAGGTGGTACAGGTAAAACCTTCATTTCGACCAATATTGCCGGAATTCTGCAGGAATCAGGACAATCCGTCCGATACCTCGACTGTGATGTGGAAGAACCCAACGGTCATCTCTTTCTTAAACCGACGATTGACAAAAAGGAAGAGGTTACCCTGCTTTCGCCTGTCGATATTGACGCGGACCGGTGTACGGGTTGCGGCCTCTGTGCAAAAGCCTGTCATTACAATGCGATCGCCATGGTTAAGAAAAAAGCTCTCTTTTTTAAAAATCTATGCCACATATGCGGTGCCTGTTCCATTGTTTGCCCTGAAAATGCAATCATCGAGAAACAAAGAAAAATCGGTTTCATTAAACATGGACACAGCGGCCCCATTGATTTTCATTATGCTGAACTGGAAACCGCTGAAGGCGGCATGTCTCCGCGGTTGATCAAGAGGGTTAAAAATCATATCGGCGCCGGTATCAATATCCTGGATTCCCCCCCGGGTACGGCCTGCCCGGTGGTTGAAACCATAAAGAATACCGACCTCTGTATCCTCGTAACCGACCCGACCCCGTTCGGTATTCACGATCTCAAACTCGCCGTTGACATGTGTAGAGAGCTCAACCAGGAACCCGTGGTTCTGGTCAACCGCGCCGAGTATAGCAATGATGATTTGAAAACGTATTGCCGTGAGGCTTGTCTTGATATTATCGGTGAAATTCCGGACGACCGCAAAATTGCAGAGTGTTATTCCGAAGGCGACCTTGCTGTTGAGAAACTGCCTCAATATCACGATTTGTTTCAAGCTCTTGCAAAGAATATTCTTGAACGGGCCCGCAACAAGCAACCGGTGAGAAAAACACAAAAGAATCTCGGGACTGAAGAAGAGCGTTCTCAACAAGTTGTCCAGCACAGCACGCTTCCTCAACCATCGGGAGAAAAGAGCCGGGAACTGGTCGTGATCAGCGGGAAAGGGGGGACCGGTAAGACCTCGCTGGTTGCCGGCTTTTGTGCCCTGGATAGCGATATGGTTATTGCTGACTGTGATGTTGATGCCGCTGACCTGCATCTGATTTTAAATCCTGACATTAAACAAAAGGGTTATTTTAGCGGCAGCGATACGGCTGAAATTGATGCTGACAAATGCACCGGTTGCGGCGATTGTTTTGATTCCTGCCGTTTTGAAGCTATTCGTAAAACCAGCCACAACGGCAGAACCGTTTTTAGAATTGATAAAATGTCCTGTGAAGGGTGCGGGGTATGCTGTATTGTGTGCCCGGAAAAAGCGGTCACCTGTGAACCGGCCATCAATGGCGAATGGTATCTTTCGAAAACCCGCTTTGGTCCGATGAGTCATGCTAAACTGGGGATTGCTGAGGAAAATTCAGGAAAACTGGTGACCCTGGTCAGAAATAACAAGGAAATCCTGGCGCAGGAGACAAATCGGAAAAAGGCGATTATCGATGGGTCTCCCGGTACGGGCTGTCCTGTCATCGCTTCCCTCACCGGTGCAGACTATGCCCTGGTCGTGACGGAACCGACGGTGTCCGGTGTTCACGATTTGAAACGAATACTGGATGTTATCAAATTCTTCTCCGTCCGTTCCGGTGTGGTTGTCAACAAGTACGACCTGAACCTGCAAAAAACGAAAGATATCGAGATGATTGCAAAAGAGTATGACTCTGAATTTTTGGGCACGCTTCCCTATGACAAACGGATGACCCAGGCCCAGGTCAAGGGACTATCCGTGGTCGAGTATACGGATGCAGAAATCAGTCGCCTGATAAAGTCAATTTTCGAGTCGATTAAAAAGTCCGTTTTCAAGTAACCTCTGATAACACGGTCCTTTTTTACGCCTTCCTCTTCGGCGAGTACGATGTTAAATAACAGGAGAATCCCAACCATGACGAAACAAAATACCATATGTTTCATAACAATACTCCTCACATTATTCACAATTTTCCCGATTCAAAAGCATTTTAATCAAGCATACGCAATGCAGTCGGTTTTGTAAAAAAAACTGCAACTCGTGGCAGGATGAAAATAATTTAAAAATGGCTTGATTAAGAAATTGAATTGCGTATTTTTACAATAGCAGATTTTATCAATGCTAAATAACCGAAAGGAAGAGAGTATGGCTGGGTATCCCGGAGTGTTCGCCCTATTTATTCCAATTTTAACATTGATTATATGCCGAGAAAAACATGAATAATTCTGTTCTTCGTGACGAACTTTTCAGCCTGCTGGAAAGCAGGAATGCTCATTTGACGTTCCAACAAGCTGTTGCCGATTTTCCGTTGGACAAAATGAATTCAAAAGTATCTTCAATTCCGTACTCTGCCTGGGAATTGATTGAGCATATGCGTATCTGTCAGTACGATATTCTCGATTTTATTCAAAATCCTGATTATAAAGAACCAAAGTGGCCGGATGAATACTGGCCGTCGAAAGGAAAAAAGGCAGACCAAAAAATCTGGCAACAAACAGTTGACCAATTCCGGCAAGATCTGGAATCCATCCAGAAAATTATCAGAAAACATCATGAAGACCTGACCGCACCACTCGATTATGCGCCACAGTATACCCTGATTCGGGAAATTCTTCTGGTCGCCGATCATAATGCCTATCATCTCGGGCAACTGCTCGCTCTCAAGAGAGCACTGGGAGCGTACAACGACTGATAGCCGACCGTTTACCCCTCAAATTAACCTTATTGGCTGATTCCATTCGCAATCCGGGATAACGATTATATTTTTATCTTATCCTCCCTGGATGAACCTTTTTTTTCAAGCATCTGGATTCACCGTTCCTGATATCAAGTGTTCAATCCGGGGAATATTCTTGTTTCTATTCTGGTTTTAAATATAAAAACTGCACGGACAGGAGCTGTTTGTTTTGAAAAAATACACGATCAGACATTGTTTTTTTTATACCTTTACAATCAAATGATACAGCCAATATCAGCCTTTTCTATGTTCATAAACAGATAATGAGCACCTGATTTTATTAATTGGAAGGAGTATGTATGAGTGTTCTCGTCAATAAATCGGCCCCTGATTTTACCGCTCCGGTTGTCATGCCTGATGGTTCTATTCAAGAAAATTTCAAGCTGTCTTCTCTTAAAGGAAAATACGTTGTTCTTTTTTTCTGGCCCCTCGATTTCACCTTTGTTTGTCCGACTGAAATTATCGCCCATGATCACCGAATCGATCAATTCAATAAGCGCGGAGTTCAGGTGGTCGGCGTTTCTATAGATTCTCAATACACTCATTTTGCCTGGCGCAACACACCGGTGAATCAGGGCGGTATTGGTGAAGTTGACTTTTGTATGGTTGCCGATGTTCGCCATACCATAACCCGGGACTATGGCATTGAACATGACGATGGTGTCGCATTGCGGGCCTCTTTTTTGATCGATAAAGAAGGTATTGTTCAACATCAGGTGGTCAACAATCTTCCCCTCGGCCGCAATGTCGACGAAATGCTGCGTATGGTGGATGCTCTGCAATATTATGAGAAAAATGGAGAGGTCTGTCCGGCAGGATGGCAAAAAGGAGAGTCGGGTATGGATGAGAGTGCACCGGGCGTGAGTGACTATTTAAGCAAAAATGTGAATAAATTGTAGAGGATATATTCGCACTGATTGAAATAGCGATTGCGATTGCCGTAAAGCTTTCCTGTCTGCTATATTTATTTGCGGGAATCATTACGCTGTTAACCTTTACCCGGTTTCCAAACCGGCAGTCGTTTTTCCGAGCAAAGGAGGACCGGCAGAATATTTGAACAAAGGCTTGGGCAAAGGTTTGTTCAGTTTGATTTTCTGACCGTATATGACCTGGTTTATTATCGATTACAGCAAGCCGGTTTATCCGTCTATATCGTCATCGCCCTTGTTCTGATCTGTTTTTCCCGTGAATGGATATGCCACCAAAGCGAAATCGAAAAAATACTATTGGATTTTATCTGCTTTTGTTTTTTTTTTAGTTTAAAATACAATGTTCAATTGAAATTGTAATTTAACTTGATATCCAACCACCTTACAGTGAGGTAAAAAAAGCGAGCTATGACGAGTTGTTCCAGCGTCATCCTGAAAATCCTGTTTTGACGGCGGAAAACTGGCCTTACCCGGCCAATACGGTATTCAATTGTGGTGCAACCAAATTTAATGGAGAGACTATTTTACTCACACGAGTCGAGGATTTAAGGGGAATGTCACATTTGACGGTGGCAAGAAGCGACGACGGTGTCGCCGGCTGGAAAATCGATCCAAAGCCCTCTCTGTTTCCCCAGCCCGAACGTTATCCTGAAGAGCTCTGCGGCATCGAAGATCCCGGAATTATCTGGGTTGTTGAACTTGAAGAATACATCATTCTTTATACAGCTTATTCCCGCGGTGGGCCGCTGGTCTATCTGACGACAACCAAAGATTTTAAGACATTTAAAAGAGTCGGCCCGGTGATGCTGCCGGATGACAAGGATGCTGCCCTCTTTCCGATTCGTTTTAATGATCGCTGAGCAATGCTGCACCACCCCGGCAGCGGGGCGCCCGATAAAAGCGCGCATATCCGGATATCGTTTGCCCATGATTTGTTGCATTGGGGTGATCATCATGTCGTCATTCGGGCGCGTGAAGGGGGATGGTGGGATGCCAGCAAGATCGGTCTGTCACCACCGCCGATTGAGATACCCGAAGGGTGGCCGGTGCTTTATCATGGCGTGCGCCGCACCGGTGGCGGCATCATCTACCGGTTGGGGATCGCGCTTCTCGTCTCAAAGATCCCACTTGATTGTTGCGACGCGGCGATGAATGGATCTTTGCGCCTCGCACGCCTTATGAGTGCGAAGGCGATGTCGACGATGTCGTCTTCCCGGAAGGCTGGACCCTGGAAGGGGATGAGCTCCGGCTCTATTACGGCGGAGCGGATGCCTGCATTGCTCTGGCTACTGCCAGTCTGAACGATCTAAGGGAGTATATCATGCAATGTCCGCAGCAGAATCGTCCTCCAGGGTGGGGATAATTCTAAAATCGCAAGTATGCTATATAAAAGGCGTTCTTGAGGATGAGACTGTTTTGCTTAAAACAGCCAGATATGCGCGCGATGGTCTCATTTCAGTTCATGTCTCCAAGGCGGATCCCGGTCTGTATAAACTATTACATCCTCAGCGTTCAAAGAGTGATCTCGATTCTATTTTGCAAGCTGTTAAAAACCTTATTGGGTTGGGCTATCCAACGGATCAATTGCTCAATTCCGTTACCTTTACCGGATTGCAGAAAAACATCGCGATCATTTGATTTTTTCCCATTTTCGCGACCCAAAAAACTTGCCCAAATCCTGCCGCCAATGCCGGCTCGGTGACATTTGTTTTGGCTGCCGCTCGCGTTCCTATGCCGCCGGCAGAGGACTCTGGCCGGGACCCGTGTTGCTACAGATGAGTTGTTTCCTATTATATTCCGCATTGAAAATTGTTGTTTTTTAAACGGAAATTATCTAGAATTAAGGCAGGGTTATGCAGAACTGTAAAACAGAATGCAGGCGATAAACAAAAGAAGGATATAATTGTTAAGGAGCACAGATGAGTAATTTGAAAGCATTGATTAAATCCCCTCATATCCAGATCGCATTGGCAACAGGGGTCAGTATTATTTTGATGGCCTATGTATCCAAACGCCTGCTTGCTGAACCGATGGATTATCCGGCAATGGCCGCGCCGCCATTCTGGATGGCGATTTACGAGTTGGTGCCGGAAAAGTATAAAGACAAGAAAATAGTCCGGCCCATTTACTGGATTACCGCTATTTGGGGTACAACCGCTCTGATGATTTTGCTTTATATAATATGAGGAGATCGAAAAATGCCATGGTATACACTGACCGATGCGGTAAACAAGCCGGGTTTTTCAACAGTGCCAAGCCGGTCCATCCGATTTGGCTATGATCAGATTTGCCGCTATATCGCTGATCAAATCACTCAACGCCTGAAAGATCAGAAAAGACCCATGCTGCTGGCGCTGGATGGCTATCTGGGCGCTCGTACATCAGCATTGGCGCATGGCATTGCCGGTGACCTGAAACAGCGCCATCTCAATGTCAAACTCGTTGATATCAACACCCTCTTTAAATCCCGCAGCGCGTTAGAGAACTATTTTCGCCCTTATCTCACCGATGATCCTTCATTTGGACGCGTCTGCAAAGCGGGTTTGAAAACGTTGATGGACGAAAAAAAACTTGCAGATTTCAGGCATAACATTAGAAAGCTGAGACGGTCGGATCATTTATCGCAACGGCCTGAGATCGTGATTTGCTATGGAGCCGGAGCGGCTATATCGTTATTGCGTCCGCTCTGCGATTTTATTTACTATGTTGATCTCAGCCGTGAAGCTCTGATTCGCCGGCTGGAAAAAAAAGAGGTCGTTGCGCCGGGAAGCAGCGGACCCGGGGATGTTTACTGGAAACGCCTCTATTATGTCTATTACCCCATGTTCAACCGGCACAAGAAATCGGTTTTCAAACATATGGATGGTTATATTGATGATAATGATGAAGAAACACCGAAACTCCTGACCAACAGGATGTATGATGACATTGTCTCGGAACTGGTCACTCGCCCTTTACGGTTTAAAAGAATATTTATGCCGGGTCCCTGGGGCGGATTAAAGTTCAGAAAGCATTTCAACCTGCCACAACTGTCCAATTGTGCCTGGAATATTGAAGTGAGCGGCGGCGATTCGAGTCTTGTCGTCGATATCGGAAACAAAAACACGGTTGAAATACCGCTGCAGAATCTGGTGATGCAATACCCGGAGCAAGTGGTCGGGCCCTATTGTCATCGGAAATATCCGGATCTTTTTCCTATTCAGGTCGGTATTGATGATGGATATTTTCCCAATCCGGTGTCGCATGAGCGTCGCGCCATGCCGGTTCATCTGCACCCGGATAACCGCTACACCAAAACCCGCTTTGGCGAACCGTTGGGACGCTATGAGGTCTATTACATCGTCGAAGCCTATAACGGCGCCAATACCATGCATGGCTTTTATGAAGATGCTGATATGGATGAATTCAGGAAAAAAGTTGTCGACTCGGAACAAAGCGGAGAACCCTTTGACTGGTCAAACTATATAAAATGCTGGCCCAGCAAGGCAGGAGAGCTTTATCTTATTCCTGCCGGCACTGCCCACGGCACAGGCGGTAATCAGATGGTTCTGGAAATGGATACCTGTCCCAGTATCGCCGGTACAGAGTACTCTTTTTTTCTCTATGATTATCAGCGACCAACCTGGGATGACCGTAAAAAATCGTTTTCGGGAAAAAGAACAAAGCTGCAAATTCAACATGGTATAAACCAGTGCAGGTTTAACCGCCGTGAAAAGTGGGTGGCAAAAAACATCCGGCCGCGCGCCAAAATATATGATAAAGGAGATGGCTGGTCAAAGGAACGTTTTGATTCCTATGGTCCCATGCCCTATCATATCGAGAGATTGAATTTCGATAGAAAAATCGAGGACGATACAAAGGGAAGATTCTTTCATTTTCTCTGTCTGACCAGAGGCGAGAAAGTCCTGATTCGCTCAAAGCAAGACCCTGAAAAAGCCATCGAGCTCAACTACATTCAAACCACGGTCATTCCGGCATGTTTTGGTGACTATGAATGCATCAACCTCGGCTCCACATCCTGTACATTGACCCGGCAGCGCTGGAAGAGAGGGTAAACCATAACCACAGATCAGGACCACAGATTATGCGGATTATTTCACTGCTGTCCAAAATAGAAAAGAGCTGGCTATTTTTAAATTAAAAACAAAAGCGTAAAAACAAATTACAGGCATAATTCCAAACCAGGTTGTCCTTTAAACGGATCAGGATTATAGAGGTTTAAATCAAAGCAAACAATGATGTACTCGCGCCAAGCCGCCAGAAAAATAAAGTCGCTTTACTATTTTTTTATTTACTGGCCAGGTATTCATTAATAGCATTTTATTTTAAAAATGATTCTTTGCGGTTTTGCGCCTCGTATGTTAATTTTGTATGGTCTACATAAAAAGTTCTTTGGATTGTCAAAAAAAGTCATATCCTGACAGATGAGGAGGATTGCGGCTTGCGGCTTCGAGCCCGTCGCCAAGTTTCTCCCATCTGTCAGGGTAAAATCGA
>WJMF01000206.1 GCA_014728085.1 Candidatus Zhuqueibacterota bacterium
AAATCAGGCCCAGGGATCAATAGCGATTTTAATGTCTTTGCCTTTACCGTGAATAAAACGCTGAAAACCGCTTTCAATGTCCCGCAGAGGTAAAACAGAGCTGACAATCTCGTCAACCTCGATATGCCCGAAGGCCAGAATCTTTGCAGCGCGATCCAGGGTTTGCGGCGGCATCTTGGAGGCGATAATAGTCATCTGACGCTGATAGATTTCAAACGGAGATATCCGAATGGTCTCTTTTTCATTACAGACACCGAAAATCATAAAGGTCCCCCCTTTTCGAACCCATGGGATGGCTTGTTCAACAGCAGCAGCATCCCCCGTGGCGTCGATGATATAATCAACCCCTTCAGGACATCGCTCGAATATACGTTTGCTTAATTCGGGATCATTGGCGTCAAAAACGGCGTCAGCACCCAACGCTTTGGCCTTGTTGCGGCGAAAGAGCACCTTTTCGGTTTGCAGCACTTGCGTCAGCGGGCTTTTTTTGAGCAGTTGATTCCACAACAGCCCCACCGTGCCGGCGCCGAGTATCAATGCCGAATGGCCGCCCTGCAGGCGTAATCTGTCATACCCGTTGAGAACGCAGGCCAGAGTCTCGACGAGAATACCGGTTTCATGTGACAGGGTCTTTGGCAACAAATGCAAATGCGTAGCCGGTGCCACCAAATAGTTGGCAAATCCGCCGTGATGGATATATCCTATAACCACCGGATCCTCACACAGGTTCATCAATCCGCGGCGACAAAATTCGCATTGTCCGCAGGTCAGCAGGGGATTAACCGCGACCCGGTCGCCGGCAGTAAATCCTTTAACCCCTTGACCGATGGTATCGATATCACCACTGATCTCGTGACCCAGCGTTACCGGAGGTTTTGCCACGCAAAGTTCACCGTTGTAAATATGAACATCCGTACCGCAGATGCCGCACAATCCGGTTCGGATCAATACCTCTCCCGCTTTCGGAACAGGCACCTTACGATCCTGAATTTCAATTTTGTTTTTATCCAAAAAGATCGCTGCTTTCATCGTACATACTCCCGCCAATATACGGCCTCATTTTATAAACAACAATTGTTGTTTGCAAGCGTTTTTATCCCCTTTAACCCGAAGCAGATCATAAAACGGCTTGAGATGAACCCCTGACCGTGTGTCAGAATAACAGAGTGAACCGGTTTGCTCTTTGGTTAACGGCGATTTAACAACTCCCTCTCTACCCGTCTCGCATCCCAGAAGCAGAGGTCCGTGGCGAAGGCTCTGGTAACCGGAAATTGAATTCCTGTTCAGGGTGTCGTGCATGACGTGCTGAATCGCAAAATGAAAATTCAGGGTATCCCCTTCTTGCAGAGAGGTTGTAACAGCCAGGAAACCTTTTTTATCCTTAAACTCGATCGGATTTCCATTTTTTTTCAATTCAAAGCGGTCACAGTTTGGTGGCTTGAAAAACAACAATTCCGGCTCAACAGTCAAATCCGATGATGTGATTTGTAAAAATACATTCCCATCATGGGGATAATCGGAATGCAGTCTTATGTTGCATTGTCGTTCCCCAAAACAGAGTTTGGCCTGATTGCTGTGATAAAAAGCAATGTAAAGAGCGTTTTCCCTGACAAAATATTGAAACTGAATGGCGCGGGACAATCCCTCACCGCCGCGCATGGTACAGCACCAGTATGCTTCGTAAACGCTGTTTTCAATAAACGGACCGGCAACACCGACACAGGTATCCGTTCCGAACCCACCGTTTGCGCGCTGCCCCCGGCACAGGGCATTATAGTAAATATGGTGCGCATCGGCGAGGTAGCGTGGATTTTCAGTAAATTGCCACAGCCGGACAGCAACGATAAAAGAGTCGATGACCGCGCAGGGTTCTGTCCACTCACCGCGACGAAACCAGTTGTAATTGGCATAATTTTCCGTCATACCCTCCTGCGTATAGAGCTGATATCGCTTTACCGCATGATCGAGTAAATAGCATTCCTTTTGCAGGGAATAATAGCGCAGCAGAGCGCGAAGCGCCGTCAGCGTCGCGTGCGTTTGGGCCTTGATGGCCAATAAATCGATTTGCAAAAACCGTTCAACCATCTCATCGATGAGCAGCTTGAGTTTAGGGGACGGAAAGCGTTCAAAACAATGAACAAGACCATCGAGAAAAATGACATAACAGCCGATATCCGAGGAGAGCTGCCATTTACCGATTTGCTCGACGGTCCTGCCGGCAAAACCGCCCGTATGAGTGCGTTCATTCGGATCGACAGGATATTGGCGGTAAAGTCCTGTGGTGGGCAGAGCGAGATTGTCGAGTATTCTGTCGATCCACTGGCGGAATAAATCTTCATGATGCCACTGATAAGCTTCACATAAGGCGCGCAATACCCAGCCATGTGAAGCGAGCTGTTGTTCATTCACGGCGTCAGGCAGATGAATGGTACCAAAATATCCCCTGGAATTCAGCATTTTGGGGAATTTCCATAATATCTCATCAAGGTAGCGCGCCGGCCGGTGAGTGGATTGGGAAAGAAGGACCAAAGCGAGAAGGGTTCTGCCCTCCGTATCACCCGGCCAAAAAAGACTTTCTTCCTCGCTGAGAAAGACCCGGTGAGGCTGGTATCTCTCCTCTTCCAGTCGATCAAAATTACGGATTGCGCGCCGATAGAGATCACCATGCACGGAAATATCGTTAAAAGATAGAGGATGTAATTTTCCTTTTGTTTCCATAAAATCGCTTTACACCGTTCAATGAAATGTATTTTTTGACCTTATTTCAATCTGTTTCAACCTTGATAAAAAACCGTACCTCCTGAAATTAACCTTATCACCTTCTTCCCGTCAGAATCCGCAATAAAATCAACAATTTGTTATCCTACACTCATAATGAGGTTCCGATTTGAGAGCCCATTTCTCTCGGCGTTTTCTGTAAACTTTGCGGTTTAAATTGCTCCCAAATCTCAAATAAAAATATCTCTGTAAAAATATTACCAAAATCCGGTTTTAGCTTACAATAGTTACAAAGCCTTATTCTTTAGGACTAGATCCGGGTTCAGCCCTCAAGATGTCACCTGTAATAAAGTTTTGATAATCGATACCATCTTTTTAAACTCTTGCTCTTCATATCCTGCACTCTGATAAACGATAATACCATTCCTGTCCAGAAGGACATTCCGTGGGATATATTGACTGGCGAACACGCTATAGAGCTGACGCGAGGAATCCGCAACCAATGGAAAGGTAAATCCCGTTGAATCGCGAAAAGCGCGTAATTCCGCTTCTGTGTGTTCCCGTCCGACGACAAAAAGAGCCAAAGAATCCTCTTTAAAGGGCTGCCAGACCATTTTATCCAGCTGCGGT
>WJMF01000042.1 GCA_014728085.1 Candidatus Zhuqueibacterota bacterium
AACCGGCTGGGGGCCATAAACTATTCTGCCCGGTTCGGATCCTCTGTTCTGGTCAAAGGACATGTATCCATAAGCCGATTAAATAATGACTTTGATGTCTATGAAGCCATTGCAATGCAAGAGCAGGACAAATCTCTGTATCCCGATCTTTATACTCGTCTGCAGCAAGACATCGATAATATAAATCACGAGAAAGGGTCGGATATTGGCAATTTTATGATGGATAAGACCCAACGCCTTTTAACAGAGGTGCGACTGTCGCCGGAATGGCTTTTCCAGGTGGGGGTAGAGCACAAGCAAATCGAATTTGATTATGGATGGCAACAATACAATAATCCGTGGCATCCGTACATCCTTTTGTTTTTCGATCATGCACCTGAAACACGCTTTAAATTTCATGAGCAACATTCTCAAAAGAGTGCTTTTGTCGAATGGGTCTATCAGCCCAAACCATGGTTGCAATTCAAACCAGGATTGAGAACGAGTCATTGGAACAAGTCGAAACTGGAACCCCGGGCAGCCCTGCGAATCGATATGGGAGAGTATACCCTCAAGGCTGCGGGGGGGCACTTTACCCAGGGGATTGCCACTGCAATGGAACGCGGATTTGCCGGTTTTTTGCCTCTCTATTTTCCGGCGTTCCATTCAGATGATATTCCCCATGCACAACATTTTATCGTTTCACTGGAAAAATCCTCGACGGTTGTTTCTGCGTTTTATAAAAGCTTTAAATCATTGCTCAAATCCGATACCCGGGATTCTCTTTTCCGACGCTCTAAAGGAGAATCGTTTGGATTCGAGGTGGAAACCGCGTTGCGCTGGCGCTCCTTTACCGGAAAAGCGAGTTATGTTTATTCACATGCTCGCCGAACCTATCGCCATATCGACTATCCGGCTCGCTTTGATCGTCGACATCAATTCCACTGCACGCTGGAAACCCACGTCAAGAATCGACTTTGGATCACGGCTGATTGGCAGCTGGCCAGTGGATCGCCCTATTCACCCGGTCAGTTTAATGTCGTGTTGTATGATCAATTCCTTTATCTGTTTCGACCCGACTCACCGGTTGTTAGTTCTTTGCAACCCTGGCAAATTCAGGATGTGATTTATGGAATGCGGTATCCCTGGTTTCATAAATTGGATCTTCGCATAGAGTATCGCTTAAAATATGTGGTGGATATTCATCCTTTTCTCTCTTTTTATAATATTTACAATCGTCCCAATCCGCTCTATTACACAGACTCTGTTCTTTCGTATCACCAGTCAGAGGATCAAAAAACCGTGGCAAACCATGGTCTTGTCAGCGTTGTAACTCCTTTTATTTTCAATGTGGGTATCGAGGTAAAGTTTTAAGTTCACCCCCCCTGGGGTCGGACCTCAGAGGACGTTTGTTTCTTTTGGGTTTACGAAGAACAGGGGGATATAGCAAGGCCGTAAGTCTTTGTAAACATTAGCCTAAATTATTCAAGATGCTTGTTTTTCAAGGTTCGAAACCAGGGTATTATATCGATAAAAAGAGGCCATTGAACCGGTTCAAGTGGCCCGTTGCATAGCCCAACGTATTGTTTTTATGAAACCGCTGAGGTCCGACCCCGAATGTGCTCGCCGTTTGATATGGGACCGCTCCGGCTCTGTTCCCGCGGCTATCGTTATAGATTTATTATCGCTTGGTTGGGTTGAGTAGGTTTTTGTTTATTAAAGACCATCCTGGGGTCGGACCTCAGAGGATGCCCTGTTTCTTTTGGGTTTACGAAAAATAAGGGGATATAGCGAGGTCGTAAGTCCTTGTAAACATTAGCCTAAAAGATTTAAGATGCATATTTTTAGGGTTCAAACTCGGGATCGATAAAGCCGCTCATGAAAGGGGGAGTGAAAAAAAGCATATTAAACCAGTCCAAATCATCTTGCATCAGATTAAATGAACAGGTATATTTAAGCCAAGGTGCAAATGAATCAAGTGCGTAAAGCACTCTCGTGAGCGTGAGGTGCATGCGCCTCTTTTTGTTTTGTCCAGAAATAAAAAAAAACTTTCTCGTGTATTGAGATATGAACCGCTCCCCATTGGATGGTCAGAAATGAAAAAAGGGTTCATTGCGAACATGAGGCAAAAGTGAAATTTGTATCTCGAAACAAACTTGAAACAAGGATGATAAATATGAGATTCATTTTGCTTCTTTTATGTCTAGTGACCGCCTTGTTTATCAATTCTTGTTCGTATTGTGAATATGTGCCAAAAGAGTCATATTTAACTATTGATCCTGAACAAAAAATTCATTTAGAAATTCATACTATTGATGGAGTTGAGTATGTGACCAGAAATTTTTCCTTCATCAATGATTCATTAGTTATTTATATGGATAGTAAAAGGCAAAAAAATGAGGCCAAAATAATTTCCGTTGAATCCATAAAAACAATAAAATATTGTGAATTTTCAACTAACAAAGCACGAAAAAGTGGACTAATTTTTACTACTATCACATTATTGGTTCAAATAATAGTATTGACCGCACCGTTAAAAATGGGGACTATTGGCGGATAAAGTTTGTGATGTATATTTCGCTTGGATTTATTGACATTGTAGATTCCACAAAAATAATATTCTGAAAACATCTAGTTGGACAGATTCATCCTCACACTCTAATCTTTATTGATTTTTTTATGCCCTCCCGTCATTGACCCCGCCCTTTCAGGGCTTTTTAATTTTCACTCGCTATTTTCTGTCGCCCTGGGCTGATATACGCCGCCCCGTTGGGGCTAGAAAGTGATTCCGCTGAAAGACACCAGTTGCCGTGTTTGATCGTTATCTTGATCCCATAAGCGACCGGCAACCCTGCGGGAGGCGCATACCTCCCGCAGGGCTGGAGCTATTTCAAATAGAGTATTTTTGCTGTGGTAGATTTTTCCAGGGTTTTGCATACGATGAGATAAACACCCGAAGCGACCGGATTACCCCTGGCATCCTTGCCATCCCAGCTCATTCGATGCTTCCCGCTTTGTACCCGGTTTTGAACCAAGGTACGGATTCGCTGACCCAACATATTGACCACATAAAGTTCTGTGTAACCGGCCTCTTGAACCGTGTATTGAATGGTCGTCGACGCATTGAACGGAGTGGGCCAGGCTTGCAACCCTTTGGTTTCAGTCCCTAATGAAGGACGTTTATTATTTTGGTCGTCGAATACCAAAGGTGGACTGTTGAGCATCACAGAGATATCCCGGGCCAGATATGAATCGTCCGGATATCGGCTGTTCAAACAAGTGGCAATCTCTTCAGCTCTGTTCAGCTCACCATGACTCACAGCATACCCAATAAGAGACAACAGACCTTCACGTTCTGACCGGCTGTATTCTGGAGCTGAAAGGATGACCGATTCTGCTGCCTCCAAATCACCTTTTTGGGCATAGGCATAGCTTTGCCACATTCTATGAATATGATCAAGAGATGATTGGGGGTTGACCTGAGCCACACTATTAACAAGAGGCAGGTAATCATTTAGTTTGTCACTCTTTTGTGCAGCTTTCAGGAGGAGAAAAGCGCATCTATCCAGACGTTCATGTTGGTAATCCTTGAGTATTTCATCAAACAGGGCAATTGCTTGTTCATATTGTCGTTGATCATAGGCTGCAATTGCCTGTTGATAAAGATCGACGAGCGGTTTCCATGAAGGGCCTGCTCCCTGACTGGACGATGCATAAGGATCACGATCGACATTGCCTGTAAAAAAAGGAATCTGCCGGCTGTGTCACCCCCCAATAATTGCTCTCTGCCAGAACCATATTTCCTGAATTGTTATGGATATAATAATCATCATCGCCGATATAAGAAAGATACATGAAATCATTGGCTCCCCTATGGATGGGGTAATCACCAAAATCCGGTTGACCGGCGCTGATATAGACGGCATTTGAACCGGCAATATACCTCATATCCCAAAGATTTCCCTGGAAATAATCTTCATTGAATTCAGGACTCGATGTCGAGCCATATATGCCGACGCCCGAATTGGTAGTTTGGGTTCTGAATTCATTTCCACAGAACAATCCATCGGCTCCATAAACGCGCACGGCAAAGCCTTGCCCGGCATAGAGTTTGTTGTTAAATACTTTGGGATCTGCATCACCGGTCACATAGAGGGCATCATAATCAATATCGTACAGATAGCTATTGCGGATTTCCGGCTGCGCGGTACTGCCGGTCACGAGAATTCCTATATTATCGCAATCCGATATTTCACAATCATCGATAGTGGGATCACTCCCGT
>WJMF01000207.1 GCA_014728085.1 Candidatus Zhuqueibacterota bacterium
CATCAACCGGTAACTGAGAAAATTCGGGTGCAGTAGCACAAGGTCCAAATGCAGCGGTAACAAACGGATGTGAAGAGTCATCAGCTGCAAAAACCTTCAATTCGCCGCTTTTGGCATTATATTCGATTTCTACAATTCCGTTGCAGAGTTTCCAGAGTGGGTTTTTGTGAGAACAGCTAACCTGATGCTGTTTCTGACAAGCCAAAAAAGAGATAAAAATGGTCAACAAAAAGAGAACAATCGAGTTTTTCAACACTCCGATCCTCCGGATTTTTCAACCTGGACGAGGGCTACGGCAACGGCTTTTAGCTCCTGTTCCGAAAAGACCCGAATGCCGTTCTGCTGTAAAAGAGCAGTGGTTATACCCTCGCCGCCGACAAGGTGGCCGCAAAAACGGCCGTCGTAAACACAGTGCACGCCACAGGAAGGACTTTTTTCCATGAACAATCCAATGCTTTTACCGCTGGAAAAGTATCAAGAAAAACATCTATTCGCAAGAAAATATTTTTGCACTGACGGAATTAGGTTGAGAATAAATCATTGATTTTATATATTGAAGAACAACAATATCGATTGTTCCTTTAACAGATCAAAGCATATCGGCTATAAAAAAAGAGAAAAGGAGATGAGCATGTCCTTAAATCGCCGCCGTTTTCTCAAAACCTCTGCAGGGACGCTGGGCGCACTTGCAGTAACCAATCTCGCCTGTGAAAAAAAGGTTTCACCCCGGAATATTCAACCCAATATCCTGTTAATCTATGCGGACGATCTCGGCTATGGTGACTTGAGTTGTTATGGAGGAGATATTCCAACCCCGAATATCGATGCAATTGCCGATAGCGGTATCCGTTTTACCAGTTTTTATGTAACCTCGCCCGCCTGTACACCCTCGCGCTACAGTCTGCTGACCGGCTGTTTTCCGCATCGCTCCAGAGGCGGACTCAACAAGGTCTATATGCCGGGAGATGAAATTCATTTTGACCCCTGTGAAGTGACCCTGGCTGAATATCTGAAAGCACTTGATTATAAAACCGGCATATTCGGCAAATGGCACATGGGCAAACAAAAACGACAGTACTGGCCCGACCAGCATGGATTCGATACCTTTACGGGGTTTCCCGGAGGTTGTATCGATTACTATCGCCATACCTACGGCCCTCTCGGACATGACTGGGTCGTTGACAACGAACCGCAACATGAAGAGGGATATGCCACCGACCTGATCGGCACCCACGCGGATCAGTTTATCCGTCAAAACGCCAAAAAAGCAGAACCCTTTTTTACCTATATCGCTTTTAATGCGCCTCATTATGGCAAATCCGATCCCAAAGATGTTCCCGACAATACCTGCAATTTGCTGACAACGACATATCAGGGACAAAAAGTGATGAATACGCTGCAGGCACCTGAAAAATATTTGCAAAAATTTTCACACATCAAAAACAAGGCACGACAATATTATTGCGCCATGGTTGCCGCCATGGATGATCAGGTCGGCAGACTGCTCGATACCCTGGAAGAATTGGGTATTCGCGAAAATACCATGATCTGGTTTATCTCGGATAATGGCGGCTATTCAGAAACCTATGAAGGACATGCGGATAACGGAAAATTTCGCGGAGAAAAAGCCACCTGTTATGAAGGGGGGATTCGCATTCCCGCCATGGTCTCCTGGCCCGGCCGTATTCAATCCAACCAGGTACGCGATCAGGTGCTCTGTAACATCGATCTGGTTCCGACCCTGGCCGCCATCACCGGATTCGAAACAGCCCTGAACGATAAATCGATTGACGGACGCAATATCAGCGATGTCCTATGGTACCAGGCGCAACCCGATCGGGAACTGATCTATCGCTATAGCGACCGGGTCGCCTACCGAAAAGGCGACTGGAAACTCGTGAACGAGAGCGATCTCTTTAATATCGCCAACGATCCGACAGAAAGCACCAATCTGGTCGCTACGCATCCGGAAAAATTACAACACATGCTGTCAGCCCAGAAAAAATTCGTCAAATCCCTTACGCCTTATACCTGCAAGGAGCAAAAGGGATAATAGACAACGTTTCGTTCCTTGATCCGGCAACAAACAGTAAACAATACGACTAAACAGTACACTTTCGAATGCGAATGACATGAATCAGGATATAATATTTCATAATTTAGAAAAACTATACAAAAACACGCCTGAAACCGAACTCAACCCGAATGACAGAGTGGTTATCTTTAGCGATTTACACCTGGGAAATGGTGGTGAGCGGGATGACTTTCGCAAAAACGCAAAACTGTTCACCACCGTGGTAAGAGAATATTATCTGCGCAATCAATTCAAGATGATACTGAACGGTGATATAGAAGAACTGCAAAAATTCAACTATGCAAAAATCAGGTCCAGCTGGAAACACGTCTACGCGCTCTTTGATCGTTTAAAGCAGGAAACAGGTCTATACCGTATCGTGGGAAACCATGACTGGGAATTGTTCTCCATGCATCATTTGAATGAAAACCTGCGTTCTGCGATCAAATACAAGTATAACGGCAATGAGATATTTCTTTTTCACGGGCATCAGGCAGTTGAATTTTTCGAAAAACATTATCTGCTTTCAAAAATCTTTGTGCGTTATATTACAAAGCCGCTACGGATCAAGAACATCTCTACCGCTTACAACAGCAAGCGTAAATTCAAAGTTGAGAAAAACGCTTATCTCTTTTCCAGCCGGAAGAAAATCGTTTCCATCATCGGTCATACCCACCGGCCGTTGTTTGAATCCCTTTCCAAAACCGATTATTTAAAATTTACCATTGAACAGCTCATCCGGCAATACCCAAAGGCAAAACCGGGCCGTAAAAAATCTATAGAACGCAAAATAAAACGCCTAAAACGTGAACTCGATTATCACTATCTGAAAAACCAACAGAGCAATCTCAACAACAGTCTCTATAATTCGCAGCTGGCTATTCCCTGTGTCTTCAATTCAGGCACTGTAATCGGTAAAAGAGGCATCACATCTCTGGAAATCGCCAATGAACGCATTTATCTGGTACACTGGTTCCACCCCCGCAAAAGCAGAAAATATCTCGAATACACTGAACGATCTCCGGAAAGATTGGGAAACACTCCCTATTTTCGCCTCGTTCTCAAACAGGATCCCCTTGATTATGTTTTTGCCCGCATCAAGTTACTCACCTGATCCTTCAGGAAAAAGGATCACGATTGAAAATGCTGACGCGGGCGAAGCAGATAAAGCTTGTCGTTTTTTCTGATTTTTTGCTGAACCGGAAAGGTAATCCGCATTCCCGGCCGGGCTATGCTGACCGGTTCCTTATCGCAAAAAATAGAATCGACAGTGGTTTCAGCATAGCCGGTGGTCGGGCCAATGATGGCGACCTTGTCGCCGCACGTTACAACAGAATCCTCGATTTTAAAATAGCCGATTCCGGATTTTTGAAAATAATTCAAAGCATGGCCGAGATAGACTTTTTCAATTGTGGCACGGGAACCGTAGGAAGCGCTCCATTCTCCCACCACTTCTCCCAGATAATAACCGCCCTGCCAGAAACCGCGGTTAAAAACCGTCTCGAGCTCTTTTTGCCAGTTTTGCCGTTTTTCCGGTGTATAGCTTCCGTTCAAACAGGCATCTATGGCTTGCCGATAGGCACGGGTAACTTTGTAAACATAGTCAGCGGGTCGACCTCGTCCTTCTATTTTAAAAACACCTACACCGGCATCGATGAGCTGGTCGATCATGTGTATCGTAGACAAATCCCGTGGCGACATGACAAATCTGTTCTCGACTTTGAGTTCCTCTCCGGTAGCGTCGTCTATAACGCGATAACTGCGCCTGCAGCTCTGCAAGCAGTCACCCCGGTTGGCTGAATGATTGGTAAGTGCCAGACTCATACCGCATTTGCCCGAAATAGAGACACAAAGCGCACCATGGACAAAGAGCTCGATTTGAACCAACCCGCCCCCGGCGCCGGTAATCTGTTCTTCCTCAATCCGCTGCGTAATCGCTCTGATTTGCTTCAAAGTGAGCTCCCGGGCCAAAACCATAACATCGGCATAACGGGAGAAGAAACGAACAGCCCGAAGATTGGAAATATTGGCCTGGGTTGAGATATGTACGGAAAGTCCCAGTTCCCGTGCCATGGAGATTGCGGCCACATCCGTGGCAATAACGGCGGAAATTCCGCTATCAGCGGCATTTTTCAAAATGGTTTGTAACAGGTCAAAGTCCTGGTCGTAAATCAGGGTATTGACGGCGAGGTAAGATTCCACACCATTTTTTCTGCATACATCCGCCAAACGGGGCAGATCATCGAGCTGCAAACGCCTGGCCGCACGGGCGCGCATGTTGAGATGCTCGAGGCCAAAGTAAACCGAATCAGCTCCCGCTTTGATCGCAGCATAAAGTGTTTCCCAGGAACCCGCCGGGGCAAGCAAATTACAGGTTGAATTCATGACGCACTCCGGTCAGCCGTTTCGGTAAAATTTGTACAGGTTTTCAGATTCAACCGGATTGAGATCGAAGTTTGTAATGGCCTCATTGATGAGACTCTTTTTGGGCTGCAACGGGTCCTCTTGCAGGCGCTCGGAAATCCAGCGGATCGCACGCCGGAACCGTTCTCCTTCAGGACGTATTGTCGGCATAAATATACTCCTACCGATTTGGAATGGTCAATACAGCTTTTTATTTTGTTGTTCTCGCCAAAAGTCGAAAACATTTAAACAGGCCTGGCGCCCGATTTGTTCCTTTTGCAAAACAGACGCATTTTCCCTGTCAAAATAACGATAAATCTCCTCATCCTTAAAACCAATTTCAGCAGCATCAAAGCGGGAGCATCCGAAATACAGCGTTTTAATTCGCGCCCATAAAATCGCTGCAAGGCACATGGGACAGGGTTCACAGGTGGTATAAAGCTCATAACCGGTCAGATGAAAATGACCGATCGTTTTTGCGGCTTTGCGAATAGCGACAATCTCGGCATGCGCAGTTGGATCATTCTCGAACAACACCTGATTGTGTGCCCGGGATATAATCCGGTTTTCAAAGACCACCACAGCGCCGAATGGGCCGCCGTGCTGCTTTTCTACTCCGGTTTTGGCTTCTTGCAAGGCGATGTTCATAAACCGATTCATGCAGGTACTCTCTTTCGCTGATTGACCAGGGATTCAAACAGATCATCATAATAAACAGCCATTTGCTTCCAGTTAAATCTCTCCACACAATGTCGCAAAGAACAGTTTTCAATGTCCTGACCATCCAATAGAACCATTGCCAATTTTTGCACCAGTTCCTGCCGATGGTTATAAAAATGCTGTGGACAGGATTGCACCGGAATCAACTCCGGATATGAAAGCCGGTTGGGCAATAAAGGATAACAATTACAGTAAATTCCCTCCACGACCGAGGCACCAAAAAAGTCCTGAATCGATGTTACCGGCAGGACATGAGCACGCCAGAGCCACTGAATGTATTCTGATTCTTCTTTTATATATCCCCACTGCACGATACGATCGCCCAAAATTTGTTTGGCGCGCATAAAGGGTTCCGGTTTTTGGGCAAAGGATTCTCCGAGGACAGCGACTTTGAAGGGAATATCCATATCCGCCACCTGAAAAAGAGCTGTAAAAAATTCCTCCGCATTCTTGTCATACTCCCAGCGGTGATTCCACAAAACCAGAGGTTCAGAGAATGGTGAAACCCGCTCGGCGTCGAGCCTGTCTAGGTCGAGCCCTAAATAACAAGTTTTACTTTTTTGCTCAATCTCCTCAATGCGATGCTTTTGGCGAAAATCAGGAAAGTGATTTAAAAATCTCTCCAGCTCATGGATAAAACTTTGATAGTGATAATTCGAATTAAAACAGATCAAATCACTGGCCACCGCGGAAGCATAGTTGATAAAACCATAATGGTGGTCTCGCTGATATTGCACATCGCGGTCACCGGCTTGCCAGGGATAGGACAGCTGGTTTTCATGAAAATAGAGGGCAGTTGGAATGGAATGCGTTTGTGTGCGAGTACAAGCCAGAAAAGTGGTAAGATCAAGCATGTCCGTAGAGAGAATCAAATCCGGTTTGTATCGCTGCTGCTGATAAGCTTTGGCAAGGCTAATGGCGCCGCCGTGCATTCTCCATTTCCAGAACTTACCCGGCAAGGTCAGGAGTTCGATATGATGACGGCTATATCGACGATATCCCTGAGCCCAGTCAGCATGAGAACCGGTAAAGTAAGGTTCGATCAGAACGATTGTAAGCGATTTTTTAGTCATAACGCTTGCGACGAGACCACAACTTTAGGACGAATGCAGAAGGATGGCGAATACGGCAGGCCGGCTATTCGAGTTTATACTTTTTTATGCGATAACGCAGCGTATCCAGGGAAATGCCGAGCAGATTGGCTGCCTTGGTCTGGTTGTAATTACTCCTTTCCAGCGCTTGTGTGATCATGCGCTTTTCCATTTCATAGAGCGACAAACCGTTTGCGGGCAGATCAAGGGCATCATGCTCTTTCTGCGATGATGTTGGTGTCTGAAATTCACTTAAAATAATATTTTCAGGCTGAATGAAATCATTTTCAGTAAAAATTACGGCGCGCTCAATCACATTGCGCAATTCCCGTACATTCCCGGGCCAGTTATAGGCCATTAATTTCTCTTTTGCTTCTTTGCTGAATCCTTTGATCTTTTTGCCAAAATCATAGACAAAAGACTGTAAAAAAAGATCGGCGATTTCCAGAATATCGTCATCAAGGTCGCGCAGAGGAGGCAATTCAAGCATCACCACATTGATGCGGAAATAAAGATCCTGGCGGAATTCCTTATTTTCAACCGCTTTTTTAAGATCGCGATTGGTGGCGGCAATAATACGGAGTTTGACGTGATGCAACTGCGTGCTGCCGAGACGGCGAAAGGATTTGGTTTCGATCACAGAGAGCAGTTTGGCTTGCAGAGAAAAAGGCATTTCCGAAATTTCGTCGAGAAAAATCGTACCTTCATCCGCCTCCTCGATGAGGCCGCGCTTGCTCTGTACAGCATTGGTAAAAGCTCCTTTTTCGTATCCAAACAATTCCGCCTCGAGAAGATTTTCCGGAATGGCAGCGCAGTTGACCTCGATAAACGGCTTGTCCTTAAAAATAGAAGAATAATGAAGGCCACGCGCAACCAGGTTTTTACCGGTTCCGCTCTCGCCCTGGATCAAGATCGTGGTGTTTCGAATATTAGAGATTTTGTCGATAAAATTGCGGATTTCCCGAATCTTCCGGGATTTACCGATTATTTTATAAGTGCCATGCTGATGATAATGAATCAGGCTTGCCCGTAAAAGCTCAATATCGTTTCGTTGTTGCTGCAGTTGCTGTTGCAAAAGTGTTTTGCTGGTTACATCTGAAACAATACAAATAAGCGAGTAATCGTTTTTGCCGCTGTTTTTAAGCGGACTCAGGGTTAGATTGTAATAGCTGAGATCTCCGGATTCTTTAAATCGGCTGATCTGTTCCAGGTGAAGCCGGCGCTGATTTCCCCCGAGCAGAGAATCGATACACTCTTCATTGCCGATGAGTTCCGGAAAAAACGTCCAGAGAACATTATCCTCCGATTCCTCTACATCCAAAACCTTGTAAAAATTGCTGCTACAGGATTCCAACGTCAAATCCTGATTAAAGAGAGCAAATGCAATATGCTGCTCCCGCATTATTTTTTCAAAGATTTGCTCGCTGCTTTTAATCTTCAATAAATATTCCGCCCATTTTGATAAACATTTTTTCTACATTTTCACCTGTCTTGGCACTGGTTGTAAAAAACGGAGCTTTGAAACAAGCCGCAATTTTTTCAAGTTGTTGTAATTCCTCATCCGGAGATTCAATAAGGTCGATTTTATTACCGATGAAAATAATTTTGCTGTTGGGATTGGTCTGAAGAAACGGGTCTAAAAAAGAAGAGTAGGTTTGTAAAGTATCCGGCCGGGTCAGGTCAAAAACAACAAAAGCTCCATGGGCGCCGCGAAAATAATTTTTAATCATCGAATCAAACTTTTCGATATGAGCCAAATCCCATAGAATAAATTTATATTGAACGAATTCATCCGAATCGCCTTTTTGCAAGGGGGGCAGTTGCTTTTGGCTGATCTGAACACCAATCGTGGATAAATATTTTTCGTCAAATCTGTTATAAACAAAACGCCGTACCAAACTGGTTTTTCCAACTCCAAACGTTCCCAACATACAAACTTTTCTACTGATGACCCGCTGCAAGATGCTCCTCTCCCGTAATTAAATCGAATTCTACCCTGCTGTTCTTGTTGCTTTGACTTGAATGGTCGACGCGAAAAGACAACGGATATTTTTCTCCATATGAAATAATGACAAGTGATTTCTTTGAAATATTCTTCTCTTCAAGTGCGCGGCCGACATATTCCGCCCGTTTTTGAGAGAGACGAAGGTTTTTGTAATAATCGCTTTTTTCATAAGCAAATCCGCGTACAAGCAGCTTGATTCTATCGGATGGCAAATTTGAGTAAAAATCAACCACCTGATCTATTTTGTGGTTTTGATCCTGAAAAAAATGAACCGAATCAGGATCAAAAAATACGGTCAGCCGGTTTAAATAATAATTTGCCTGACTCAGATTGTTCTCATTTAGTATAAAGGCGTCATTTGTCACCAGACGAATACCATCAACCAGGCTGACCAGATACCCTACCTCGCGTTTGATTCGGGCATCCGGTACATACCCCTGAATACTCACGTGATCGCGGTCAACGATAAACTTTGGATGATAGAATTGCAGCGAATCAAAAACCGCGGTATTTCTTTTAATCTGTGCAAGAATCGCACTTTTTTGCGGCGGCTTTGTAGAAACCTGAACAAGATTTCTAAAGGCGTTGATACCGCTGATACTCATGGCGATACTATCGATCTGATCCCGCATCCAGAATGAGTTTACCGTCCCCTTTGCCAGCAGCGTGTCATTGTCGAAGTAAAAGTCGACATCGGCATCCGGTAACAGAGCAAAGGATGATTTGACCTGATAAAACAATTCCCGTTTTTGCAGATACGGCGGAAGCCTGAATGCCAAAACGATCAATATAACCAGCAAAACAATACCCAGACCATATTTATGATAGGGCTTTGGCTTTTTCCGTTGCGGCTCTGCTGTATCCGTGTCGGGATTATGATGAATGAACGTTAACAGCTCGCGATCAATTTCCTGTAGCGGTGTCAAATCACCATCAAACTGCCGCAGCTCTTTGTAATAGATATGATGAATCCGGCGATCCAGATTTTCAAGTCTTTGCCGGAATCCCGCCGGTTCCATGCCGGTGATCACCATAGCAATATACGAATAGCGGCCGATTTCCAGTAAAATCTTGGAATCGCCATATTCGATTTCCGACAAATCCTGTTTCTGATCCTGTTGAAAGGCTTCAGAGACAAAATCCCGAATCGCTGTCAGCATACCGCTAACCAGTTCCTGGTCGACGGTTGATTCCGCACTCTCGGCAGTCACATGTGAAATGAGAATGCCGGTTTCTTTGTGTATGAGAAAGATCTGTTCGATATCAAACGGCAGCGACTCTGAAACCAAAAGTTCCGATTCCGGAACGCCCAAAAGCCGGGCCCGCAGTTTACGCGGTAACAATTTCCTGACGATCGCTTTTTCAATACGCGAATTGACCCCATAAACCATATCCTTCATGGCCTGGGATACCGATTTCCTGATGGTTTGACCGATAACCGGATAAAGGGCATCGACCACATCTTCTTTGGTTTCCGTAATCTGCCGCTTGATGGCTTCGCTCATGATCGGTGAAAGAGCCTTGGCCATATCATCTTTGGATAAATTGATTTTGCGTTCCAAAAGATCGGCGATCACCGGATCCAGAGAAGAGATGAGCTCTTCTTCATTGGTCATCCTGCTGCGCAATTCCTGCATTTCCCGTTCGAAATTCTCGATTCGATCGATCCTGTCACCGAGAATCAGGGCGCGCAATCGGTCAACAGCTTCCTGATCATTTTTCGGCAAGGTTCACACTCTCAATTAACTGTTATCCAAATCATCCGCTAACACTTTGAGAGCCTGACTCATTTGCTGCCTGTCTACTTTGTTAGCTAATAATTCCTCGACTTTTTGATTAACGTCATCTATAGCTTTTTGTATACGCTTATCTTCGTTGCGCAAAGACTGAAGGCCGCCTTTTTTCTCCTTTTCATCTATTTCAAAGCGATCGGCGAGATCAGCCAGTTTGACGTTCATGTTGTCCAGAGATGCTTTCAATTCGTTAATCCGTTCCGTAATCAGATCGATTTCCTGTCCGAACAAGATTTCACGGATCTGATCAATGCTGGCGCTGTTGCTTCCATCGACATTTTTTAATTTTTCATTTAGATTGGTAGCAGCCATCATTCCCTCCAATATCCTGCCTCTCTGATTCATCACGTTTACATAATATATACAATAAAAGGTTGGAAATCAAGGATTAATGGTCAAAATTGAAATCGCCGATTTTGATAAATCAAAGGTACAGAAAACGTTATAAAATGTTGCAATTTGTATACCAAATGAATTTATATCAAAACATTTTGTATTAACAACTAATTTTATTATATTTACTCATTATCACGCATTTTTGCGTAAATATTTTACACTGTAAAACGGTTGTGACAGTGTTAATGCTTTGTCGCTAAAGTTATATCAGTATGAAAACAGAGGGGTAGCGGAGAGCGTGTAATGGAAACACTTGTAGCGATTTTCGTGGCGGCGTTGCTGATGGCGTCACTCTATTATGGTATTACGTATTTCTTCAAGACAACCGCCAAACCCAGAGGCGCTTACCGTATGCTGGTCGCGGTGCGAAAAAGCACCGCCGGTACCCGGCATTTTTTGGAACTGGATGAAAATGAAGGGGATCAGCTGGTGAATAAACTGATGTATCAGTGGCATGTGATGCATAACCGCTTTTCGCGATTCGCCACCTTTGAAAGTGGTTTTTCACCGGCGCAGCGGGAGCTGGACAGCAATTCAGAACCGGCCTGGCAATTGTTTGCCTTTTACAACCTCCACAATCATGAAAGCTTTCGTCGCTGCCAGGCGGTACTGGAGCAACCGGAGTTTCGCAGTCTACGCAATTATTGCGATATCCGCCTGATTTTCGGCTATAAAAGCAGCGATTTCGGCCAGGAGATTCGCGAATTGTTCTGATCTTTACCCTTTCTTGCCAAACAGCTCATCCAGTTTTTTCCGCGCCTCAGTCGCCTTGTCGACCGGTTTGGCGCCCTCCGCCCTTTTGGACCCGGCCTGAAAATAATCGCAGAAATTGGGGGCATCCTTTTCCTTTACCCACTCCGCCTGTGGTTCCAGACACTGATGATGCGCCTTTTCGTCATAAAAACGGCAGTTGAGACACACCTTAAGAGATCGGCCGCATTTTTGACACACATCGCGCCGCGTCGGCTTTTCGATATCGTTTTCAGCACCACAGGCATAACAGATGACCATAATGTTCCTCCCATAAAACCTTGTTCACAACAAACCTACGCAAAAACGGGGGGAAATTCAAGGGGGATTTTGACTCAGCGGGCAATAATAACGGCAAAGGATTGAATTCCGGGGTCAATTATAAAAAAGGGGTCGGACCAAATTATATATTTGTTTTTAATATATTTGAAACAACTTTATGGGATCATCCGGTTAATGCGTACCCAAAACCGCCAAGCTCGCCAAGAACGCTGAGAAGTGATATTTTCAATGACTTATTCATCCTCGATATAATTATTAACATATCTTTTCAAGCCGTCTTTTAATCGTAAAACATTAAAAC
>WJMF01000208.1 GCA_014728085.1 Candidatus Zhuqueibacterota bacterium
ATGCACTTAAGCTTTTTGGCGGAACCCTGAGCCCCTTTAATGCCTGGCTTGCCGTTCGCGGACTAAAAACCCTGAATCTGCGCGTGAAACGCCAATGCAAGAATGCTCTGCAGCTGGCCGGTTTTTTACAGGAGCAAAAGAATGTTACCCGTGTCCTCTATCCCGGTCTGGAGTCTCATCCCCAGTACGATCTTGCTCAAAAGCAGTTTTTGAGCTTTGGAAGTATGCTGGCTTTTGAAGTAAAAGGAGGAGAAAAAGCGGCGAGAACCGTTTTGGACAATGTGTCGGTTTGTAATTTTACCACCAGTCTGGGCGAAATCGATACTCTTATCATCCATCCTGCATCTACATCTCACGTCGATCTCAGCGCTGAAGAACGGGCGGCTATCGGTATAACGGATGGACTTTTGCGCTTGTCCGTGGGAATCGAAGAAATCGATGATCTTCTGGATGATCTCGCCGAAGCGTTGGAACGCGTGTAGCAGAATTATGTGAATGCATCTTGAATACAATTTTGGAACGGATGTGACCATGACGTCAAGCGAAACAAGACAATCATTTTTGGATTTTTTTAAAAGCAAACAGCACCAGATCGTCTCCAGTGCACCGGTGGTGCCGCAGAGCGATCCCACTTTATTATTTACCAATGCCGGCATGAATCAGTTCAAGGATATTTTTCTGGGAACGCTCAAGCCGTCTTTTCCGCGGGTCGCCAATTCGCAAAAGTGCATACGGGTATCCGGCAAGCACAATGACCTGGAAGAGGTGGGTAAAGACACCTATCACCACACCTTTTTTGAGATGCTGGGGAACTGGTCTTTTGGTGATTATTTTAAAAAGGAAGCAATCGAGTGGGCATGGGAATTGCTGACCGAGGTGTGGAAGTTGCCGAAAGATCGCTTGTATGCGACAGTTTTCAGCGGTGACGAAGAAGACAATATTGACGCTGATGAAGAGGCTGCCGGGATATGGAAGTGCAGTACGGACATAGATCCCGCCAAGATTCTCTATTTCGGCAAAAAGGACAATTTTTGGGAAATGGGAACAACCGGGCCCTGCGGACCGTGTTCTGAAATACACATCGATCTGGGTCCGGAATATGAAAACAGTTCAGATGCGTCCCAAAGCGGTGTCAACAGCGGTTCGGCGCGTTATATTGAAATCTGGAATCTTGTCTTCATCCAGTACAATCGCGACACAAAGGGGGTATTACATCCGCTGCCGGCAAAACACGTGGATACCGGTGCCGGATTTGAACGCCTGGTTGCGGTTTTACAGAAAAAAGGCTCCAATTATGAGACCGATCTGTTCAAGCCGATCATTGAATATCTGGCCGGATTGACCGGACAGGATCCCTATAAAGACAACGACAAAACCATTGCCTTTCAGGTTTTGGCCGACCATATTCGGGCGCTCTCGTTTGCAATTACTGACGGAGCGATTCCGGGCAATGAAGGGCGTGGATATGTTTTACGCCGCATTTTGCGCCGGGGCGCGCGCTTTGGCCGCGTCCTGAATATGACCGACCCCTTTATTTATAAACTGGTGAATCCTCTTGTGGAGATTATGGGCGACGCCTACCCTGAAATACGGCAACGCCGGGATTATATCATGACGGTGATCCGTTCCGAAGAGGAGAGTTTTAACCGCACCCTGGACCGCGGTATAGAGATATTCGAGGAAAAGGTTGCCGGGCTTTTGGAAAGAGGCACGACATTTAGCGGCTCTGACGCCTTTTTATTGCACGACACCTATGGGTTCCCTCTTGATTTGACTCAGTTGATGGCGGAAGAAAAGGGGTTAAAGGTTGATGTCGAAGCGTTTAACCGGGAGATGCAAGCGCAGAGAAAACGCTCGAGTCAGTCGAGGAGTGCCGATTATGATCATCTCGATCTGGATTCGAAAGACATACCGGCGTCGGAGTTTGTCGGTTATCAAGAAGATGAAAAACAGGCGACAGTGGTTTTTTACCGGGAAAATCAGCTGATTTTAAATGTCACGCCTTTTTATGCAAAAGCCGGCGGCCAGATTGGCGATAGCGGTATGATTTATAACGACAAGCTGAAATTCAAAGTCACCAATACCAAGCATATCGGCGAGCACATCGTACATGTGGGGGAATTGATCGGGGGCGATCCGCCCAAAGCCGGAGACAGGGTGACTGCCATCATCGACAAGGCAAAGCGGCGGGCGACCGAGAGAAACCACACGGTCACTCATCTGTTGCACAAGGCCTTGAACAGGGTTTTGGGGGATCATGTCAACCAGGCCGGTTCATTGGTGCATCCCGATTACATGCGTTTTGATTTTACCCATTTTGAAAAGGTTTCCGGAGAAGATCTGGGAAGGATCGAAAATATCGTAAATGAAAAAATTTTGGAAAATCTATCGGTCAACTGGCAGTTCACCAAGCTGGAAAAAGCCCGGCAGGCAGGAGCGGTTGCTCTGTTTGGTGAAAAGTATGGAGAAGATGTGCGGGTGGTTGAGGTTGAAAGGTTTTCCAAAGAACTCTGTGGCGGCACGCATGTCCGGGCGACCGGAGAGATTGGAAATTTTGTCATCATCAACGAGACCGCCGTCGCTGCCGGCGTTCGCCGTATTGAAGCGTTGACCGGGCTCAAGGCGCATGACTTTATGAAATCCCGTAATGATCTCTTGCAAAAAGCTTCTGCTGTGGCCGGTTGCAGTCCGGAGGAGCTCGACAGAAGAGTGCAAACGCTTGTAGAGCAGCGCAAGGAACTGGAAAATGACCTGCAACGCCTGAGACAGCAGGAGACGCGGGGACAGATTGAGCAGATTCTGGATAATGTCAAAGAGGTCAAAGGTGTCAAGGTATTGTCCGCTCGCGTCGACACCGCGAGCATCGATGAGTTGAAGAGCACGGGAGATTATGTGCGCGACAAATTGCAATCGGGAATCGGCGTTCTGGGGGCTGAAATAGACGGGAAGGTAAATATTGTTTGTATTGTAAGCAAGGATCTGATCGAGCAAAAGGGTTTAAAAGCCGGCGATATTATCCGCGAGGTGGCTACCATTGCGGGTGGCGGAGGAGGTGGAAGTCCGCACATGGCGACCGCCGGTGCCCGGGATGCGAAAAAGCTCGATCTTGCTTTGAGCAAAGTTTTTGAGATTGTAGACAAAAGAATTAAAGCGTAGAGGCAAACACGTGAGCGTATTTGACCAGCTGCTTAAAGTAAAAAAACAGAGAGGGGCCGGCTATCTGGTTTTGATCGATCCGGACAAGCAGAGCATAGATGACGCCACCACCCTGGCGGTACACTGTCAGGATTACGGGGTTGATGCGTTGCTGGTTGGCGGCAGTCTTTTGTTCGCCCACCAATTCGATGTTGTTATCCAGGCAATCAAAGAAGAGTGCAATCTTCCCGTTATTATTTTTCCCGGTGGTACGCGGCAGATTTCACCTTATGCGGATGCTATTTTGTTTCTCTCTATCATTTCCGGCCGGAATCCCAATCATCTTATCGGCGAGCAAGTCATTGCGGCGCCCCTGCTCAAATCGATGAAGCTCGAACCCATTTCTACAGGCTATATGTTTATCGAGTCCGGCAATATAACCTCTGCTCAATTTTTAAGTGACAGCAGCCCCATTCCCCGGGAAAAACCGGATATCGCTGTTGCGCATGCTTTGGCGGCGGAATATATTGGTATGAAAATGTGTTATTTGGAGGCAGGGTCTGGAGCGAAATACCCTGTGCCGGAAAAAATGATTGCTGCTCTTTCTCAACATACCAGGATTCCGCTGATCGTCGGTGGCGGCATCCGCTCCCCGGAAGAAGCTTATGCCAAGGTGCATGCCGGTGCGGGATTTATCGTCACCGGAAATATCCTGGAAAAAAACCCCGATGTGGCTATGATTAAAGCCTTTGCCGACGCCATTCATCAGGGAGAATGAGGTTTAAAGAAAAAGGTATATGAAATTAATCGATATACATAGCCATGTATTGCCTTTTATAGATGATGGCGCGGAAGACTGGGACATGGCCATGCAGATGATGCGCCAGGCGGAAAAGGATGGAATCGATAGTGTCGTTTGCACCCCCCATATTCTTTCCGAAAAAGATTTTAAAAATGAAGCGAAAATCTATGATATTTTTGCCGGGCTGCGTCAAAAAGTGACCAAAAAGGGAATTTCCGTAAATCTGGAATTGGGGTCGGAAATTTATGTTCAGCCCTATATTGATTTTAAGCAAAAGATTGCCACGCTGGCGCAAAACGGCCGTTATTTTTTAATCGAATTTCCTTTGAACCTGACTCAGGATTTTTTGTTCCGGCAGTTTTTTGACACGCTGACGGAAAACGTGGTTCCTGTTATCGCTCACCCGGAACGCTATGCTTATATTCAAAGCAAACCGGAGCGGGCATATGAGCTTGTGAAAAAAGGAGCCCTGTTGCAGCTGAATGCCGGAAGTTTGATTGGCGTTTTCGGGCAACATATAAAAGAATTGTCGTTCCGGCTGGTTGACGCAAACCTGGTGCATGTGATCGGCAGCGATGCACATGATTTAAAAACCCGTCCTCTGAAATTGTCCTATGCCTATCAGTTCGTCGCCAACCGGTGGGGAACCGAAAAGGCGAACGAGTTCTTTTATCTGAATCCGACCCGCATCCTGGCCGGTGAAATCATTTATGTGGATCCTCCCGTTACATTTTCCGCTGAAAACAAAAGTGTAAAGACTAAATGGGGACAATTTATTCGAGCCTTGAGAAGAGACTAGGAGTAGAAATGAGCGGCAGTAATTTTGAAGAGGGGATACGCGCGCAGCTTGATGATAGCATAGCGGTGTTCCGGTATTTGACGGAAAAAGCAACGTTTATTGAAAACAGCGCCCAATTGATGATCCGTTCATTAAAAGCGGGCGGAAAACTTATGATCTGTGGCAACGGCGGCAGTGCTTCTGACGCGCAGCATTTTGCGGCCGAACTTGTCGGCAGATTTATAAAAAACCGGCCGCCACTTGCGGCTATCGCTCTTTCCACAGACACGTCAATAATAACAGCCGTGGCCAATGATTTCACCTATGATCAAATTTTTTCCAGACAAATCGAGGCTCTGGGAAATCCCGGCGATGTACTGGTTGGTCTTAGTACCAGCGGCAATTCCGCCAATGTGATCAACGCCGTTTATGCCGCGCGCGACAAAGGGATACAAAGCATCCTTCTGTCGGGAAAAGGCGGGGGCAAACTGGCGGAATTGACGGATCACGCACTCGTTGTACCATCCGATTTTTCAGCGCGAATTCAGGAAGGGCATATCGCCATCATTCATATTTGGTGTAAACTTATAGAAGATAAGATGTTCCCTCCCGCTCAGGATTGAAACAAACGGGCGTAACAGCCGTTAAATATATACACTTTTGATCGTTTAGCACTCGGAAAGGAATGAAATGTCCAAACTCTCTGTAATGATGGAATTCTGGCAATTTTTGCGTGTGCGGAAAAAATGGTGGCTTATGCCGATCGTCATCATTTTGGTGCTGTTCGGTGCCCTGATCGTGTTTACGGAAGGATCGGCAATCGCTCCCTTTATATATACTTTGTTTTAGAAAATAAGATAACAATTTGAGTTTATTAAATACAGCAATACTGGCCGGACTTTTTGCAGCTCTTTTACCGTTTATTATTCATTTTTTTACCCGGTCAAAATATAAGCCGGTGCGCTTTAGCTCTCTGGCCTTTTTGAAGGAGCTGGAAGTAAAGAACATCAGACGGTTAAAGATTCGTCAGGTTTTACTGCTTTTGATCCGCACCTTGATTATTGTATTGTTGGTGTTTACCTTTGCCCGGCCTGCACTGAAAACCTCGACGCTGAACGCCGTTCCCGATGCCGCCACCACTTCTGTGATCGTTCTGGACAATTCCTACAGCATGCAGTGCCGGGAATCCGATGCCATTTTGTTGCAGCGCGCAAAGGAAAAGGCTCTGGAGATTGTCGATACACATCATATCGGGGATCAGATTTACTATATCATCGCAACAGACACCTCTGAGAATATCTCACGCGCTTATCAGGATCTTGACGCCTTGAAAGAACGCATTGAAAAGACAGAGATCGCTTTTCAGGGCGCACAAATGCCAACGGCTCTGGAGCGGGCCGCGGCTCTGTTAAAAAAATCCAATGACATAAACAAAGAACTCTATGTTCTGTCTGATTTTCAAAAACACAACTTTTTATCCGATTCGGGGTCGGTTTTCGATCAG
Organism: Candidatus Zhuqueibacterota bacterium; assembly: GCA_014728085.1. Classification (GTDB taxonomy): domain Bacteria; phylum Zhuqueibacterota; class Zhuqueibacteria; order Residuimicrobiales; family Oceaniaggregativiventaceae; genus Oceaniaggregativivens_A. The sequence goes on from WJMF01000208.1 coordinate 6,220, forward strand.
ATGATCGCGATTCCGGTTTATCCGCAGACGGTCGACAATTTGTGTGTTACGCAAGTAAAAATTCTTTCAACCATATTCCAAACCGGTAAAGTAATCCGGTTGCAGGCACTTGTCGCCAACACCGGAACGCGTGTCGCTGAAAACAGACTGGTACAGTTGTTTTTTAACGGCAGCCGGGTGGCGCAGTCTGCGGTTTCTCTTGAACCCGGCGAACAAACCACAATTTTGTTCCGGTTTGTTCTGGAAAAAAGTGGTTATCAATCCGGCTCTGTTGTTTTAGAGGATGACGATCTTTTAGCAGATAATGATAAATATTTTACCTTTTATACGCCGGAAGGAATTCAGATTGGCCTCGAGGATAACCAGCCCTATATCGAAACCGCTTTGCGACCGGATAACCGAGAGCCATCACCGTTTAAAATTCATCAGCTCCCTGCACTCGACTATGTCAATCCGGATCGATACGACGTTCTCGTGCTGGCCCATTTTTCCAGGCTGGATGATTCCTTTTGCGGGAAATTGGCTGATTTTGTACGATCCGGAAACGGATTGTTTCTGGTATTGGGAAAAAACATCGACATAAAAAATTTCAACCAACACGTTGCGAACCATTTGCAGCTGCCCCCTGTTTTGGAGAGCATAGGGAGTTCGGAAAACAGGGAATCCATTTTTTCAGCCGGGCGTGCAGATCTTGCGCATCCCATTTTTGACGGTATCTTCACAACGGAAGAGAGGGACATCGGGGATCCCGTGTTTCATTTTGCCTTAAAATTCCGTCCTACGCCAGACATTGACCCCATTATCGAGTACAATACCGGCGAGCTGTTCATGTTCGAACGACGATTGGGTGAAGGAACGATAATTCTCTGTACAACTGGATTTGATCCGGAAATCACGGATTTTATCTATAAACCGCTGTTTGCGCCGCTCATCTTCAGAACGATTGGCTATTTGGGGGTTCAAAGTCAAATCGGGGGAGAACAGTTAACGGTTGGCGATCCATTCCAGTATAAACTTTCTGCTGCTCATGTTCATCAGGAGCTGGTGATGCATAGACCCGATCGCAGGATGGATACGGTTTATCCCGTTCTAACAGCAAGTGGAACCTGGATTCAATATCCGCACACCGATGTTCCGGGAGTATATGCGCTTTATGCAGATGACGAGATACTGGGTCAATGGTCGCTGAACATTGATACGGCAGAATCGGATTTAAGCCGGATTTCCGAGGAAAAAATCAAAGAACATTATACCATGAACATCGTTTTTGCTGATATTTCTGCATTTATTAATAAACTGAGATTTGGCAGAGAGTTGTGGCCGTTTTTGGTTGCTGCTGCGCTTTTATTCCTTTTTATTGAAATGTTGATTTATAAAGAAAAAGGCGAAACATCAGTTCAAGAGGAATCATAATTTGATCAAAAACGAAACGCATAAAGAACGCGCTATACTGGTCGGTATCGAGTATAAAGGCCGTCGCTGGGAAGTGAACGATCATCTCGATGAGCTGGAACAACTCGCGGACACGGCGGATGCGGATGTGGTCGAGCGGGTGATACAGGCGAGAGACCGGATCGACCCGGCCTATATGATCGGCAGAGGTAAAATTAATGAACTGGCTCAAACCGCAAAATATCTGGATGCCGATGTTATTATCTTTGACGACGATCTGAGTCCGGCTCAGGCAAATAACATTGAAAATGTCTGCAAAACAAAAATTATTGACCGCAGTGCCCTGATTTTGGATATTTTTGCCAAGCACGCCCGTACCCGGGAAGCCCGAACGCAGGTTGAATTGGCGCAGTTGAAATATTTGCTTCCCCGGTTAACCCGTCAATGGACACACCTGTCGAGGCAGGTTGGTGGTATCGGCGTAAGGGGTCCGGGTGAAACTCAGCTCGAAGTCGACAGGCGGATGATTCGCAAGCGCATATCGCTGCTGGAAACGGAACTGGAAAAGATCAGCAAACAACGAAAAATACGCCGCAAACGCCGCCGGGATATCTTTAAAATCGCTCTTGTCGGTTATACCAATGTCGGCAAATCGACGTTGATGAATGCTCTCACAGACGCAGAGGTCCGGGTTGAAAACCAGTTGTTTGCAACCCTGGATTCGACCATTCGTTCCATGGAAAGCAGTGAGAAAATCCTGCTCATCGATACCGTCGGTTTTATCCGAAAATTACCACACCATTTGATCGCATCCTTTAAAAGCACGCTGGAAGAGGCTCGCAATGCAGACATGTTGATGCACGTCATCGACAGTTCGCACCCTCATTTTGAAGATCAGATTGAAACGGTAAAATCGGTGCTGCATGAACTGCAGATTGATAAAAAGCCCAGGCTAAATGTCTTTACTAAAATCGACTGTTTGGGTGATTTTGCCTCTATTCAAAGCCTGCGTAAAACATACGATCCCAGTGTCTTTGTGTCGGCGAAAAAGGGCATTTTTTTGAATCAATTACAAGAAAAACTCAAGACCTTTATACAAGATGATTATACCCGTTTCAATGTGACCGTGCCTCTGGATCGCGGCGACATTATCGCAAAACTGCACAGCATCGCCAACGTGTTGGACATCGAGTGCTTTGACAATCATGCCAGAATGGAAATTGAATCGACATCGTCCAATACGACCAGAGTCAAGCAACTTTTACAAGAGATTTGAATATGCGTGTACTCGTAATCGATGATGACAAGAATATCGGCGAGTCGCTGAAATGGCTGCTTGAAGAAAGCGGTCACAAGGTGATGATATCGATGACCGGCAAGGGGGCACTGGAGACGATTCAGAGGAACGAGTTTGATTTGACTTTTTTGGATGTCATGTTGCCGGATATTAACGGCCTTGACGTTCTCAATGATTTATTGGTAAAGCAGCCAGAGTTGAAGGTGGTTATGATATCGGGACATGCCGACCTGGACACGGCGGTCAAGGCAACAAAACTCGGAGCGTTTGATTTTTTTGAAAAACCGCTGAATCCGGAAAAAATTCTCCTCGAAGTAAAAAAACTTGAAGAACAAAAACGAATTACCGCTGAACGGGATGAGCTTAAGGAATTGCTCGACTATGAGTACAGGATTATTGGAAAAAGCGAGGAAATCGAAGCGCTTCGGGATCAGATCAGGCGAGCCGCTCCGAGCTCAGGACGTATCCTGATTTTTGGTGAGAACGGAAGCGGCAAAGAGCTCGTGGCACGAGAAATACATGCATCCAGTTTGCGATATCAGAAGCCTTTTATACAGCTTAATTGTGCAGCGATTCCCCGCGAACTTGTTGAGAGTGAACTGTTCGGCCATGAAAAGGGGGCTTTTACCGGCGCCCATAAAACCAGGCCTGGCATGATAGAACAGGCGGAAGGCGGCACGCTATTGCTGGATGAAATCGGCGACATGGCTGTCGAGACGCAGGCTAAATTGTTACGGGTACTGGAAGAAGAGGCATTCTATCGCGTCGGGGGCACCGCGAAACGAAAGTTTGATGTGCGCATTATCTCTGCGACCAACAAGGATCTGGGGGAGGCGATTCAAAACGGTGAATTTCGCCAGGATCTTTTTTACCGTCTGAATGTTATTCCTGTCCACGTTCCGCCTCTGCGGCAGCGTAAAGAGGACATCAAAGTTCTGGCAGAGCATTTTATGAAAAATTATTGTCAAAAAAACGGCAAAAAACGTAAAACCCTGTCAAAAGAGGCTGTTGCGCAATTGCTTTGCTATCCCTGGCCGGGGAATGTGCGGGAATTGCGCAATGTTATTGAACGTTTGGTTATCATGAGCAGAGGGAGCGATGTCGGTGCCAACGATGTTAGTGATGTTTTGAATATCGATGAAAAATCGCGACAAAACAGTTCTGTTCAAACTTATTCAGATCTCTCCCTGCGGGAGCAGCTCAATCATTACGAAAAACAGCTTTTGCAGCGGATTTTCGAGCGGTACCAGGGTAATGTGAGCCGCATGGCTACCGCATTACAAACGGATCGCGCCAATTTGCATCGCAAGTTGCAAAAATATGGATTAAAATAACAGGCAGGAAAAAGATGCGATTTTTCACTTTACTCATGCTGACCGTGTCTATAAATTTGATAGCAGAAGAAAATACCAGAATCAGCGGTACCAACAGAGATTATAATGTAGGAGACTGGATTACATGGTCCACAACGCGCTATGTACGCGATCTGGACATGGGAAATGAATTTGTCTATTACGCCACCACGGGAGGCATTACGCGATACAATTTTTATGAAAAGCAGTGGTATTTCCCCTGGACTATTAGCAACGGACTCTCCTCCATGAATATCCATGTTGTGGGGTTTGACAAAAACACCGGTTATTTATGGTGTGTAACCGGAAACAGTATAAGCTATCAGGAACCGGCAACGAAATATTGGAGTAACATATTTTTCGACGAACTTGGGCTGGGGTATTCCGACCGGATTACCTCGCTGGGATTTGGTGATGATAAAAAGATTTATTTGGTCAGTTCCCGATCGGATTGGTATCGCTCTGAAAATATGTTTATAGATTTTACCAGGATTAACAAACCGGCGCGTGAAGATTTTATCCGCTGGCGGGGGGGCAAACGGAGGCGGCTAAGCAAACTGCCCCATCTCTACATGGAACCCGGCTTTTTCTTTGATGAGCAAAACAGGGTCATAGATGACGTCGATCTTCGCCATTATGATATAACCTGCTGGTTGCAAGACGAATGGCAGAATCTCTATCTGGGGACATGGGGATTGGGTACGGGACATGCAAACCTGGTAACGTACAATCTTGAGCTTACACGCCACGGCTTGTGGAGCCCGGCGGTAGATGCTATAGGAGCACAATCCGAAACCCTGTGGATAGGGGGCGTTCAGAATGAGCGCGAATCCGCAGGCGTTACGAAATGGACGCCTTTTGACAGGCAACCCGAATATTTTGAACCCTATCTGATAACCGGTTTTCATAATGAAAACATAACCGCTATTGCTGCTGATGAAAACCTGATCTGGTTTGGAACGCTGGATGGACTGACCCGGCATAATTTATCGAAGGATATCTGGAGAACCTATACGATTGCTGATAATCTTGTTGATAATCGTATACAGGATGTTGTGTTGGATGATACCACTGTATGGGTCGCGACGGTTAACGGTGTGTCTCGCATAGATAAAGCGACGGTGGGAACCGACTCGACCCGCATTCAGTTGGTTGATTATCCTGCTTTGCGAAACATTTCCGTTCGCGATCTCGATCAGCATCATAACTTGTTGTGGATGGCCACCGAGTTTGGTATTTATGTCTATGATAAAGCAGAGCAGTCGGGTGGATTTTACAGCGGTGTTGAGGGCCCTTCCGGGCGGGAATGCTTTGCTGTTTCCTGTTTTGAAGATGAGGTATGGTTTGGTAGTGTGGAAGGCGTTTCGGCCTTTAATGTAAAGAGCAAAACATGGCTCGACCCGCCGGCAAAGCATTATGAAATGAGCCATCATATAAACCGGATTTTGGCTGCAGAAAAGGCGGTCTGGGTCGCCACGGATGACGGGGTCTATAAGTTCGACCGTGAACGCGAGCGCTGGGTACGCTTTGGTATAGAAGATGGGTTGCCGACAACAAAGGTGTTTTCCCTGCATTTGTCCGGCGATTATATATGGCTGGGAACCCTTGGTGGCATTACGCGATTTTACTGGAATTCACCTTACCGAATAGATTGATGCAAAATGAATTACCCCCAAGCCCTTGATTTTATCAACAGCCGGCAACGATTTGGCTGGTGTCTCGAGCTCAGTCGGATAAAGAAAGCGTTGACTGACCTGAAGCAACCGCAGAACCGCTATCCATCCGTACTCATCGCCGGAACCAACGGCAAGGGTTCTGTTGCGGTGATGCTGGATACAATGATACGCAGTCAAGGCATCAAGACCGGACTTTATACATCGCCTCACCTCTATGATATTCGGGAGCGCATTCAAATCGATGGTCATATAATTGACAAAGACTGTTTTGCCGGATTGGTGTCACGGCTTGAGGAGAGCATTAAAGATTACGGCTGTACTTTTTTTGAGGCACTGACTCTTGTTGCCTTTACCGCTTTTGCCGATAACGATGTTGATGTCGCGATTCTTGAGGTCGGATTGGGAGGTCGATTTGATGCGACCAATGTGGTTACGCCGGTCCTTTCTATCATCAGCAGTATTGATTGGGATCACACCGACCATTTGGGTCAAAGCAAAACAGAAATTGCCGCGGAAAAGGCAGGAATCATTAAAACGGAATCCATTTGTCTGGCCGGCAGGACGGAAAAAGAAGTTGAGATGGTAATCAGGCGGAAATGCAGCGACCAAAAGACCCGTTTTTATCGCGCCCGGGATTACGGCTATGTGTTTGCCCTGCACATGAGCGCCAGTGGTTCTGCTTTCCAGTTGCGAACAGCAGACTATCGAGAACAGATCAGGTTATCTCTGTCCGGACCGCATCAAATCGGAAATTTTCTAATCGCTGCTGCGGCTTTGGATCTTCTGGGCAAAGCAGGTCTGGCGGTTTCGCCACCTCAGGGGTTCACGGCGGTACAAAATCTATACCGGGCGGGCAGGTTTGAGATTGTTTCCCGCCGGCCGCTGGTGGTATTCGACGTCGCGCATAATCCCGGTGCAATGCGAGTGCTTGCCTGGATGTTGAAACGGTTTTTTGCCGGCAAGCGCAGGATTATTATTCTCGGTTTGTTAAAGGATAAAGATGCGGATACGATTTTATCTATACTGGCTGATTGCGCGGAGGAATTTTATTTTGTTCCTTTACCGACGGAACGGGGATTGGCTGCCGAGACCCTGTTGGAAAAATTTATTAGCCATCGTGGCCGGGCGCACCTTTCCGAGTCTGCCTTTAAAGTGATTCAAGAACGGAAAAACCGTGATGCGGATGAGCTTATATGCATCACCGGTTCTCATTTTCACGCTGAAGCGGTTCAACGAATAAAAACCTTGACTTTTTAAGCATAATTAACTAGCTTTTACTGTATTAACCTACTTTACCTCAAAGATCACACCGTTTGGTCTTCATCATTTTTTGATTAACCGCATTGTTGGAATAATTTGCAGACACGTTAAACGTTTGATTTAAATTAAGTAACAAGCGGAACCAGAGGAAAATTCTATAGGATAACTTTGTAAAGCAGCATGAGACAAATGCTTGCCTGGGGTATGATTTTGATTTAATCATGATGCGCGGACAAAAACAAATAGAGTGATGATTTTACAGGGCAAACTTTACCTATTAATAGAAGGGTAGACATTAACAAAGAGGACAGGAATGGACATTGCAGAATTAAAAGCCCTAAAAATTTCTGAGCTGAATGAAATGGCGCAGAAATTGGGTGTAAGCGGCATTACCGGTTTAAAAAAATCTGAACTGGTATTCAAAATTCTGGAAGAGCAGACAAAGCGTGAGGGATTGATTTTTGCTGAAGGGGTTTTGGAAGTTTTGCCGGATGGTTATGGTTTTTTACGGTCTCCGGATTTTAACTATTTGCCCGGTCCTGATGATATTTATGTTTCGCCGTCGCAGATCAAGCGATTCGGTTTACGAACCGGCGATACGGTTTCCGGTCAAATTCGGCCGCCCAAGGAGAATGAGCGATTTTTTGCCCTGTTAAAGGTGGAAGCGGTAAATTTTGAAAATCCCGATGAAGCAAAGGCAAAGATCCTTTTCGATAATTTAACGCCGTTATATCCTGATGAAAGAATAAAACTTGAAACAACGCGGGATCAGCTTTCCCTTCGCGTGATGAATCTGTTGACGCCGACCGGGAAAGGTCAGCGTGGATTAATTGTTGCTCCTCCCAAGACGGGTAAGACCACGATTTTGCAGAACATTGCCAATGCCATAACAACCAATCAGCCTGAAATCAAATTGATTGTTTTGCTCATTGACGAGCGGCCGGAAGAGGTTACGGATATGGAGCGCTCTGTAAACGCAGAAGTGATCAGTTCCACATTTGATGAGCCGGCAGAGAGGCACGTTCAGGTATCCGATATGGTTTTGGAGAAAGCGAAACGGCTGGTGGAATTTGGTAATGATGTGGTCATCCTGTTGGACAGTATCACGCGTTTGGCCAGGGCACACAATGCCGTGGTGCCACACAGCGGAAAAATACTTTCGGGTGGTGTGGATGCCAATGCCTTGCATCGACCAAAACGCTTTTTTGGTGCGGCGCGAAATATCGAAGAGGGCGGAAGTTTGACCATTATCGCTACGGCGCTGATCGATACCGGCAGCCGTATGGATGAAGTGATTTTTGAGGAATTTAAAGGTACCGGTAATATGGAAATCGTGCTGGACCGCAGATTGGCGGATCGGAGAATTTTCCCTGCTATCGATGTCAACCGTTCCGGAACCCGAAAAGAGGAATTGTTACTGGAAGAGTTCGAGTTGAACCGGGTTTGGGTCTTGCGAAAACTACTTGCGGAACTCAGCACTGTGGAGGCCATGGAATTTCTGACCAGCCGCATGACCGGCGCCAAGTCGAACCGCGAATTTTTGGAATCGATGAGCACCTGATCCAGTACCGGAACTTTATTCTTTAAAAACAATATAAATATTACTTGCAAAACAGCAAATATTTTAGTAATTTTAATACTGCTAATTTTTTCTTTTATATAAATTACAGGAGTGAACATTGAAAAAAGAAATTCATCCTGAATATGAGGTCGGGACTGTTTCTTGTGCCTGTGGCAACACCTTTGAGGTGAGGTCGACGGTTGGAGAAATGAAATTGGAAATATGTTCGGAATGCCATCCGTTCTTTACCGGCAAGCAGAAATTTATCGACACCGCCGGCCGTGTAGACAAGTTCCGTCGTAAATATGGATTGTCGGAAAAATCCGACAAGGAATCCGACAAAAAATCTTAGATTTACTTGCTGCAAATAAAAAGCGGAATATCTGCCCTCAGCAGGAGGAGAGGATATTCCGTTTTTTTATATAAACCGGGCTCTACGGCTCATGAACAAAAAACAGGACAATCGCAGTGCTGGTTGAGAAACTTGAAAAAATAGAAAATCGCTACAAAGAGATCGAACAAAGGCTTTCCGATCCGAATACGCTTAAAAATCAGTCTTTGTATCGGGATTTGGCAAAGGAAGAGAGTGATCTTTCCTCCATCCTGGAAAAATACCACCATTACCGAAAGGTCGTTCAGGATTTGAAGAATGATGAAAAGATACTCGACGAATCGGAAGACCAGGAACTGCGGGATTTGGCAAAACTGGAAATTGAGGAGCTGCAACCCCAACGCGAAAAGATGGAAGAAGAGCTCAAGCTCATGCTGGTTCCCAAAGATCCGCGCGATGCACGAAATGCCATTGTAGAAATACGAGCCGGCACAGGGGGCGATGAGGCCGGATTGTTTGCCGGAGATCTTTTTAAAATGTATCAGCGTTATGCGGAAAAGAGTGGCTGGAAACAGGAAGTACTCAGCTCCAACACTCAGGGCATTGGCGGTTTTCGTGAAATTATTTTTTCGCTGAGCGGCAAGGATGTTTATGGCAAGTTAAAATATGAAGCCGGCGTTCATCGCGTACAGCGTATTCCGGTAACCGAAACCAGCGGCCGTATTCACACGTCGGCGGCCAGTGTCGCTGTATTACCGGAGGCTGAAGATGTCGATGTTAAAATCGAACCCAATGATCTGCGTATTGATGTTTTCCGTTCCTCAGGCCCTGGCGGGCAGTCTGTGAACACCACCGATTCCGCTGTTCGCGTTACCCACGTCCCCACCGGGCTGGTGGTCAGCTGTCAGGATGAAAAATCTCAACATAAAAACAAGGCCAAAGCACTCAAAGTCCTGCGGGCCCGCTTGTACGAGCAGGCGATGGTCAAGGAACGGCAGAAACTGGAGGCAGAACGCCGTTCTATGGTCAGCACCGGAGATCGAAGTGCCAAAATACGCACCTATAATTTTCCTCAGGGCCGGGTGACGGATCACCGCATCTCGCTGACCCTGTACAAGCTGGATGAAATTCTTATGGGGGAGCTGGATGAATTTATCGATCAGCTTATGCTCGTAGACAGAAGTGAAAAGCTCAAGGCCATGGATTAAATATGCAAAAGCAGCCGCTGCAGTGGACTGTTATTAGGTTGATAAACTGGACAACTGAATATCTCGAAGAGAGGGGATTTGAGAACGCCCGCCTGGAAGCGGAGAGGCTTCTAGCCCATACCCTGAGAAAAAAACGGATCGATCTCTATTTATTGTTTGACCGCCCCTTAACCCCATCAGAGCTGTCCACCTATAAATCCTGTTTAAAAAGACGTCTCTCTTTCGAACCCATTCAATATATCCTGCAGCAAACAGAATTTTTTTCCTTACCTTTATATGTCGATAACAATGTTTTAATTCCCAGACCGGAAACCGAAGTCTTGGTTCAGCTCGTTATTGATCATATAGATGCACATTATCGCAGGGCAGACACGGTAAACATATTGGACATTGGCACCGGATCCGGCAATATTGCAATTGCGCTGGCCAGGAATGTGGTAAAAACTCGACTCACCGCTGTAGATGTTTCTGATGAGGCTTTACGGGTCGCTATGAAAAACGCCGAAACCAACGGGGTAGCGGAGCAAATTGAATTTTCCAGGTGGGATGTTTTTCAACAGCCCCCTTCCGTTTTTTTACATGCCTTTGATATTGTCGTTTCAAACCCCCCGTATTTGTCAAAAGCAGAATATGATTCCGGTTGTCGCGATATTCATGCGGAACCGGTTACGGCATTGATTGCGGCAAAAGAGGGATTGCAATTTTATGAAAGATTTTCTAATATTGCATATGACTTGCTTCGTGAGGAAGGTTGTCTCTTTTTGGAACTGGATGAAAACCGGGCAACACAAAGCCTGAAGCTTTTCGACCAGAAGAAGTGGAACATCTCAGAAATTGAAAATGACCTCGCCGGCAAAGCCCGGGTCTTGAAATTATGCACAAAAAGAGGTTGATTTAAATCAGGAGGAAGACTTATGCCCAGCAACGATAAAAACGGCAAAAATTTTACCCATGACGAGATCTTGCATTATCTGGAGATGGCCCAAGAGGGTATAGATCAGCATTTGGAAAAGAACAAGGACATTATCCGCAAAGAGATATTTGAGAGTGCAAAAGCGAATGTACCGGAAAATTTAAAATCCTGGTTGTTAAACGAACGCATCGATGAACTCTCTCCCAACACCAAGCAGGGTATTATCAATGCGATTCAGGACGAACGCTGGGAAAATATCATTGACGCTTTTTTGGATGAAATCGCATTTGGCACCGGTGGCATACGCGGTGTGGCGGCCTATGCCAGCGTCGAAGACGAGTCGGAATTGGAAATGCTTTATCATGAAGGTATTGAGGCGCCGATTCTGAAGGGGCCGAATACCATTAACGATTTGGTGCTGATGAAAAAATCAGCCGGTGTGGCCAAATACGCCAAAGAAAACGGTCTGGAAAAAGTGGTTATAGGTTATGACAGCCGTATCCAGGGGGATAGTTTTGCTGAATTGATAGCGAGAATTTTTATTGCCGCCAAAATAACGGTATATCTATTTGATGCACCCTGTCCGTATCCGGAATTAACCTTTGCCATTCCGCATCTGGGCGCTGATTTTGGTATATTAATATCAGCGAGCCATAACGACAGGCGGTATAACGGCTACAAGTTATCTGCCAAATCCGGAGCTCAGTTTGAAAAATCAGAGCGGGATAAAATATACTATGAATATATCAAAACTGTTGATTTTGAGGATATCGAGATAGAAGAGAAAATCCCTCAAAATGCTCCTTACCTCATCTTCCTGGGCGGGGATCAACCTCTTCAGGATCGCGATTATTACGGTCGTGAAGACTCTTTGATCGATATACACAAGGCTCATCAAGAGCATATTGAAAAGTTTATTCTCAATCTCGATATGACCGGAACCTGGGCACCAAAAGTTATGCTGGGGTTTTCTGCTTATCATGGTGCCGGAAGAGTGGCCGTACCCCAATTGTTAAAGCAATTCAATTTTTCCCAGCTAAAGATTATATCCAGTTTAAACAAACTGGACGGCAGGTTTCCCTGTTTTTCTCTGGAGCAACAACCCGACCCCGGAGATAATATTGCGGCAGAAGTTGCCGTAAATGAGTTCAAAGACGAATACGGCAAAGAGGCGTTTGAGAAAATAGATATGTTGATCGGGACAGATCCGGATGCCGACCGGGCCGGCTTTATCGTCAAAGTTCCTCCCCAACAGATAGATTTTTACAAAAAGATCAACGAAAAACCTCCTCACCTCATAAAGGCGCTCTCGGAAAAAATTTCAGATTATAAAAAACGGGATGATTATAGCTGGCACCTGCTGGATGCCGATAATGCCTGGACTCTTTTGCTGTGGTACCGGTTGATGACAGAGAAAGATCAGAACAATGGCGAGATTCCGGAGCAGACAAAAAAATATCTCGCCCTTTCACACACCACATCCGATTCAATGGTCAAGTTATTTGATAAATTTGATCTTGGTGTTGTTAAGACCTGGGTTGGTTTCGGTTTTCTGGCCAATGCGACCAATATGATTTGGCGAGGTGAAATGCTGGAAGAAACGCTCAACGAATGGCATGAGCAGGAAGCGGTTGTCGGCTCGGGAGATCCGTCCAAAGACAGGGGGAAAAAGATCTTCCCGGGTCAATCTCATCCGGTGTTGTTCGATGCCATCAATATGGACAATGGCAAGCGGTCTTATAATGTCGCCACCCTGGAGCAAAGCAACGGTTTCAGTATCCTGGGACCAAAACCCAAACCGGGTGAAATCTGGGGAGACGGCGGGCATGTGCGTGATAAAGACGGAACTTTTGCTGCTATTTTGATTTCCGAAGTACAGGCATATGCCAGGGCCATTCAAAAATCTCTGATTGAGCTGATAGATGAACACATTTATCTCGATCCGAAAATTGGTTTGTTTGTGAACTATTACGAACCCGAACCCTACTGGGGACAATTCGAAGGTCCTACGGGTATGTCGCGAAAGCTCAAGATTCTTTGGCAAGTGGAAGAGATACGCCAGACAGCAGAAGAGGGCAGCCTGCAGATTGGAGGATTGAAAGTAAAATCCGTAGAAGCATATCGTACGGGTAAATACGATGCCCTGCATCGCTGGAAACTTTATAACGATCTCCCCTATTACAATGGTTTTGCAGATGAAGGGATCCGCTTTTTCTTTGATGATGACAAGCTCAATCATCTAACGGTTCGTCCGTCGGGGACCTCTCAATGTATTCGCTTTCACGTTCAGTTGAGAGCGACTGATGTGAATGGCAATAATCTGTATGAAAAAAAGAAAGAAAATCATCTTATGGCAAAGATCATAGTAAAGGATATCCGCAAAATGGTGGGCTGCTGAGGTGAAAATAATGTTATCAAATTTTGTATGTGAACGAAAGTGAAAAAATGAAACAGAAAAACATTCGCAAGAAAATATTACAGTTAATCAATAGTAAACCCTATAAAACCTTCAGAGCCAAGGAGATTGCCCAAACGCTTTCCGTGCCCAAACAGGATTATCAGGCGCTGCGTGATCTGCTAAAAGAAATGGGCCGGGAAGGGACGTTATTCAAGTTCAAGAAGAATCGTTATATATCGAAATCCAATACACCCGAGGTGGAAGGTATCCTTCACGTCAAGTCACAGGGCTATGGCTTTGTTATACGTGAAGACGAAAAGGATGTTTTCATCAGCAAAAAAAACATGGGCGCTGCGCTGCACAAAGATTTGGTTCGTGTACGGCTTTTTGCCCACAGCCGTGGTGAAAATCCCGAAGGTCAGGTTATCAGCGTGGTGGAGCGGGCCCGAACGCGCCTTGTCGGCACCTTTCACTTTGGCCGCGGTTACGGATATGTAATCCCCGACGATTTGAAAATCCACAGCGATATTCTCGTCAACCCGGATGAAGCCATTCAGCCGCAGGAGGGCGAAAAAGTGGTTATCGCTATAGATGAATGGAAACACGAGCACCTCAATCCTTTTGGGCATATTGTCGAGATTCTCGGATTTGCAGATGAACCCGGTGTAGATGTTGTCTCTATACTCTATGAACACGAAATCGATTCGGTCTTTCCGGCGGGCGTGGCAAAAGAAGCGGAATCCATACCGGAGACCATTCCGAAAGCAGAGATTGACAACCGCAGAGACCTGCGGGAGATGGATATCTTTACCATTGATCCAAAAGACGCAAAGGATTTTGATGATGCGGTTTCTCTGGAGAAACTGGAGAATGGAAACCGGCGCCTGGGTGTCCACATTGCTGATGTGAGTCATTATGTCCGGGAGAATTCCGCTCTGGACAAAGAGGCGCTTAACCGGGGAACATCGGTATATCTGGTTGACCGCGTTGTCCCCATGTTGCCTGAATATTTATCCAACAAGATCTGTAGCCTGGTTCCCAACGAGGACAGATTAACCTATAGCGTTTTTGTTGAACTCGATCAGCGGCTTAAAGTGGTCGATTATGACATTATGCCCTCTGTGATCTGTAGTAAAAAACGGTATACTTATGAACAGGTCGAGGATATTATCCTCAAGGGCAAAAAGGATTCTTTTGCCGGCGCACTGCGGGCCATGCACGATTTCGCGCAAAAACTCCGCACTGCCCGCAACAGTATCGATTTGGAGAGTATTGAAGTTGCGATCGAGCTGGATGAGAAGGGCACGCCCGTTAACATATACCCCAAGGAACGGCTCAAGTCGCACGAATTGATAGAAGAGTTTATGTTACTGGCCAATAAAGTTGTTGCCCGCCATGCGGGGGTTTCTCTTGCTAAAGCGCACGATAAGGCGTTTCCGTTTGTTTATCGCGTGCATGAAAAGCCGAATCAGGAAAAAGTACAAGAGCTGGTTTCCCTGGCCCGGGCATTCGGATTCAATGTTCCTTACCCCAAAAGAGTCAACCCAGCCTTTTACAGAAAATTGTCCAACATGTTTAAGAATCACTCCGCCACCGCAACATTGCAGGAATCGTTGATTCGTTCTATGATGAAAGCCAAATACAGCACGGAAAACATTGGTCATTTTGGTCTCCAGTTTCAATATTATACGCATTTTACATCTCCAATCCGGAGATATCCGGATTTGCTGGTGCACAGATTATTGAAAAAATATATTTCTCCGCCGTTTAAGTTTATCCGTGATGACGTTTTACAGGCCATGTGCCAGACCAGCAATGAGATGGAAGTGAGAGCTATGGAGGCTGAGCGTGCAAGTGTTAAATTAAAGCAGGCGGAATATATGGAAAAACATGTGGGTGATGAGTTTGACGGCATTATTTCCCGACTCGTTGACTTTGGTGTGTTTGTCCATATTCCTTCTCTTTTAGTGGATGGTCTGGTACATGTCAGCGATCTGGAAGATGACTATTACGTTCATGAAGAAAGCGAATATTCGTTGGTCGGTGTTCATAGCGGCCGGGTATATAAATTAGGAGATGCCATCCGAATCAGGGTTTCGCGTGTTTCGCGAAATGAGCGCATCATCGATTTTGTTCCTGCCGAAAAAGAGTGAGGAAATGTGCAGATGCAAAAATGGTATGCAAAGTTGTTGGCAAAAACCACCGTTGCCGAGGAAACCCTCGAGTTTTCCTTTGAAAAACCTGATCAATTTACCTTTACTGCCGGTCAGTATATATTGCTGCAGTTACCCGAATTACAACATGCCGATCCCAAAGGACCTGTGAGAACATTTACCATCTCATCCGCACCACATGAAAAAACAATTAATATTACAACAAGACACACCGGCAGCGGCTTTAAAACCACTTTGGCGGAACTGTCTATGAACAGTGCTGTAGAAATAATGGGTCCGCAAGGGGATTTTGTTTACAAAAAGAGCGGAAAAGAAGCTGTTTTTATTGCCGGTGGAATCGGGATCACACCATTTTTTAGCATCACAAAACGTTTTTACAACGAACAGTTTCATCCTCTTACCCTGATCTATTCAAACCGCACCCGGGCAAGTACGGCCTATCATGATTTTTTTCTTTCATTGCAGAAACAAGAACCTGGCTTTAAGTATATTCCCACCTTTGTAGAGGCATCTCAAGAATGGCATGGAGAAAAGCGGCTTGTTGACGATTCATTTATTCGGGATTATATTACAGAAATAAATGAAAAAGAGGTTTACCTGTGCGGGCCACCGGGAATGGTCGAGGCTCTTAAAAACTTGTTTAAAAAGCTCGCCATCCCCGAGGAGCAGGTTTATTTTGAATCGTTTTTTGGATATTAGGCCGCTTGGGCATATCCCCAGAACAGGTGGTCAAAATTGGTGAAATAACCAAAAGTCCCGATTCTTTCCGGTAACGTACGCATCTTAAATTCAACAAATCCAGGTGCCCGATTTTTAGATGTCCGGTAAAACCGTGGCATGGAATTTGTATATACACTATCAATAAATATTTTAACTTAAAACTATGGATCGAATATGAACAGGTTTCAAGGGAATCAAGTGATCACCAGGCGACTGGCCGTGATCATCATGATACTTTTGAGTTTTCCGGTTGTTTTGGTTGCGCAACAACAAGTTATTAAAGATTATTTCATCGGGGTGACGATTGGCGTTCGTGCGGATAAAGGCGAACCAGGAATGCACGCTATCGTCACGGATGTTAATATCGAGCACGAAGGATACTATCAGGTCTATCCGAAAATTTTATATAACAGTGGTGATGATCAGCTCAATGAAACCTTTTATATGACGCTTGAGCACAGCGATGGCAGCCCGTCGATTCCTGAGGACGCAAATGCCGGTCCCTATAAAGTTGTATTGGATGATCCAGGGCCACCGCATACCGCCTGGAGGGATGCCGGACTTTATTTTTTCAAAGAGGGTGTCAATACCCTCAAACTCCATCACTATGCTGCTATTTCCAACCAATATCCGCAATTTTTAAACGGGCCCATTATTGACACCGAAAGTGTAAAGATTGTAGATAGCCTGCGCCTGATCTCAAAACCTTTTATCGATGCCGCGGTAAGCGTTCGTTCCACACCACCCCGTGTGATCAAAATCGAGGGAAACGATTATGGTGTTGCCTATAGCAATGAACATATTCGCTATGATATTATTGTAAAGAATGATTATGTCAACACCATACGACATGCCGTTCTGACCAATGTACCCCCTGATCTTTTGATAAACAACACCTATTCCCTTTCCCCGGCACGGGAGGAGGGCACCCGGGACTATTGGGAATTGCCGGATTTGGCGCCCGGAGACTCGTTTTTGGTCACGCTCGATGCGGATGTGCCGGCACAAGTCCCTGATGGCCTGACCGCCTTAATCGACAGTGCCTGGGTCCTCTCTATTAATGATATAGATTCCACAAATAATATGTCACTGGATACGGTCTATACCTCTTCCGAGATCATCGGTGCTGACTCTGTAGCGGATGTTGGCGTCGATCTGGTTTCGCAGACCGATTCGGTTTCCATGGTCGGTGGAAAAACACGCCATTATGCCCAGCCAGGAGAAGCGATTTCCTATCGGATACAGTTGAATAATACAGGACCGGATAGCGCCGATGACGTCGTGCTGAATCATATATTACCCGGCGATTTTATCTATTTATCGGCAAATCAAGCTCCGGATGCTGTTTTCGGTGACACGCTAAGATGGACATTGCCGCTTATGTTTCCCCAGAGCTCGGAAACATTTTTGATTAACGGTTTTGTCAGCAACAATATTTCCGTAAACGACTCGGTATTAATTTCCGAGGCAACGACCACAGCGGCAAACGATACGCTGCTTGTCAACAACAGCGATATGGATTCCATTTTTATCTACCTGCCCCCTTCCTATCACAACTCGGACCTGGAAGTTGCTCTGAACGCACAAACCGATACCACTATTGTGCATGAGAACAGAATCGTCAAAGCTGTTGTCGAGGGAACGCCATATGATTATCGATTAACCGTGCGCAACAACGGTCCCCAAACCAGTTATCAATTCTGGTTACAGCAAATTCTTCCGGATTCCGTAACCCTGTTGAATTCAAGTCGCACACCGACCCAAATCAACGGCGATACGCTGATGTGGCAGGTTGATTCATTGTCCGTGTCCGATCTTTTGCAGATTACCCTACGAGTTAATGTTAAAGATACATTTCCGGACTATCCCTTTGAATTGCTTTCAACCGCCATGGTTAACAGCCCAACCGATACGCTCGTTGAAAACAATGAGGCGCGGGAAAGCGTATATGCTATTCCTGAAATGCCCGCTGAACCGGCAGGAAATACGGACGTTGGGGTTGATCTTTATTCGCTCACAGATACAACCGTAACGATTCTGGACGATATCTTCAACGCTGTCCGGCCCGGTGAGGCGTTTCAATACATCATCCGGGTAGAGGATCTGGGTCCTGAAAGATCGGACACGATTCAGGTCGTTCAGAGATATCCGGAATTCATAGAATTTATCGATGCATCCATGACGCCCAAAATGGTCTCGTCACAAGATATTATCTGGGAAATACCCTATCTGGACAGCGGTGAAGAAATCAATGTAGTTGTGGATGCCCGGTTGCAAGGCGAGATTCCCCTGAGTACAAGATCCAGAACAAGCCAGGTCATGATATCCGCCGATAACGATACCAACATGACCAATAATGTTGATTCAGATACCATCAGAGTGCTTCGATCCTACCCGGAAGGGAATTATGATGTGGAGCTGGACTATCGTATTATCACGGATAATCGGACTGTATTCCAGGGTGATACATTACCGGCGGTCTATCCGAATGAAGAGGTGGTATTGCGCATTGGTCTTACCAACTATGGTCCTGAAGACGCCTATAATTTGAATCTCTTTGATCATTTACCGGATTCGATAGAGATTAACCGACTCTCGCTTCAGCCGGAAAATGTGGGTGAAGACAATATTTTCTGGATTTTGGACACGCTGGAAGTGAATCAAACCGGTTATATTGATATTGAATCGGTTGTCGCCTCCGGTTTTCCTTTTTTACCCTATGAATTAACCAGTCTCGCTTATATAGAAAGTACGGTGGATACGGTTGAAGAGAACAATCAAGCCTCGCTCAGATTTGTCGTGGTTCCGCAACCGGCCGGAGGAGATTCCCTTGATGTGGGGATTACGGTTGAATCCGTGACCGACACGACTGTTATGTATTTGGGTGAAGAATGGAATGCGGTCCGGCCCAATGAACAATTTACCTATGAGATTACGGTTTCAAATTTCGGACCTTATCCGGCAAATAATCTACTCATCGAACAAACGATACCGGACTTTATCACGTATCAAACCACGACGCTATTTCCGGAAAGCATTACGGCAGAAACGTTGTTCTGGACTATCGAGCAACTCGATGCCGGCGTCGATACGAGCTGGGTGGTATTTGCCAGGGCGAAAAGCGGCATAACCCGGCTACAGCCGGCAGTTTCTCCGGTAGAGGTCAAAGTCGACAGGGATTCTCTGCTTTCGAATAATACCGACGCAGATACGACGATTATTTTTGCTGGTGATTTGGGCAAGCGGAAGTATGACCTTCAACTCGCCAAAACCGCAGTAACGGATACCCATATCGTCGTTTTCGGCGATACCTTACCGGCGGTTTTTACCAATGAATCCATTCGCTATCAATTGTTAATAGAAAACAAAGGACCGGGAGATGCCTATAACATTAAGGTCCAGGATATTTTACCGGATTCCTTAATCCTGGAGGGGGCATCTATTACACCGTTGAGACAAAGTCAGGACACCTTGTTTTGGCATTTTGACTCGCTGAAAGCCTTTGAATCGATCTCTATAGATGTCAATACCTTTTCCCGGTCGGCGTACGGCTATTATCCCTATGAACTGATCAATGTTTCCACCCTGTTGGCATCCAGAGACACCACATCGAATAACAATCTCGACCGGGCATCGGTATTCGTTCTGTCAGACGATTTGCGGCCCGGACCTGATTTTGATCGAACCACGGATGTGATAAAAACGGCCAGCTGGGATGACGGCGATGATAACGGCTTGATTACGGTTGGAGACAAAATTGAATATACGATCAGCATCGTCAACTCGGGTAACGCGCCGGCATCTGATGTGATTTTCAGCGATTCCATTCCTGAGCACACAGAGTTAACCGGAGCTATCACCGTCACAAAAGGCGAAATACTGGGCACCTCTCCGATTCAGATCGATTTGGGCACGTTGCAACCCCAAGAGTCGGTTACCATTCGCTTTACCGTTAATGTGATTTCGAATGCGTTGAGTATTATCAATCAGGGAGATATCGACAGTCCTGATATCGAGGATAAAGAACCGACAGATGATCCCACAACACCGGATGAGGATGATCCTACCATTGTCGAACCCAAACCGAGCTTTAACGGACGTTCTGATCTCTTAAAAAGTGCCGAGTGGCGAGATCTGGACGGGAACGCTGAATTAACGATCGGCGACATTATCGATTATACCGTGATTATCACCAATTCCGGCCACTCTCCGGCATCGGATGTGATCTTTTTCGACAGACTGGATCAAAATGTCATCTTGTACGGCGATGTTGTGACAACAAAAGGTAAAGTAATTACGCAATCGCCGATCCAGATAGAGATAGGTTTTATTGATCCCGGAGAAACGGTGACCGTTAAATTTTCGGTACAATTGACGAGTGATTTATCCGAGGTATCCAACCAGGGAGAACTCGGCAGTCCGGATACTGACGAAAATGAGCCGACGGATGATCCGTCAACTCCTGAAGACGACGATCCAACCATTACCGAACCCGAGCCGAATTTCAGCGGAATTCCGGATGTGATTAAAAGCGATATCTGGCATGACAACGATGATGACGGCCGGGTGAGCAGTGGTGACATTATCGATTATACGGTGAGTGTTTATAATTCCGGCGGCCGGACGGCAACTGATGTCGTCTTCACGGATACTTTGCCGGCAAAGACGGAACAAACCGGAACGATTACCACGAGCAAAGGTGAGGTGGTAAGCACTTTTCCCGTTCAGGTCAATATCGGCACGATACTGCCGGGGGAAAAGGTTACCATTCGTTTTTCTCTCAAAGTAAATGCAGATATGGATAAAGTTGTAAACCAGGGACGACTTGACAGTCCGGATATCGATGAAAATGAGCCGACGGATGATCCGTCGACACCTGAAGACAATGATCCGACAATAACCGAACCCGAGCCGAATTTCGACGGATCAACAGACGTGATCAAGAGTGATATCTGGCATGACAATGATGGCGACAGCCGGATCAGCAGCGGAGACATTATTGATTACACGATCACGATTTTTAATTCCGGCGGCCGGGCGGCAACAAATGTTGTGTTTACGGATCCCCTGCCGGCAAACGCGGTGCAAACCGGCACCATTACGACCAGCAAAGGCGAGGTGGTAAATACCTCACCGATCCGGATTAATATCGGTACCATTTCCGAACGCGAAACGGTTGTGATCAAATTTTCACTTAAAGTGACAGCAACAGCGAATCAAATCATTAACCAGGGACAAATTGATTCCCCTGATCTTTCCAATCCCGAACCGACAAATGATCCGGACACGCCGGCTGATGACGATCCCACGATAACTGAACCCACCGCTAATTTTTCCGGATATGCGGACGTCACCAAGAGGGATGAATGGCATGATCTGGATAATGACGGCAGGTTATCCGCCGGCGATATTATCGATTACACGGTTACCATCAAAAATTCAGGTGGTCGCCAGGCCGAAAATGTCCTGTTTATGGATCCCCTTCCGGCAAACACCACCTTACAGGGAACGGTGAAAACTTCGAAAGGAAATGTCGTTACTACATCCCCCATTCGGGTTAGAATCGGTACTCTGGGTGCAAAAGAGAGCGTCACCATTCAATTTTCCCTGCGCGTGGATGGCCGGGTTGCACAGATTATCAATCAGGGAACCGTTTCATCGTCCGGCACGCCAAATGGAGAGCCTACTGATGATCCGGAAACCCCGAAATCGGATGATCCGACGATTACAGAGCCGGATCCGGCATTTGATGGAAGCAACGATCTCATCAAAACAGGCATCTGGAACGATCTGGATGGAGATGATAAACTAACCGCTGGAGATATCATCGAATATACTGTTACCATTTCCAATTCCGGTATGGGGAATGCCGACAGTGTTGTGTTTACTGATTCGCTTCCTGCAAACAGCACTCTCAGCGGCAGTGTAAGCACAAGTCAGGGTCAGGTTATCGGCACTTCTCCCATTCGCATAGAGATCGGCACAATCGGGCCCTCCGAGAGCGTGGTCATTCAATTTTCTATTCAGCTCGATGCCGGGACGGATTTTGTGTCAAACCAGGGTTATTTAACATCCCAGGAATTGTCCCAGTCGTTGCCGACAGACGACCCCGACACTCCGGACATAGACGATCCCACGGTTATTATTGGACGCGTAGCCGATTTTACCCCCATCATTGAGGCGCTTCCGGCCGTTGTGGATGTTACGGATAGCATTCAGGTGCGGGTCCAGGTTCCGGTTGCTGTTTCGACCTGGGATTTATGGATATATTACCCGGATGGCAGTATCAACAAGTCGTTTGCTGATAATGAGGTTTCATCAACAGCACTCAACCCCGATACCTGGCACCGGCTTGATGAACTCTACTACCCTCAAAAAATGATCACCAATGCGCGGGAAGAAGAGCTGATTTTTGAGATTCGGGCGACAGATTCCCGGGGCCGGCTTGCTACCGCCCAGGCCGTGGTTGTGGTCAAAAGCAGTAATTATCTGGTGTTGGATCGAAATGTTTTCAGAGCGGAATATGAGGATCCTCTGCAAATACATTTTAAACTAAGTTATCGTCGCACCGCACGGCTGGATGTTTACGATTCAAGCGGGCGACATATTGTCGAGTTAACGGAAGATATATATGATGGCGGCTGGAACACCTACCTCTGGAACGGGCTTTTGCTGGATGGTCAAAAAGCGGGAAGCGGAGTCTATCTGGTAACCTTGCGTTCCGGCGAATTTAACTCCTGGAAAAAGTTTATCATAGTGAGATAAGCATGCGTATGAAAGAAACGATTAAAATTTTTGTAATTTCCGGTCTTTTTATTTCAGTTATGTCGGTAACATCTGTACATGCCCAGGTCCGCGCCGGAGCTGCCTTTTTAAAAATGCTTCCGGGAGCCAGAGTACAGAGCATGGCTGCAAGCCATACAGCAGAGATCGACGACCCCCATGCAATTTATGCAAATCCCGGGGCGACAGGATATCTGAGAGAATGGCAATGGACAGCGGGCTATTCCAAATGGATTGCCGATATTTATAATGCCAGTTTTGTTTATGGCAGAAAGCTCGCCATGCCCTGGAGCCGTCAAAGCAAATTTGCCCTGGGTCTTTTGTATCAGGGGATGCCGGAATTCGATAGTTCCGACCATACCGTGGCGTCTGTTCAGGCCAGCGATGTATTGGTGACTCTCAGTATGGGACAACCCATCGATTTTGATGGTGTGAGTTTGTCCCTGGGCACCAATGCCAAATACTTTCAAAGCACGTTGGCGGATTATTCTGCAGATGCCTTTGCTTTTGATTTTGGCGTTTCGATTCGCAGCAACCGGTTTGGTCTGTTGAATTCTCTTTTGCCCTATGGCGTGGTTTCCTTAGGTGCCGCCATTACCCACATTGGGCCGGATTTGTCCTTTGAAAGTACCGCCACACCATTACCAAGAACCTGGCGAGTTGGTGGTGCTTTTTATGCCGGCAGACACGGCGGCCTTGAGCTGCAAGTCATTGCAGATTATCACAGCGTGCTGGATGAGGAGCCTGTTATGGGACTGGGAGCGGAAATCTCTTTAGGACGGATATTATCTGTTAATGGCGGCTATAACCTGGGCGCGGATTTGATGGATAAAATATCTTTCGGTGCCAGCATTCGGTTGGATGATATTACCACGTCTCCGACAATGCTGATACCCGGCCGAAATAATGCTTTGCGCGCTGATATCGCGACTCTTGATGAGGGCGAGTTTTTTGCCAGAACATACCGGGGAACCGTATCTCACTATCCTATAGGACCGGAGTCCTTTCGCTTTTTGTCTCCGGCTATGAACGATACCATTTATTCAAACAGTGTCATTCTCGAATGGGAAAAGAGCCGGGATCCGGATCTTTTTGATGAGGTGAAATATCGTTTACTTTTTGATCGGGATAGTACAAAATTAGCGGCTATACTCGACCAATATAATAGAAATGCCGATAGCTTTTACAGATCTTTCACGGAAACCGATTTACAGATAAATACTGAAACCGGTTTGTCGGCATTTGCTGCCGAAAAACTGACCGGCGGCCATTATTACTGGTCTGTTGCAGCAATTGATAGCGACCAGCATATCCGCTTTGCTTCTCTCAAGGGTCATAAAATTGCACACTTTTATATTCCTTTGCCTGATATAGAAATAAGGGATGTGGAATTTGACTATAGTCCGTGGATTACGGAAAATGATTATCACGGCAATCTGAAAATCACCCTTGCAAACAGCGGCGATCTACCGGCGGAAAAATTCAAGCTTGTGATTCGGGATAGTGTTGACTTTTTTTATGAACCCATTCGAACCGAAATCGAAACCGAAAGCAGTGCGTTGTCGTCAAAGCTGCTGCTTGAAAAAACAATTGATTTCTTAAACGTGAATCAGGATACCACGCTGGATATCGAATGGCACACCAACCTGCTGGGACGACATGTTATCGTTGCCCATGCCGACCAGGGCAATCGGGTTGAAGAAATTCATGAAGACAACAATATTGGACGAGAAACATTTCACACAATACCAAAGGGCGCCTTTAGTACGGATGACAGCGTTAATGTTGTGAAGATTGCCAAAGTGCTTATAGATATGCCTATTATTACGGATATTACTTTTGATGATCATAGCCATAAGGTGAGAGGGGAATATATCAGAAAGGATGTCATTGAACCGCCTTTGGCAACTTTGGCTGAACGGCTGGTAAACAATCGCAACTTAAAAGTGCAGCTGAAGGGATTTGCCGATCCGAATTCCGGTGAAGAGAATATTGAATTGGCCAACAAGCGCTCGGAAGCGATACAGGATTCATTGATAAAGCTCGGTGTTAATCCGGCGCAAATCGAGGTTGAATCGGGAGAAGTGCTGGCATACCGGCCCGAGCCTTCAAATCCGACAGATGCAAGATGGGTCTTTCAGGAAAGACGGCATTTGGAGATTTCCGCATCGGAGCGTGGACAGGCAATTCTGTTTGTGCCGGTACGCCAGGAAGACCGGGAGCGAATCATCAAGGGCGTAACCTTTCAGAGCGCCATCAAAAGCACGGTTTCATTTGAAGATGCTGAAATAATAACGATTTCGGACGATCGCAGAGACAGTCTCAACATCACTTATATTGAGGGAATGCAAAAGCTGGACCGTAATGTGTTGTGGCAACCTCTGCAAGAGGAAATTAATTTTTGGAGCAACACAGAGGTCGATTATTTTATTGAAATTTCGGATTCATTGGGACGTATATTTCGAACCAGACTAAAAGAGACCTACTTAACCAGCAAAGAAGCCATTCGGGAATACAGGCTGGCACTGCCTTTAAAGTTTGCAGAAACCGATCCTATTTATGGATTTTATTGGTCTCGTTTGCTCAACCAGGTTAAACCGCTTTTCAATGACAAATCTTTACGAGTCGCCTTTAGGGGGCATGCCTGTGCCACCGGTCCGCGGGAAGTAAACAAAAGGCTTTCTCAGCGCCGCGCCCGCCGTTTTCACCGGGATTTTTTACAATATTTGCGGGAAAATTATCCGAATTATTATGAAATGATCAAGGATCGAATCGATGAACCAAAAGGGTTCGGTGAGGATGAGCCTCTGAGCATTACCCGTCTTGATGGTGAACGCATACTTATTGGGGACAATGAAAAACCCACGGGCAGAAAGTTGAATCGAAGAATCGAATTTGTTTTTTACTCAACGGAGGCTGACTTTTTACAGGAATGATGATTTTTTTGTAAACTATTTCTTGATGAAATCCCTGGCTTTTCTTACTTTAAAAGCCAGGGATTTTTTTATATAGGGAGTTATTTTTGGAAACAAAGACGATACAAATGGGCCTTGATCTTGGGTCTGCGACAGCGAAATTTGTTGTTATTGTTCCGGATAGATGTGATCTCGGATGTATTGAAAACAAATTGACAGCTTATGATATCGAGAGTACTGTCCGGCAGGACAATAGCCGAATTTTATTTTCAAGGTTAATTCCTGTCGGAGGTGATCCGATCGCTATTGCGGAAAGCATTTTGCAAAAGTGGCTTAATGTGCCGGTTGCTGATCCGCTGAGCCTTTGTCTCACCGGCTCCCAGGCCAAGGGGGTATCGGTAAAAACAAGTTTGCCGGTGCTGAATGAATATCTTGCTATTGCTCATGGTGTAGGCTTTTTTTATCCCGACGTTCAAACCATCCTTGAAATCGGTGGAAATGTTTCCCGTTTTATTCGGCTTGATCATTATAACCGGGGCAAAGAGATCGCTATTATTGATTATGAGCGTAACGGTGAATGTGCAGCCGGAACCGGTTCGTTTATCGACCAGCAGGCAGCGCGGTTGCGGTTCAGGGTTTCAGAAATAGGAGACATGGTCGCGAGCGCTACCGAGACCGCAAATATTGCCGGAAGATGTTCCGTTTTTGCAAAATCGGATATGATACATGCGCAACAACGCGGTTATTCGCCCGAATCGATATTCAAGGGGTTAAGCGAGGCTGTTGTCCGTAATTTTAAGGGAACGGTTTTAAGGGGCAAGGAACTTGTGGCACCTGTCGTATTTGTCGGCGGGGTGGCGGCGAATAAAGGCGTAATTAATGCGATACGCTCTATCTGTTCTCTGGAAAACCTGATCATTCCTTCCCAATTTGCACACATGTCGGCGCTTGGAAGCGCCTTGCAGGCGCAAGAAAACGCCGTTTCTCCTTCCCCGAAAGAGCCGGCTATTTTAATACACAGCGATCCTTTTTTGTCACAGGGAAAACAGAAACCCTTAAATTTTTCCCTGGTCAAATTTTTGGGTGATCAGACATACAGGTCAGTCAAATGCCGCGATAATCCTGTTAATGCCTATTTGGGTATTGATATAGGATCGGTAAGTTCAAATTTTGTTCTTCTCGACGACGAGGGCCGTGTAGTAGACGAGATTTATACCCAGACGGAGGGGAGGCCTGTCCAGGTGGTAGAACGTGAGTTTAGCCGTTGGCTGGAAAAGTGGGGGGATGTGGTACGGATTTGTGGTGTGGGCACCACCGGGTCCGGACGGGAACTCGTTGGAGAGCTGGTCGGGGCGGATTGCGTACATGATGAAATTACGGCACACAAAACAGGAGCCGATTTTATATCAACCAATTTGTTCAAAGAGAATGTGGACACCATATTTGAGATTGGTGGTCAGGATTCAAAATATATTTCCATTGACGGAGGGGTGGTTGTTGATTTTACCATGAACGAAGCCTGCGCTGCCGGTACCGGCTCTTTCCTTGAGGAGCAGGCACAGCGAATGGGAATTTCGATCAAAAATGAATTCGCCGACCTGGCGCTCTCCTCGCGCGAACCAGTGGTTATGGGGGAAAGATGTACGGTTTTTATGGAAAAGGATGTCATCAGTTATCTTCAACAGGGAAAATCAAAGAAGGATATTGCTGCGGGATTATCTTACGCCGTGGTTTTGAACTATCTTAACCGGGTTGTTCGTGGCCGCAAGATTGGCGACAAGATTTTTTTTCAGGGGGGTACCGCCTACAATCGGGCGGTGGCTGCTGCCTTTGCAACGGTTCTCAAAAAGACGGTAATCGTTCCGCCGCATAATGGGGTTATGGGAGCCATTGGCGCCGCCTTGCTGGCGAGAGAACAGAAACAGCATAACCCCCTTCCGACGTTGTTTTACGGATTTGATTTCTCTGAAATTGATTTTGCCATTCGCCATATACGTTGTAATGGCTGCAGTAATCAATGCGATGTACAGGAAATTACGGTAAATGGTCAAAAAACCTATTGGGGCGACAAATGCTCTGAACGCTTTCGCAAGAAGAAAAAGCAGGAACAAAAAGCGGTCATCCCGAATTTAATAAAACTGTACAAAGAATTTCTTTTTTCGGATATCCCGGGAAGGAATGGTCGTCAGATAAAGATCGGCATTCCCCGTACACTCTATTTTTACGATCAACTGCCGTTCTGGCGGGCTTATTTTTCTGCAATTGGTATTCAATTGGTTTTATCTGAACCGACAAATTCTGTGATTGTCAGGCAAGGACAGGAAAACAGTATTGCAGAGCCCTGTTTTCCGGTTATTATCGCTTTGGGTCATATTTCGTCGCTTTTTGGACGAGAGGTGGACTATATTTTCGTACCCAATGTGATCAATGCGGAAACAGAGTTCCCGCAGACGGAGTCCTGGTTTTGCCCGTGGGGACAAACCCTGCCTCTGGTGTTTAAAAACTCCCGCTATCTGCATCCTCAGGTCGGAAAGGTTCTCTCGCCGGTTGTGCGTTTTCGCGACGGGAAAAAGTATGTTGAAGAGGCTCTGATCTCCATGGCAAAACAGCTCGGGATTAGCCGTAAAGAAAACCGCAAAGCAGTTGATTATGCTTACTCGGTACAAAATGGATTCAGGGACAAGATTGCTGCTCAGGGGATTACAGTGCTTCGTCAGCTTGAAGCTCGGTCTGAACCTGCGGTTGTCTTATTGGGGCGGCCTTATAACATATACGATGCGGGAACGAGTCTGAATGTAGCACAAAAGCTATACGAGTTGTACGGTATAAATATTATTCCCATGGATTTTTTGCCATTAAAGCATATCGACGTTACCGATATCCATCCCAATATGTTCTGGAATTATGGAAAGCGCATCTTGCAGGCGTCCAGATATATAGGGCAACACGATCATTTACATGCAATTTATTTTACAAATTTTAAATGCGGGCCGGATTCTTATATAAAGCATTTTGTCCGGCAAGCGCTGGGACAGCCTTATTTAACGCTGCAATTTGATGATCATAGCAATGACGCCGGGATTATGACCCGATGCGAGGCCTATTTGCAAAGTAAAAACTTGTTAAAAACGAATATGATGACCTGTTCATCGCAGGTGGAAGAGGTATAGATGCGAGAAAAAAAGAGCATTATGGACCGCAAAGTCTATATTCCGCAGATGTCCTATATATCCGCCCGCTGTATGGCTGCTGCATTTCAGTCTGTAGGTATCGATGCCCAACCGTCCCCAACCGGTGATGCTGAAACCTATGAACTGGCGCGCAAATATTTATCAGGCGACGAGTGTTTGCCCGAAAGCATTACGCTGGGCAATTTTTTAAAAATTACAGAGCAAGCGGACTATGATCCTGATAACGTTGCGTTTATGATGCCGACCTCAAACGGCCCGTGTCGTTTTGGCCATTATCGCCCTTTGATCGAAAACATTTTCAAAGAGAGAAAAGAGCCGGTTCTTTTCGTCTCTCCTTCAAGCTCGGATGGATATGGTGATCTGGGGAAAAACGCCAACAGGCTTTTTCGTACCGCCTGGTGCAGCATTGTTGTTGCCGACATTTTGCGCAAATTGCTTTTAAAAACACGGCCATACGAGCTCGAAAAGGGGAAAACCGATCGGGTATACAAGCGTTCACTGGACAGACTCTGCGATATTTTGGCTCAACAGGATGTTTCGCACAAAAGAAGAGTTGGGAATCTGGTTGAAGAGTTGGAAAACACATTAAAGCGGTTTCAGTGTATCCCCGTGAATAATAAAGTATACAAGCCATTAATTGGGATTGTCGGCGAAATTTTTTGTCGTTTGAATGATTTTAGCAACAGTTATCTCATCAGACAGATTGAAGACCATGGCGGAGAGGTCTGGCTTTCGGATATTACCGAATGGGTATGGTATACCTGTAACGAAGAAAAATATCATTTACGCCGGCTGGGAAAACAGGTGTCGTTAAAAATGTTCGGGGCGACTATCCGGCATGCCGTTATGCATAGAGATGAGCAGAAACTTTTAAAGCCGTTTCGGCAAGAATTCAGAGGATATGAAGAGCCGGATGACATTGCGGAACTTTTGGATAACAGTTATCCTTATTTACCCCGTGAGGGATCCCATGGAGAGATGGTTGTTAATGTTGGACGGGCGGTCTGGTATTACAAAAAGGGTGCTGCCGGCGTCATTGACATCAGCCCATTTACCTGTATGAATGGAATCGTCTGTGAATCGGTTTATCCCCGATTAAGTCATGATCTGAACGGATTTCCCATAAGAATATTCTATTTTGATGGATTACAGACGGATTGGGGCAGTGATGTGGAAATTTTTCTGGAATTGGCAAAGCAGTATATGGAACAAAAAAAAAGCCCTGCCACGCGAGTGACAGAGCATTGAATTCAAATTAAACAGCAGTTACCTTGATCGCCTGTAGCCCCTTGTCAGTTTGTTCAACATCGAACGAGACGGATTCTCCTTCTTTCAGCGTTTTAAATCCCTCACCAGCAATGCCGGTATAGTGAACAAAAATGTCTTCGCCACTATCACGGGTAATGAATCCATAACCTTTGGCCTTGTTAAACCATTTGACTTTGCCTTGTTCCATAATAATTCCTTTCTTTAATACTAGTACTTGCTGCTGATCCATTGTTAACCTGACAGCTTGCAAAATGGGGAGACGGCAAAATTCATGGTAACTTGCTGGTGAGAGTTTGCTGAGAGCCCCAGGTGCAAAAAAGTCAGGATAAAGAACGGATTTGTTCCTGATGCAAACCGGAACGGGTAAATTTAACATAAAAAACTATTTCTTCAAAGGAAAAAATGCATTTTTTTTGTATTTTTTAATGCACTATTTTTTAAGGGAGAATCTATGGAAAAATATTTATCTGCTTACCACCGGGTCCGTTCTTATGAACTGGATTCCTTCGGTCATGTGAATAATGCAGTGTTTTTAAACTACCTGGAATTTGCGCGCATGGAGTACTTGCTGCAGCGCGGATTGAACCTTGACAGTTTTCGGGAATGGGGCGCCTTTCCATATGTTGTCAATGCAGAAATTCAATACAAGACGCCGGCAAAAGTCCATGATCGTTTGGAGATACGCGGGATTGTTTCCCGCTGGAAGAAAAGCAGCTTTGCCCTTTCTTATTCGATCTATAATCAGGACGACGAGGTATTGGTTGCCACGGCAACAATGACATTTGCTTTTGTAGATGGCGGGGGTAAATTAATCCCGATACCGCTTCCGTTTAAGGAAAAAATGGCTTTTTAAATTTTGATAAAAATTTTCCGTTTGTATAAGATGAGGCTCACCAACCAAAAAACAATAACATGAGCCAGGGCAAAGAGCATGGAGCCATTCATGTTCCCGAAAAGGGGTGCAAAGATGTGTTGGTAAAGCCAGGCATAGAGGGTAATCGATGTATCATCCTGAAGCGGGATTTTAACAACGTAGATGATCATTTTAACCCATATGATCGAAAGGGAATAGACGAATAGCGGATTCATGCCAAAAACAATCAAGGGATGAGCCCAGGTTTTTACATCTTTAACATCGATCAGCCAGATAAAACAGGTTAGCAATACAATGGCAAAACCTGCTGTATAGAGGACAAAAGAACTCGTCCAGAGGGCTTTGTTTATGGGAAATACCAGGTGCCAGAGCAAACCGAGCAAAATGCCGATAATACCGTAGGCAAGCAATTGCCACAGATAGGATCCGTTTTTTCGGGATTGAATTTGAAAACCGACCAGATAGCCCAAAAGCGCAGTCACGATAGCAGGGAGGGTGCTCATCAGACCTTCGGGATCAAAGGCGATTCCATGTCCATGCCATATGTGATTTTCTCCCAAAATTTTCAGATCGATCGTACGGACGATATTGGTTTCGAGGCCGTAGGGATCGATACCGCCGAGTCCCCACAATAATCCCCAATAACCGAAGAGCAGAACGACGATGGCGATGATGATTTGTTTTGGCTTGAGGACGAGAGAGAGAACAGCGGCAAATCCGTATGCCAGCGCGATGCGCTGCAACACGCCCAGTATGCGCAGGTCAGCCAGTGACCGGTGGAAGGGAAAAGCGTTGAGAAAGAGACCGACGGCAAATATTAAGAGCGTTCGTTTTAATAATTTTAGAAACGCTTCTTTGGTGAGTTTGTATTCAAATTTTTTAAATGAGAACCGCATGGCGACACCAACGATGAAGAGAAAAAAGGGAAAAACCAGATCGGTCGGCGTACAGCCGTGCCATTCTGCGTGACGCAGAGGCGAGTAAACATAACGCCAGCTACCCGGCGTGTTGACGAGAATCATCGCAGCGATGGTAAGCCCTCTAAAGGCATCGAGAGCGACAAATCTCCTGGTTTCATTCATGACAACCTCTTATTCTGATTCATA
This sequence comes from Candidatus Zhuqueibacterota bacterium, assembly GCA_014728085.1. Lineage (GTDB taxonomy): Bacteria > Zhuqueibacterota > Zhuqueibacteria > Residuimicrobiales > Oceaniaggregativiventaceae > Oceaniaggregativivens_A. The sequence goes on from WJMF01000208.1 coordinate 38,640, forward strand.
CGGATTTATCTATATATTAAGTGTCAAGACGGCTTTAAACTCACCCCGTATTTTCAGGCGTTTTTGCGTTTTTTCGCTGACCAAAATGCCATCAAATTTTCCCGTAATTTGATCGTCGCTGACTTGCGTGATCGTTATCGTTCCCCGGACAGGGAGGGGAGATACCCCGGCTGAAGGGGTTAAGGAAAAGAGGGGCGGTGAAAAGGAAATGTCCTTCCAGTATTCGAGATTGCTTTCTTTGTGATCAATGCTAATCAAAAGACGGGGATATTTTTCAGAGTCGAGGTTATAATTATAGATTTGCAAATTATCTTCATCGAACAAATCACCCCGGGGGGTAAATTGAGCGACGACATAGACATCATGTGTAGATTTGTCTTCAATGGTATATCGCAACATCCCACCATTTGATAGCCGGTCGGAGGATTTCCCGGTTTTTTCACATCCCGGGATCAAGAAGAAGATGATGATGACAAAAATTGTCCGGTAAAAAATTTTCATTCTATACAATACCTGTTAAAATTTGGTTTGTTCAAGGGGAAAATTTTACGTTTTGCATTTTAATATTCAAATATATAATATTATTTATTCGAAACCAAATACTGTTTATAAAATTTTTGTATAACGCTGAAAATATTCTTATATTGAGGCATTAAACAGAAAAGGAGGTAGCATAGCATGGACAAAACATATAGTTGTGTCGATCGGTTTTTAAAATATATTGAATTTGATACCCAGTCTTCTGAAGCGTCTGAAACGTATCCCTCTACGGAAAAACAAAAAGTCCTTTCCGCTCATCTGGTCAAAGAGCTGGAGTCGTTGGGCCTTGAGGAGGTGGAACTGGACAACTATGGCTATGTAACGGCGACGCTACCGGCAAATTCAGATCACTCCATTCCGGTCATCGGTCTTATCGCTCATGTGGACACGTCTCCTGATGTTTCAGGTGAAAACGTTAAAGCCCGGGTACATAAATCCTACCAGGGAGGAGATATCGATCTTTCCCCCGAATCCGGAGTGGTTATCAAAGCGGAAGAAAACGAAGCACTTGCCGGTCAGATTGGAAATGACATTATTACCTCAGACGGAACAACGCTTCTGGGAGCGGACAACAAGGCTGGAATCGCAGAAATTATGGATGCTCTGCAGCACATGATTCGGCATCCGGAAATCAAGCACGGAAAAATCCGGATCGCTTTTACCCCGGACGAAGAGGTGGGAAGAGGGACGGAATTTTTCGACGTTAAAAAGTTTGCGGCTGATTATGCCTACACAGTGGATGGGGAAACAGCCGGAGAGCTGGAGGATGAAACCTTTTGCGCTGATACGGTGACGCTGATCCTTCATGGCGTTAATGTTCATCCGGGTTATGCCAAAAACAAACTCGTCAATGCGATTAAAGTTTCATCAGAAATCATTGACCGCTTGCCCGGGGATAGCCTTTCACCCGAGACGACGGAAAAGCGGGAGGGATATATTCATCCTCATTTGACAAACGGGAATGTTGAAAAAGCTGAGATCAAATTTTTGATTCGTGATTTTACGGTTGACGGATTGAAGGAAAAAGAAACATTTTTGCACGATATTGTGAAAGAGGTCATGAAAAGCCATCCCAAGGCCCGTTTTGATTTCAATGTCGACGAGTCATATCGAAACATGAAATATAAAATCGACGAAAAACCCATTGTCGCAGAGTATGCCCTGGAAGCGATCGAGCGGGCAGGTCTTACTCCGATAAAGAATCTGATCCGGGGCGGCACGGACGGTGCCCGACTCTCCTATCAGGGCTTATTGACGCCTAATTTGTTTACCGGGGGCCATAATTTTCATTCGCGTCAGGAGTGGATTTCCGTCCAGGATATGCAAAAGGCCGTTGATGTGATTATAGAATTGATCAAAGTATGGGAAGAGAAAAGCCGGACGCCCTAAATGGGAACCCTGTTTATTCATAAAACCAAACGCTACCTGCGATGGCCATTTAAGCTGCTCTTTTTGGTTTCATTTGTGTTGGTTTTCTGGTTTGTTAAACCTTTTCTGTTGCCGGCAATCGCTGATTTTTTATATATACCATCCGTGGAAAAGAAATGTGATCTTTTGATCATTAATGGTGGTTATTTTATTTCTTCTTACGAGTTGAATCAGGCCCATATAGCCTGGGAAAAAGGATTGGCCAAAAATCTCGTCGTCGTCATCAATGAAAATCACAACGTTAATTTAATCGGGATTGATGATTATGACCAACGCATCAGGGACGCTCTGCTCATGATGGGTTTTGCTTCTGAGGATTTTGTTTTTTTGCCGGTTCATTTTGAATCTCCCTATACGCTTCACGTCGCCCGGGCGGTAACAGACTATTGTGTTCAACAGCATTATGAAAGCGCACTGATCTTGTGTGATTCCTTTCATATCAGGCGCACCTTTTTGACCTATCAAAAGGAGTTTCGAAAATACGATATGGAGGCTTTTCCCTATACGTATTCTATTATCATAACCAGAAACAACTGGTGGAAATCGTCTAACGGCTTACGGCGGGTATTGGAAGAATATTTAAAACTGGCTGTTTACTGGTATCGAGGATATATTTAATCGGTATGTATATGCCTGATATAAAATTTTTCGATTCAGATCTTGCAAAAAAAACCTGTTATGCCGAAGATTACCCCAATGTGGCGAAAACGGTTGCAAGGGAAATGCATCGTCAGGTCGGGGATTTACGACTCGATGAAAACGGCATTGCCCGACAGGGCTTGTTGGTACGGCATTTGGTTTTGCCGCATGATTTGGCCGGCAGCCGGAACATTATGCGCTTTATATCGCGAGAACTCTCTGAACACACCTATATAAATATTATGGGTCAATAGCGTCCCTGCGGGCAAGGCGGTGGAATCGAACCGCTTCGCCGGCGACCGGAAAAGGAGGAAATACAACAGGTTGTCGATGCAGCAAAAAACGAAGGTCTTTATCGAATCGATGGTCTGCACTAAATCGCAACACCACGAACCAAAATAAAAGTATCGTATGAAAATTTTACCCAACATTAAAGCTTTGATTTTTGATTGTGATGGAACCCTGGCTGATTCCGAGCCACTGCATTCGCAAGCCTGGCGGGAGAACTTTGCCGAATACGGACTGGAATGCATCGACCAATTTTTTGAAGATCATGCCGGCATACCGTCAGAAACCATTGTCCACAAGTACAATAAATTATATGGTCAAAATCTCGATCCGCAGAAATTTGCGCAAGAGGTGGACAGCCGTGCTTTTGAAAAATTATTGCATGTTCAACCTGTAGAACCCGTGGTTCGGATCGTACAGGACTATTATCGCCGCCTGCCCATGGGGGTTGCCTCGAGCGGCAATCCCCAAAATGTATTGCGCACCTTAAAGGTTCTTGGTCTTGACGAAATGTTGCCTGTTGTCGTCACCATTCAGGATGTGGAAAGACCAAAACCCTGGCCGGATATTTTCCTCAGGGCCGCTGAACTCCTTGAGGTAGATCCCGGTGAGTGCCAGGTATTCGAAGATGCCGATGCAGGGATCGAGGCGGCGAAAGCGGCAGGCATGAACGTTGTTGATATTCGTCCATTCAAGGTATGAAGACTTTATTGGAATGGTTCAAGCGGGTATGTAGCCGCCAATTAGAAGGATGCCGTCGCCGGACATCTGAGGGTACCGTTTTCTATACACCTGACGGGAATGGTGCCTATAATGCAATGTGGCTCCGGGATTTTTATTATATGGTTGAGAATTGTTCCGAGGCTATCCCCTCTTCACATATGAAATGGTTTTTAGAAAAGCTGGCTAAAACCCAGCGCAAGGATGGCTGTATAGCTGACCGAATAGAACTGGAGGGAACGCCGGTTTATTGCGCCGGCCCGCCGGGCAGGCCTGTTGGAGAGCCGCCCACGGACAATTCCCAGTTTTTTGTTTTGTTGGTCGAATGGTATATATCAAAAAGCGATGATCTGGATTTTTTTCGCCAACACGAAATGGTCCTCAATCACGCTTTTGATTTTATTCCACGCTCCGCATCCGGTTTGGTCTACATAAAGCCCGGACATCGTCAATCTCCGTACGGATTCACCGACACAGTTGCCAAAAGCGGAGATCTGTTTTTTTCCTCTTTACTTCTCTGGCAGGCATATCGTGCAATGGCATCTTTTTATCAACGCTGCAATTGTGATCAAAAAGGCAAGGCATTTCAGCAAAAAGCTGAGACTGTTGAGAAGAAAATTTTGCAATTATGGGATAAGGATTCAGGTATGTTTTATGCCGCATCCGGGGATTGCCGGCAAATAGACATTTGGGGTAATGCCTACGCTTTATATATCCATTTTCCATTGGAAGACAAAGCCGAACGCATTGCAGACTATATGAGTGAGAATTTTGATTCGATCGTACTGAACGGTCAGATCAGACATCTGCCCGGTGGTCAATATTGGCACAAGACACTGATTCCGGTTTTGCCGGATACCTATCAAAACGGTGCTTACTGGGGCACTGCTTCGGGATGGGTGGCATATGCTCTGCAAAAAAAATATTATCAAAAAACCGAAATCCTTTTTCAGGACCTGGCAAGAAACTATAAAGAAAACGGAATTTATGAGTGTATACATGGAAAATATAAAAAAGAAAAAAATTATATTGCCAGTATCATAAATCCTTTTGGAGCATTAAAAAAAATCCTGAACGAGTCATAAAGGAGTATACGATGTGTTCCCGGGACATTATTATGGCCAAAGAGCGCAAGGCTCTGATGACATTGATGGATGAAGGAGACTATCGCGTTCCGAAACGCCAGGTCGATGAAAATCTGTTGCTCGCGACCTGGAATATTCAAAATCTCAGTAACCGGAAAACCATGCGCACCCTCCAGTATATCGCCGATATTTGCGAGCGGTTTGATATTATTGCTCTGCAGGAAATAAAGAGCGATTTAAGGGGGCTGGCCAAATTACAAAAGCTCCTGCCCGGCAATTATAACATTCTGGTGTCGGACACAACCGGCAATTATGAACGCTTTGCCTTTCTATACGACAAACGTACGGTGATCAGCACGGGGTTTGTCTCCGAGATCGGATTTCCGGTACCAGGAGAAACCCATCAGGGGTATCAATTGCACCGGATGCCTTATTGTGCTTCCTTCAGGGCCGGACGTTTTGATTTTGTCATCGTTAATGTTCATATTTATTATGGTTCTTCTTCGGTATGGAAGGCACAACGCGAAAAGGAAATCCGGGAGTTGGTTGAACATATTTACTGGTTGTCAAAAAAAGAACAAAGCAGGGTTTTTGACAGAGATTTTTTCGTTGTTGGGGATTTTAATATTGAGCAGGCCGGGGACCGTTTTTTCAATACGCTGGTTTCAAAGGGTTTTCAAATGCCGGCAGCACTGGATACCTTACATACCAATTTTTTGGGCGACAAAACATATGACAAAATAGCCTGGGTCGATCGTCCTTCCTTTTATTTTTCAGGCCGGTGTAATGTTATACCGTTTGGTCATGTCGTGTACCAGGATGGCGATTCTTTAACGGCAAAGAAAAAAATCAGCGATCACTTGCCTTTGTGGGCAGAATTCAGGATCAATGAATTAACCCAGGAACTGGACCAAATTATCAGCAATCCGCAGGGATAATCGGATAAAAGATGAAGATATTACATACTTCTGACTGGCATCTGGGAAAGCGGCTGGAACGCTTTTCGCGATTGGAAGAACAAAAAAACGTCATGCAGGAACTTTGTCAAATGGCAGATGATAAAGAAGCCGATGTGGTGCTTGTATGCGGGGATTTGTTTGATACCTATAATCCGCCTACGGAAGCCGTGGACTTGTTTTACAAAACGCTAAAGCAGCTATCCGGGAACGGAGAGCGAGCGGTAATAGCGATTGCCGGAAATCACGACTCACCTGACCGCATCGAAGCGCCGGACCCCCTTGCCCGTGAGTGCGGGATTGTGTTGGCCGGATATCCGAACTCTGTGATTCCGCCCTTTTCACTTGACAGCGGGGTGACGATTAGTGAAAGCATTCCAGGATATCTGCGTTTAAAATTACCTCAACATTCCTATCAATTTGGATTGCTCTTTACGCCATATGCAAATGAGATCCGCTTGAAAAGTTTTTTGGGCCATGAAAATTCCGAACAACGGTTTCGGGAATTGCTGACCGCGTTTTGGCAGAAGACGGCGACAAATCTGCACCGGGAAGATGTAAATGTACTGGCAGCACATCTTCTTATCGTTAAGACGGACCAGGAGATTCCGGAAGAACCGGAAGAAGAAAAACCGATTCTTCATCTGGGTGGTGCTCAGGCCATTTTGTCACAGCAGTTGCCCTCTGAGGTACAATATGCTGCGCTGGGTCATTTGCATCGCCATCAAAAGATTGATAGTGTCTCCTGTCCGGCTGTTTACAGCGGAAGTCCCCTGGCCTTTAGTTTTTCCGAAGCCGAACAGCAAAAATATGCTGTCTTGATTGAGGTCGAGCCCAACTCGCAAGCAACGATTGAAAAACTCCCTTTACAGTCAGGTAAGTTTTTACATAAAAAACGTTTTACCCGGGTGGAGGATACCCTGCAATGGTTAACCCAAAACCAGGATTGTTATGTTGAATTGACGATGGCAACGCCCGAGTTTTTGAGCGCGACGGAACGAAAACAGCTTTCTGAAGCGCATGAGGGTATCGTATCCATCATACCCGAACCGCAGTCCGAAAAAATGGATAGCGGAGAACATACACAAATAGATCTGAACAAAAGTATTACAGAGTTGTTTATAGATTATTTTCTGGCCCGCCATGGTCAAAAGCCCAATAAGAGACTGATGGATCTTTTTAAACAAGTTTTATCCGAGGAGCCCGAATGATACCTGTCTCTCTTCGATTAAAAGGACTCTATTCATATCAGCAGGAACAGCACATAGATTTTCAAATGCTTGTGCCATCCCGTCTGTTCGGCATTTTCGGCCCTGTGGGGAGTGGCAAATCTACAATACTTGAAGCAATTTCTTTCGCTCTTTACGGGCAGACCGAGCGGCTTTTGCAATCGGACAATAGAAATTACAACATGATGAACTTAAAGTCCAAAAAGCTCGAAATCGATTTTATTTTTAAAAGCGGGCGCGGAAATGATGAATATCGTTTTGTGGTGTTGGGAAAGCGGCACTCTAAAAAATTTGAAAAGATTCACAGCTTTGAGAGAACCGCTTATAAAAAGGTGAATGGTGAATGGCAGGCCATTGAATGTAAAACAGCGGAAAAAATTATCGGCTTGAACTATGAAAATTTCCGCCGTACGGTAATTATTCCGCAAAACAAGTTTCAGGAATTTTTGCAGCTCGGTGCAAAGGACCGTACGACCATGTTAAAGGAGTTGTTCAGTCTGGATCGATTTGAGCTTTACAGCCGGACAACGTCTCTGGACACAAAAAACCGGGAAAAAATCAACGCTCTCTTGGCCAGACTTTCCCAGCTGGATGATGCTGATGCTGAAAAAATTGCAGAAGAGGAGCGGGCTCTGAAAGCCATAGAGCAGAAAGGTACGGCTCTGACCCAGATATTAGCCAATAAACGGGAAAAAGTACAGAAGATGCAAAACTTGAAAGCGCTTTTTGAAAAAAAGGAGCAAGCCCTTGCTGTTTACGAGTCGCTAAAAACGGAGCAAAGCCTTTATCAGGAACGCGAACAAAAAGTAAAGAAATATGAATATTGCTTATTGCACTTTCGCGATATCTTAAACCGAATTGATGAGGAAATTCTAAAGTGCGTTGATCTAAAGGAGACCTTGAGAGAACGTAAAGATCATTTTCAGCGTCTGAACAAGGAACTGGCTGAGCAGGAAAGCGAGTTTACAACCCTGAAGGCGCAATACCAAACCAGAGACACTCTGAGAACACAAGGGGAAGAGCTGGAACGCGTGCTCTATATACAGGAGCTGGAAGATCGCATAAAAAAGACAAGATTCGAAATTGAGAACATTCGAGGACGGGAAAAAGAGCTTGACGAAAAGCTGGCGGAATTGAAAAGCGAACAAAAAACGCTGCAAATCACTGTTCGCAAACTCAGAGACGGCATGGATATCAAAGAGATTACAGCCATTCGTGAATGGGTATCCCGTGGCATTTATTTGAAAAACAATCTGGACAAGCTCAATCAAAAAACTGAACAATACAATCGGCAATTAAAAGCACTGCAGCAGGAGAAGAGCGGGTTGATATCCTCTGATTTTAAGGGGTATCCTCAGTTTCAAGAGAAGATGTCAACTCGGGAGCTGTTGCAGGAAGCCGAGAAGCTGTTAACACGATTTCGGCAAAGCGACAGGACGATTGAGAAGGATATAGAAAGAAAGGAGCAGTTAATCGGTCTTGCGGGTGAACTCGAAGAGGGAAGAAAATGCCCATTATGCGGCTCTGCAGACCATCCTCATCCGTTAGAAGCACATAATATTGAATTGGATTTGAAAAAACTTTATAAAGAGCATGCTCAGACAGAAGCTGCAATAGCTCTTTTTGACCAAAGTTGTAAAAAAATTTACCGCTTGTCTGAAAAGGAAAAGACCTCAAGGATGTTGTCGGATCAGCTGCAAAGCGAAGAGAAGGAACTTGATCTTGCTATGGCGGATCATAAACAATCCTTTTCCTGGCCACGCTACCAGGGGGATGAGGAAACCCTGTCATCCATAGTGGAAGACGCTCAAAAGAACATGCAAACCGCGGCGGACAAGGAAAAAACGCTGGAAGTGATGCAAACTGAAATTGAAGGACGGCAACAGCGAAAGGATGAACTGAGCCGAGAGCGAACAGATCACGAACAAAAAATTGCTGCAAATGAAGCTGAACTGAAAACCCTGCTCAAGAATCTCAAAACAATCGATTATCGCTCCTGGGAAAACAGCGATCGGTCTGACATTAAAAAACACAAAAACGAGCTGGAACAGCGACTTGGAAAAATTGAGACAGGGTATATGCAAGTGGAACGGGAAATCCTTTCCCTGCGTCAGGCAAAGGATCGCCTTTCCGGCTCTATTGATGTTGCGCAAAAGAATAGTAAAGAGCAGGAGAAAAAACAAAATGAGCTCGGGCAAAGTCTTGATGAGAAAATTAGCAAGAGCGAATTTGATTCTCCGGACGAGGTCAGAGAAATTTTGAAATGGAATCTGAACTGCGATAACGAAAAAAAGGATCTGGAAGCTTATAAATCCGATTTGAATGTTGCCAGCGAAAAATATAATGCATTGATCGAAGAGACTCGTAACAAGGATTACGATCCAAAAACGCATCAATTTCTGCAAGCGGATGTAGAAAAGCATGAAGTCGAACTCGATGAGTTGCGCCAGAAATTTGGTGAAAAGCGCACAATCATAGCCGCATACAAAAGAGCTTTAAACCTTCGCAATGAATTTAATGCCGAGCTCAAGCTGTTGAAGAGGCGCGAAGAGGAGCTAAAAATTCTCAAGCAGCTTTTTAAAGGAAGCGGTTTTGTCAATTATGTCTCTTCGGTATATTTGAGCAATTTGTGCGAGTTTGCCAATGAGAGATTTTATCGTTTAACCCAAAAGCACCTGAAACTGGAAGTGGATGAAAACAATGCTTTTCAGGTTCGTGATTTTCTCAATGAAGGGAAACGGCGAAGCGTCAAAACGTTGTCCGGCGGTCAGACGTTTCAAGCCGCACTTTCTTTGGCTCTGGCTCTGGCAGCCAGCATTCAACAGTTTCACGATTCGCCTCAGACATTTTTCTTTTTGGATGAAGGCTTTGGGGCCCTGGATCGAGATTCTTTACAAACCGTTATGCAAACCCTCAAATCATTACGTCAGGAAAATCGTACTGTTGGCGTCATTTCGCATGTGGAGGAGATGCAACAGGAAATCGATATTTATTTAAAAATTGTAAATGAAGAGGAACATGGCAGCAGGGTTATTCCAAGTTGGCAGGCATAGCCGGCTTTTTCAAAAATTACAACTATCAATGAAAATTTAATTATATTCAAGGATTGATTGCAATTGTAAAGAGGAATTTGTTAGTTGGATATATGTTAAAGTATTCAGTATTAAAAAAAGCAGTATTTTTGCTTGGTTTTTTTGCCTTCACGTCAGCCTGGGGCGAGGTGATCCTTCGCGGCCGTGTATATGATGCTGAAACCGGAGCTGTTTTACCCGCCGCCAACATACAAATCCTCGGTAAAATGCGGGGCACGATTACCAACAATGAAGGAGAATTTCAGCTCAAAGCCGAATTGCCGCTACAGCTCAGGGTGAGTTATATTGGTTATCTCTCCGAAATTATCCCTCTTGACGAGCCCTTTCCGGGTGAAATGAAAATTTTTCTAGAGCCGACAGTCCTTACGTTGCAGGAAGTCGTGGTCAGTGGGGAAAATCCAGCTAATCAAATCATGCGAAAAGTGATTGAAAAAAAGCAAAAGCTATATGAAAGATTAAAGACATTCGACGCAAAAGCATATACGCGCATGAGGTTCGAGAACGACTCCGGGATCGTTGCCATCATGGAGAGCACCTCTGATTTGTACTGGCATCGGCAAAAAGGCGTTCGTGAAGTGATACAGTTCAGGGAATCAACCTCCAACCTGAGTCATATTCCCGGTGCGGTCGGGGCGAGTCATATCCCGAATTTCTATGATAACACCATAGAGATTGCCGGGGCTCGTCCGCCCGGCCCGACAAACCCGGAAGCGCTATCGTTTTATCATTTTACCCTTGAGAATCAAACGCTAATCGATGAAAAGTATGTATTCGAAATCTCGGTCAGGCCGAAAAATTTTTTACAACCCGGTTTTGCAGGCATGTTATCCGTACTTGATGAAGATTATGTTATTCTCAAGGTTGATCTTAAACCAAACAATGCGGTCTGGCCCAAATTTTTTCTCCTGCAGAACGCCGATCAACATTTTCAGCAACAATTTAATCAATTCAGTGAGGGTCTCTGGCTACCCGTTGATTTTCGCAGTTCGATGAGTGTCAAGTTGGGCATGACCGGGCTTGATTTTCCTGTCATCAGATTTCATCAATTGGTCAGCCTTGATCAATACCGCATTAATGTAGAGTTGCCTGATTCTTTGTATAAAGAGAAAATACCGCGGCGCATCGATTCCTTAGCGACCAGAATGGACGACATGGTCGACAGCTTGCGCACGATACCGCTTACAAGTCGTGAAATGGAGAGTTATATCGCGATTGATTCGACAAGGACGTTTGAAAAGGCGTTTCAACCCCGCGGTTTTCTAGCTCCGCTTGTACGCTTTGAAACAGAACCTTCAAATGATAGCCTGAATCAAACGCCTCAGGTGCGTTATGAATTCAAACCGGAACTGAGATTTAACCGGGTGGATAAATTTCATCTGGGAATTGGAGGAGGACTGAATGCCTCCTGGTTAACAGTGAACGGTTCGCTTGGCTATAAAAACGGATCAAAGCGGTGGTCAAAACAAGCGGGTATGGAGCTCCGAGTTGCAAGACAGGTTGAGTTTGTTCTGAATTATTCGGATGATTCTGTGCCCATACTATACTCGCCCGCTTATCCGTCTCTTTTTACCGGACTCTCCTCCCTTGTCGGTTTTCATGATTATCATCATTATTTTTGGCAGCGGGGGTGGCGGTTTCTGATTCAAACGCATTCTGATGAGCACGATCTCGGTCTGAAGATGGGGCTATACCGTCACCGGCAACAGTCTCTGCAAAAAGTGAGTGACTATACACTCTTAAACCGCGAAATTTCGCGTCTGCAGAATCCTTCGATTGAGGATGGTGTCAGCACTGTGCTGAATATCGAATTCAATGCCGGAGACCGGTCGCACTATTTTGGTGTTACCGGACAACGAGGCGTTACGCTCCGCCTGCAAAAGGCACTGAAAAATTTCCTGGGTGGGGATTTTGATTTTACCAAACTCGGTTTTACCCTGGACTGGCGTTTTAACACCTTTTTAAAAAGACGATTTATGCCGATGACGCTTGATTTGAAAGTTGAGGGGGGTATACATTGGGGAGCTCTGCCGGCTCAAATGATGAGTGGCCTGAATGGCAGTTTGCAAAGCTATACACCCTTTGGCGTATTGCGAACGTGGAATAACCGGCCGTTTTATGGGCCAGAATACATCGGTTTGTTCTGGGAGCATGATTTCAAGACGGTACCTTTTGAGCTCCTGGGAATTGAGTGGCTGGTACAGCGAGGAACCACGATTATTATTCATGCCGCTCACGCCAAAAGATGGTTGAATAACCATTCTGATCAAACGATTCGTTTATGGGATGCCGGACGGGAGGATGTTCATCATGAATATGGATTTTCGATAAATAATTTATTACCTTTTTCCCGTATCGATTTTGCCAGGGAATATAAATCCGGAAAATTCTATTTCGGCTTTTCTATGGCAAAGTTTCTGTAATGATCAACAGCTGTATATTTAAAAAATATAGAGATTTTTGTTGAATCTGAGTAGAAAGCAGAAAATGCAATGAAAAATGTGTTTTTGCAACTTGCCGATGAGGGCAGAAATCAGTGGTGGGCCTATCTGATCGGTATTTTGCTGATCCTGATGATCTGGTTTATTTTGGGCGGCCTTTTTACCCTTGTCCCCCTTCTTTGGGTTCAGATGGATCAGGACCCGGCAACTTTTTTCAATATGCAAACCAAACATTTCGAAGGGGTGAATCCCCTTTTTCCTTTCGTCAGCCTGAATATTAGTTTTATCATGCTGTTTTTGGCCATATGGATCACCGTTCGATTCATAAACAAACGGCCCTTAAAATCTCTGATCACGCCATTGCCCCGGGTTGACTGGAAACGAATTTTTCATGGTTTTTTGCTTTTTTTAATCTTCGGGGCGACGGCTTCTCTGGTGGAATTTGTTTTTTATCCCTCTATCTACACCGTGTCGCTGACGCATCCCGGCCGCTACCTGTTGTTTGTTCTGGCCGCCTTGTTATTAACGCCTTTTCAAAGCACTGCTGAAGAGCTGCTTTTCCGCGGCTATTTGATGCAAGCTTTGGGGCGAATAACCGGGAAATTTTTATTCCCGGCAATCGGGTCAGCCGTCTTGTTTATGCTTCCGCATTTGGTAAATCCCGAAATGACAAACAATGCACTCGTCATGTCTCTGAATTATTTCGTCATCGGACTTTTTTTTGCGTTGATAACGCTAGAGGACGGCCGCCTGGAGCTCGCCATCGGCATGCATGCTGCAAATAATCTCTATGCCGGCCTGGTGGTAAATTATTCCGGTTCAGCTCTGCAGACCGAGTCTCTTTTTCTGGTTAAAGAGTTGAATCCCCTGTTTTCTCTTGTTTCTATCGTCATTGCCTCATGCTTGATTTTTATTTTATTGTTTCATCGGAAAATTTTTGTAACGAGAAAGACAAATTATCGTAATCACTAGTATTCGCAATCGTAGTCCGGTTAATAGAATAGCGGCTGCAAAGCCGTCTCCAGACCATCACATGAGATCATTATAACCGTATATATTTTATGAATAAGGGAAAGTAAAATGTTTAAAAAAGTATGGTTTTGGATTGTTTTTGCGCTTGTCTCGGTCATTTGCGCTCTGTTTGCTTTTCGCCTTTTCCCTCAGGCGTTTCCCATCGTATCGATTGATCTGACCATGAATCGCCAGGCAGCTTTGGAACGGGCGGAGAAATTGACGCAGCACAGCCCTCCTCAATACAGGGAAGCCGCTTCTTTTACCGTCGATGCTTCTGTGCAAAATTTCGTCGAGCTGGAAGCCGGAGGCAAGGAAGCGTTTCGCAACATGATTGAAGAGAATTTGTACCAACCGTATACCTGGCATGTGCGTCATTTCAAAGAAGGGGAAACCAAAGAAACTCACTTTCGATTCACACCCAGCGGCGACTTTTACGGTTTTTATGTAAAACTGCCGGAAGACCAGCCAGGTGCGGTACTGCAAGCGGATTCCGCTCTTTCCCTGGCAGAATGGACAGCAAAAACAGAATGGGGCATTGATCTATCGCCTTATGATTTGGTTGAACAGACAGAAGATGTGCGAATCGGCGGCCGCGTCGATCATGCCTTTGTTTATGAGCGGCAGGATGCTGCTCTTGGCGAGGGAAAATATCGTTTACGGCTTGTTGTCGGCGGTGATGCTTTAACCGGTTTGCGACATTTTGTAAAAATCCCGGAAGCTTTTTCCCGTCGTTATGCAGAGATGCGTTCGGATAATACCACCATTGCCACGGCTGCGACGCTGGCAATGGTAGTGCTTTATGTCATCGGGGGCATTATTGTGGGGCTTTTCTTTTTACTTCGCAAGCGCTGGGTATTATGGAAAAAGCCATTGCTATGGGCAAGTGCGATTGCGTTTCTTCAGGTTCTTGTCAGCGTCAACAATTGGCCGCTGTTGTGGATGTCTTATGATACCGCTTTATCAGCGTCGGGTTTTTTTCTACAGAATCTCATGCAATGGATCGGTCTTTTTTTCGCTGAAGCTCTTTTGCTTTCGGCCACGTTTATTGCGGCGGAAAGCCTGACCCGAAAAGCGTTTCCCCAACACTTGCGATTTTGGCGCCTCTGGTCTTCCGATACGGCACCCTCAACACCGGTACTCGGCCGGACTGCCGGTGCTTATTTGTGGACAAGTATCAAAATGCTCTATGTTATCGTCTTTTACTTTATTGCGGCCAAGTCATTCAACTGGTGGATTCCGTCCAGCACACTTTTTGAACCCGACATCCTCGCCACCTATTTTCCATGGCTGTCTTCGATTGCCATTTCATTACACGCCGGGTTTTGGGAAGAGTGTTTATTTCGCGCCATTCCCATCGCCGGTGCGGTTCTGCTCGGACAGCGCTTTGGGTATAAACGCATATGGATTGTCGCTGCTTTTATTCTTCAGGCTGTCATCTTCGGGGCGGCACACGCCAATTATGCACAACAACCCGCTTATGCCCGTATCGTTGAAATGTTCATTCCGTTTCTTATTTTTGCTTTCATCTATTATTATTTTGGATTGCTGCCGGTTATTATCAGCCATTTTGTCTATGACGTTATTTTCTTTTCGATTCCTTTATTTGTTTCCAGTGCCGAACATATCTGGATGGATAAACTGATTGTCACTGTTTTGGCACTGGTGCCGCTGTGGGTGGTTATCTACCAGCGCCTTCGGAAAAAGAAATGGCTAACCTTAACGAAGGCCAGCTACAACTATTCCTGGCAACCTCCGGAACCGAAAACCGACAAAAAAATGCCAAAGGAAGAGAGCTTGATCTTTGGGCGCCGCAGAATTCAGCTTGTCTATCTGGCCGGACTCATCGGTCTGATTTTATGGCTGATTTTTACACCCTTTAAGAGTTTTGTGCCGCCACTGAAAATGGATCGCGACCAGGCCCTTGAGGTTGCCCGCCAGGAAATGCAGGAACGACAAATCGAGCTGCCGGAGAAATGGAAAGAGATGTCTTATGTTTTGCAGCCCAAGGGACAGGATGACCGCTTTGTCTGGCAGGAAGGGGATGAAGAGATTTGTCTCGATTTAATGGGTGACTATCTCGTTCCGCCTTTGTGGAAAGTGCGCTATGCGACATTTGAGGGAGATGTAGCCGAGCGCGCCGAGGAGTATGTTTTTTCCATCGGCAATGACGGGAGACTCTATCGGTTTATTCATCAGTTGCCGGAAGCGCGGGAAGGCGCATCTCTGTCAGAAGAAAAAGCCCGGACAATAGCGCAGCAGTATATCACGGACAAATATAATATCGATGTGACGATATTAAAACAAATTACAGCCGAGCCTTCCAAATTACCAAATCGCATGGACTGGTTTTTTACCTATGCCGACACGACAGGATATCCGTTAGAACAGGGAGAGGCAAGAATCGATGTCGACATCAGCGGTGATCAGGTAACGGATTCTTATCGTTATGTCTATGTCCCTGAAGAATGGGAACGCCAGGAACGAAATAAAATGAATGTACTTGATATTATCGAGTGGAGTTCGGTTGGTGTTCTTGTCATCGTCTTGATTGTCGGTTTTATAGCGTCCATTGTGGGATGGAGCCGCAAAGCATTTTCAGTAAGGACGTTTTTGATTTTCACAGCTGTGCTTTTAGCGGCCAGACTTTTGGTTACGTTAAATTCCTGGCCTGCCATCAAGGCTATGTTTGTAACTGCACAACCCTATTCGACTCAATTATTTATGACCATAGTCGGTGGTGCAATCGGTATACTCTTTATTGCCGGCGGCCTGGGAATGATCATCGGCTATATACAAAACCGGCAGACCGGACAGGGAGACAGGAAATCACTGCCGGTGGCAGGCATGGCGACCGGATTCTTTTTTGCCGGAGTGTTTGCCGTTTTTAGCACGATTAAACCCACTCTTGAGCCCTATTGGGCGGATTTTTCATATTTGGCCAAAACGATTCCACTGCTCGATTTGATTTTATCGCCTTCTTTTATGTTTTTTCAATTTTCGGTCTTTTTTATGCTGATTTTTATCTTTATCTATCATGCCAGCAGGCAATGGACAAGATATCGGGCTGTTTTTACTGTGATTTTAATTTTTGCTGGATTTGTCTTTTCCGGATTTACCGGTGTCAATAGCCTGATCTCCTTTTTGATTATTGGTGCGCTAACCGGCTTGACTTTGTTTTTGCTCTATCGCCATGTTTTTCACTATCAACTTGCCTTGATACCTGTTTTTATTGCAACGGTAATGTCTCTGGGACAAATTCGTCAGATGATTATTAATCCTCAAACAACCGTGGTCGCAGGAACCCTGTTGGCCGTTGCATTGCTTTTTGTTTTGTCTTTATATTGGTACAGGCATCTCAATAAAGCCTGAAATTTATAATATAAAATGTTTTGCAATTGAGCTTTGACCAAAACCCTCATTTGTAAATCGAATGATCAGAGAGGAGCTTGTGTGAACAAATCCATATTATGTTATATTTGGATTCTTGTTTTGACAATTGCCTGCTTGTCCCAAACGGAAATCAAGGCGGTGGTAAAGGATGCCAATAGTTACCGGGAACTTGGAGATGTCAATGTTTATATTGAAGGTGGAAAAATCGGTACGGTTACCGATGCCGGAGGAACCTTTTCTCTCAAGATCCCTTTGGACTTGACAGAAAACAAGGTTGTTTTCCGTCATATATCGTATAAAACACTCGAGGTTTCGGCAGACTCTTTGAAATCGCTGAAAGAGGTGTTTCTCGAACCGCGCATTATCCAGTTGCCCGGTCTTGAGGTGGTGGGTAAGGGAGAAACGTACAAGCTTAGAATCAAGCAGGATATTCCCCTTAATGTCGCATTGGTAGAGGCAAAAGCCTTTGACATCCGCGGTTATATCGATGCCGGAGATGTGCTTAAAACCGAACAGAGCATACAAGTAGACGAAGACCTGAGCGGTAAAAAGACGATCTCCCTGCGCGGCGGAAATCCTGATGACGTGACTGTATTGTATAACGGTATTCGAATCAACAATCCTTATGATAATATTTTTGATTTTTCCGCAATAGATTTAGAAAACCTGGAAAGATTTGAGATCATCAAAGGCAGCAATACGGCTCTCTATGGACCGGATGCATTTTCCGGCGTGATCAATATCGTACCCCAATTTGAAAGCAATCATTTCCTGCGGGCGCAGTACCGAATCGGGACCTATGATGCAAATAATATCGGTATACATCTCTATCAGAATCTGAAAACACTTTCAGCGACCTTTTCATACAAAAAGAGCAGATCAGAGCGGTTTTTCGAGGAGAGTCTGGAAACTGATAATAATCTGATCAATGAAGGAGAACACCTCAGCGCAAACCTTATGTGGTACCTGGGTGCGGAAAAGCAAAACCGGATTTCTATGATGTTTATTCAATCCGATCAACGCTACGACAATTATCGCGATGATGAAAATTTAGCTGACAAGAACACAGTAGCAGCGATTTCCTACCATGGTCAGAAAGGATGGAGTAAAAATTTAGATTTGGACTATTCCATTCACAACCTCGACGAATCTCAGCAGTTTACTTTTATGCAAAACCAGCTTGATCGTGAATTGAAAAACACGAGTCATCAGCTGCACTTGAATAAACGGATTGACATTAAGGCATTTCATTTGCTGGCAGGCTATCATTTTGAGGCTTCGGATTTAACCCTGAACGACGACCGCGATGTTTTTTCTTCTGTTGTCTTACAGGATATTGGTCTTAAACGGAAACACCAGGGCGCCGTCGCCATAGCTAAATTAGACGGCAATACCGGATCTGATTTTATTCAGAATTTTCATATTGATTTTAGCACCCGCTATGACCGTATTCATGACAATGCCAAAGCCGGCACAAGCGATCTCCAAAACGAATGGGAGTCCACGGTAACCAAGTTTGCAGTTGAGGTGGAGGGATTGCGCCCGGATCTCGCTATGAGATTCTTTCTGAATTCGGGTTCCAATATAAAATTTCCTACGCTTTCTCAGCAAATCAGCAACCCCTTTCGCGTCACCAGCCAGGAGCAGCAGGGTCTGGAACCTGAAAAGGTATCCAGCTTTGAATTGGGTTTTGATATCAGCAGGGAGCTCTATAATGTGGAGCATATCAGTGGTTGGGCCATAACGGCCACTTATTTTAAAAATTACTATAATGACAAATTCAGATCTTATACATCTCCCGGCAGCCCGCTGGTGTTTTACGACAATATCGAAACCGCGGAACTGGGAGGGATAGAAGGAAAGGTCCGCGCCTTCTTTTTTCGCAAAAAAGCAATCGCAGAGTTGGGCGTGTCAAAATACAGTATCCCTGAAAAAGGCGCTTTTCCGTTCAAGTCCGAGCTCAAGCGGATAATGAATCTGACCATCGAACACGCCGGCTATTCGCTGCTGGTTCACCATTTTTATGAAAGTGAACAAACAGGCTGGATCCGTAATTACAGCGGCCGCCTGACAACGGTGACGCTTGAACCCTATTCCAATCTGGATATCCATCTCACCAAAGCGTTTAACCTCTGGAAGTCAAAGCTATATGTAAATTTTAGCGCCCGCAATGTAATAAAGAGCAAAGACACCATATTGGAAGGATTGGCGATAAGAGATCGGCGGTTTTATATCACCCTGGGTGGTGAAATATAAACACCGGCGGCTTGAACAAAAGGAAAGCGATATGAAATACAGTAAATGTTTGATTATACTTGTTTGTTGTTTTGTCTTTACAGCGTGTGAAAACCCCTTTGGGAATGACAAGATCAGCGGGGGCCGAAAGCATATAAGCGGAACGATTGTTTTAGGAGACGGATTATCCCCGGAAGGAACGTTTATTTATTTGGAAATAGCGGATGTATATACGCGAGCCGACCAAAACGGTAAATTCGAGCTTCAACTGCCGACAACAGCCAGTATGTCTCAAATGAATGGTGTTTATCTATTGGTTGCATTTATGGGCGGCTATTATCCCGGAGAAGCGAATGTCGCTATCGAAAACGGACAAATCGCCTATGGGCAGGAATCACTCGATCAGGATGGTAAACTCAAACAGACGCTGGAATTAAAACGCGCGCTTTATGTCAGTTCCATCATTGACCCGGATTTACATATTAACGGTATTACCAAAGGGGATACAGTACGCACAACACTTGAAACGATAACTGACACGCTTGGGGTTTTGATTCCCAAAGGCTCGATCTATCGTCTTGGTGGAATTCTCTTAAAGGAAATTCATAGCGGCGAAACGACCACTCTCTATCTTTCCGGGAATAACGGGATTCCTTCCTGGTTGACGGTGGAACCGGCGAGTAAAGTTATTTCCTTTATTATTGATCCGGATAGTGTGACGCTGGAAACCGGTTTCTACAAAGTAACACCGTGGGTATTACCCTACCATCATCCATTGTTGCAGAGGCTCTATTCCAAAATGGGTGTTAATACGGAAACGCTGAACGACTCTTATCTGGATATTCCCTTTCACAGAGTCGATGCGGATTTTACAGTGACTGCCGACTTGCCCGAGTAAGACGGATGTCTTCATACAGGATATGCAATCTTTTTTTACGCGGATTATTTTGCAATATATTTTTCATTATCAATTGCGATGATATCCAGTGTTTTTCTTTGAAAACAAGCCACAACCAACGAGCAGGTAGAAGAACCAAAACCGTTTTTCCGGAGAGATTTATTGAAACTCGTTAGATCTGATGCTGTTGATATGCAACGCTTGAAAAAATACAAGCAGGCGATCTTTATTTCCATATCCGGAAATATTTTTTTGGCTGTCGTCAAGGGTGTTATGGCCTGGTTATCCGGCAGCAGTGCGGTGTTTTCAGACGCCGCCAATTCACTGGGCGATACGCTCTACAGTATTTTTATGGGGATAGGGCTCTATCTCTCACAACAGCCGGCAGACGAAAGTCATCCTCAGGGACACAGCCGTATTGAACCTTTTGTAAGTTTATTTATTGCAATAGCTATTGTTTTTGCCGGCGTCGTCGCGGTACAACAGGGTATTACGCGTTTTTTTAGCGGAGGCCGGGTTGCCGACATTGGATGGACCACTCTGATACTTATTTTCAGTATATGTATTAAAGTTGTCATGTTTTGTCGGGTAAAGCGCCTGGGCCGCGAGACTAAAAGTCCGGCAATCAATGCAAGTGCCAGAGATAATTTGGTCGATGTTGCCACCTCGGCAGCCGCCCTGGCCGGGGTGTGGGGCGCTTTTTTTATCGATCCGGTTTTTGACCCGATCGCAGGCATTATTGTCGGATTATGGATTTTTCGTACAACCTGGGAGATTCTCAATGAAAATATCGGCTATCTGACCGGCCGGGGAGCTCCAAGGGAATTGAGTCAGAAAATTGCAAAAATAGCTTTGTCGGTAAAAGGGGTCGATCACGTACATAGAGTTATTTCAGAATATGTGGGCCCCCGCATGCGTATCGATATGCATATCAATGTAAACGGTAAAATATCTCTTGAAAAGGCACATGCCATTGGGGAGCAAGTTAGCGAGAAAATAAGAGAACTATCGGAAGTGGATTTGGTTTTTATCCATGTTGAACCCACAGAATCTGAAAACACATAGATCATGGACAACGGCGATTGTCCTTTTACAGGTCAATAGATCGGTGTTGAGGTACATAATGAATTAAAGTAAAAGAAAGGAAAAGAGATGAAAAAAAGTTTGCTCTTTGTCGTTATAATTTTGTTTGTTTCAGTTGTGATGGTCTATTCGCAGGAGGAAACTCTGCTGCTTCGATTTCCCGCCATATATGAGGATCAGATTGTTTTTTCCTATGGCGGTGATCTCTATAACGTTGACCGGCAGGGAGGCGTAGCACGGCGATTGACCAGCGATACCGGATACGAGTCTTTCCCGCGTTTTTCCGCAGATGGTAAGCACATTGCTTTTACGGCACAATACGATGGCAACACAGAGGTCTATCTGATTCCGGCAGAAGGTGGTGTTCCCAAACGGCTAACGTATACAGCCACTCTGAACAGGGACTATATTTGGGATCGCATGGGGCCGAATAACATTGTCATGGGGTGGATGAACACCAAAGATCGGATTCTATTCCGTTCACGAATGCGTGAATTCAATTCCTTTTTGGGCCAGCTTTATACCGTCGGCCTGGACGTGAATTTACCCGAGCAGCTTCCATTGCCGCGAGGAGGCTTTTGTTCCTTTTCACCGGATGATTCAAAACTGGCGTTTAATCGCGTTTTCCGCGAATTTCGCACCTGGAAACGGTATCGTGGCGGTATGGCGGATGACATCTGGATTTATGATTTTAACAGCAAAGAAACCGTAAATGTTACTGATCATCCTGCTCAGGATATTATTCCCATGTGGCACCAGGATGACATATATTTCCTTTCCGACAGGGATGAAAATGAACGCATGAACCTTTATGTTTACCACCACGGAACAACGGAAATTGAAAAACTCACCGATTTTGTTGATTTTGACATTAAATTTCCCTCTCTCGGCAAAGAGGCCATTGTTTTTGAGAATGGTGGCAGAATTTATTGTTATGATCTGTCTCTGAAGGCATTGAACTCGGTAAAGATTATCATTGCGAACGACGGAACCGAATCGCGTAGCGGCTTGAAAGATGTTCGTAAAAACATTACCAACTATGAAATTTCACCGGACGGCAAACGCGCTCTATTTGGTGCCCGGGGTGATGTGTTTACCGTGCCGGCCCGTGAGGGCGTAACATACAATCTGACCCGTAGTGCCGGTATCCATGAACGGGGCTCAAAATGGTCACCGGACGGCAAATGGATCGCCTATATTTCCGATGCAAGCGGAGAGGATGAAATTTATATTCATTCCCAGGACAAGCCGGGTAACGCCCTACAGCTCACCAGGAATGCGGATACGTATAAATTTCGCATTAAATGGTCACCGGATAGTAAAAAAATCCTCTGGTCGGATAAAAAACTGCGTTTGCTCTATGTCGATATTCAGAGTAAGAATGTAGACACGGTTGCAACCTCTAAAGAATGGGAATTCAATTATTTCAACTGGTCACCGGACAGTCGCTGGATCACTTATCAAAAATCCGAAGCAGAATCCATGGATATAATTTATATCCATTCTCTGGAATCAAAAAAATCCTGGCCGGTTACGGATGGATGGTATACCAGCACAGCTCCCAGCTTTTCGCACGACGGTAAATTCCTTTTCTTTGTTTCAGATCGCGATTTTAATCCTACTTTTAGTCAGACTGAATGGAATCATGCCTATATCGATATGGCCCGGATCTATTTTGTCACCTTGAATAAAAGCGTGGAATCTCCTTTTAAACCGGAAAATGACAAGGTTGTTGTAAACTCGAACGGAGAAGACAAGAGCAAGAAAGAAGAGTCCATGGAAAGCAAAAAGGAAAAACTTGTCTTAAGCGTGGAACCGGAGGGTCTCAAAGACCGCATCGGGGTTTTGCCCGTTCAGGCGGCGAATTATCGTCACCTGAGTTGTTTTGAAAATGCGATATATTATATACGAAAAGGGTCCGGTGATAAACAGCCTGTTTTGCTATATTATGACCTGGAGAAGAAAAAGGAGACAGAGATCGCCAATACTTCAGGATATGAAATCTCTGCAGACGGCAAAAAGATGTTGATTAAAATCGGAAAGGATTATGGTATTATCGACCTACCCAGGGCGAAAACAGACAATCTCGACAGCGAAACCAGGCTGGACCTGCAGGGTCTCAAGGTCGCTCTCGACCGCAAAGCTGAATGGAAACAGATTTTTAATGAGTGCTGGCGACAAATGAAGTATTTCTTTTATGCTCCCAATATGCATGGGGTAGACTGGCAACAGCTGAAAGAAAAGTACCAATTCCTGGTCCCGCATGTACGCCACAGAGCAGATCTCACCTATATCATCGGTGAGATGATTTCCGAACTGAACGTAGGTCATGCTTATGTTGGTGGCGGCGATATGCCCAAGGTTGAAAAAGTAAAAACCGGCCTTTTGGGCGCACGGTTGCAAAGAACAAGTCAATATTATCAGGTCAAGACAATTTTACCGGGAGAAAATTGGGTCAACAGCCGTCGTTCACCGCTGACGGAAATCGGTGTTGATGTTTCTGAAGGCGATTATATTTTAGCCGTTAACGGTATTTCCACCAAAGAGATGGATAATATTTACCAACATCTTGCGGACACCCCGGGCAAACAGGTTATCTTAACCGTGAACGACAAGCCCACCGCGAAAGGAAGCCGGGAGGTTATTGTCAAGCCCATCGATGATGAAAGCGACCTTTATTATTACAACTGGGTACAGCAAAATATTAAAAAGGTAGAACAAAAGAGTGACGGTAAAATCGGCTATATCCATATTCCGGATATGGGCGTCTCCGGTTTGAACGAGTTCGTCAAGTATTTTTATCCCCAATTGCGTAAAAAAGCGCTCATTATCGATGTCAGAGGAAATGGTGGCGGCAACGTTTCTCCCATGATCATAGAAAGGCTGATTCGCGAGCCGGTTATGTTTGAAATGGCCAGAAACACCACGCCAAGTCCGGATCCTGCAAGCCTGCATATGGGGCCCAAAGCGGTATTAATCAATGAATTTTCCGCATCGGACGGTGATATCTTTCCCTACCGGTTTAAAAAATACGGGCTTGGAAAATTGATCGGTAAACGCACCTGGGGTGGTGTTGTCGGAATTCGGGGAAGTTTGCCGTTGTTGGATGGTGGATATTTATACAAGCCGGAATTTACCGGTTATGATACGGAAGGCAAAGAGTGGGTTATTGAAGGAAGGGGCGTGGAGCCGGATATACAGGTGGACAACGATCCGGCAAAGGAATTTGCCGGAATTGATCAGCAGCTCAACAAAGCCATCGATGTTCTTTTAAATGAATTGCAGCAGGAAGAACCGGCAATTCCGCACATACCTCCTTTTCCCAAAAAATAAGCCAGACACTACAAAGCCGCAAAACGCCTTAAAAATCAAATTTTTAGTATAAAGCCAGGCGTTTTGCGGCTATTATCAAATCGTGTGATGGAGCCCTATCGTTTCAGCAAAACCTCTTTTTCATATTGCTCCACTTTTTCCAGCCACTTTCCGTCTGGGGGAACGTTGTTTTTAAGGCAATAATAATTCCAGATCGCACCAGAGGGGAGGGATTTAATATCCTCCATCATTGCGAGTCTTTTGGTAAGATTGCCGTTTTTTTCGGCTTCTTTTAATGTATTCGAGGGTTCCAACAGCGCGTTGAGGTATGCTTTAAGGACAGATCGCATACCGATGATCCAGGCAGCGATTCTGTTGACGCTGGCGTCGAAAAAGTCCGTACCGGCATGGACACGTGATTGAAAGCCGTTTTGTATTACCGCCCGTGCAATCGCCAGGGAATCATCATTCAGGGTAACAATGTGGTCGCTGTCCCAGCGAACCCCCCTGCTGATGTGCAACATGATTTCATCGATGTAAAGCAAAACAGAAGAAATTTTATCCGCGATGGATTCAGTGGGATGAAAATGTCCACTGTCCAGAGTAAGCAGGACATTTTTTTCAATCGCATAGCCGAGATAAAACTCAAACGAACCGACAACGTATGACTCGGATCCAATGCCGAAGAGCTTGCTTTCTACGGTGTCTTTATTGTGTTTGGGGTCGATCTTTTCAGCAAAGACCTTATCCAGGGCTTGCTTGAGAATCTCTCTGGGCGCATAGCGGTCAGCCGGGGTGTCTTTATAACCATCCGGAATCCAGACATTGGTGATACAGGCGGTATTTAATTCTTTGCCAAAGTATTCGCCGATTTTTCGGCTGGCGATACAATGTTCGATCCAGAAGTTGCGCACATTGGGGTCACGCGAGGCCAGGGTCAGGCCCTCTTTGACCATGGGGTGGGCAAAACAGCTCGGATTAAAATCGAGACCCAACTCTTGTTCTTTTGCCCAGTCACACCAGTTTTTAAAATGAGTGGGTTCCAGTTCATTACGGTCGACTTTTTTGCCGTTGGTTTCTGCATAAATCGCATGCAAATTGAGGCGGTGTTTGCCGGGAACCAGCGACAGGGCCGTTTCGATGTCCCGGCGCAATTCGTCGGCATTTCCAGGTTTTCCGGGATAATCACCAGTGGCCATAATACCGCCATCCGTGATATCTCCGCCACCTTCGAATCCCCCGACATCATCTCCCTGCCAGCAGTGCATGGAGACAGGTATTTTTTGTAGCTGATTCAGGATTTCGTCGGTATCCACCCCCAAAAGGGCAAAGATATCTTTGGCCTGCTCATAAGCATGCTCATAGGTTTTGGCGTTGTCAATTTTAGCCATAATTTTACTCCTTTTATAGGTTTATATGATCAAGTGTTACAGAAAATCCTCAGTATATAAATTGTCGAAAGTTTTTAATCGTATGAAAGGTAATCATGTTACCATCATGTGCATCTTTTGCGAGGTGATTCCCGGAGCGGCTGACAACATAAAGGTCTTCTCCGTCGATGACCATAGAGGCATAATGCCGTCCCTGTCGTGGTGTTTCGCCCACGGCAACGAGTGCTGCAAAGCACCAATCAATGCAATTTTTGGAGAAATGCAGTTGCAGACGGTGCCGCTCGTTATTTGGCAAATTGTAACGCTCTTCGGGGAGTTTCCCGGGGTCGGTCATTGAATCAGTAGATTGCGAACTCAACAACCAGTATTTTTTGCTGATTTGATCATATAGAATATGGAAACGCATTTGGCCTCCGGGACAGGGAACATAGACCATTTTTTTTCCGGAAGGCGCGGTTTCCAGAAGTGTTGTCATTGTTCCGTCGGCATTTTCTTTAACTTTACAGATGGCGGCAAGATTTGTACTGCCCGTATGAGCCCGCATCCACAAATGAAAGGTATTCCCCAGCGGGTCGTACCACAAATGATCCGGATCGGTGAATTGTACCACATTCGCCTCGAGCCAGCCGATAGCTGCCATTCCCCGATTTTCTGCCGGATACAGCGCTGTTTTGGGATCCATTTTATAGAACGGGACACCAAAACAATCCAATTCACGATAATCTACAGCATCTTCGAAAACCAATTCACTGGCAAACGTCCAGTTTTGCGCATTGGTCAGATCGTCACTTGTCCGGGCTCTCATCAATACCGGAGCGATATTGGCAACCTGCCATGTTTCATAAAACCCGCGGTCGACTCTTTTTTCCATAACCAGATAGATATTGTTTTTGGTATAATGCACATTGCATGCGGATTGATGCCACTGTTCGTTCTGAGTGAGTTTAACCGGGTCGGACCAGGTAATGCCATTGTCGTCGGATTTTATCACCATGAGATCGTACCCCCGGCCGAGAATGTATACCGATTCACCGGCGACAAATGGTCTGGCATGACCAAATGGAAAGTTTCCTCTACGGGTCCAGGATTTACCCGCATCGTCAGAGGTGAAGATCTGTCCCTGGGAGGTGGCGTTTCTGTGGCTGAGCACCAGCTTGTCACCGGGAAAAGAGTTGACCCCCGGACCGCCGAATTCCATGGTTACAATAAGACGGCCATTCCGAAGACGCGTAATTCCGGGCGTATAACAGTAGACCGAATCCGGATTCTTTGATTCCGCTATTTTAACAAAATGATCGGCAACCGGCTTTACTCTAAATTGGAATTTTTTGCATGCCGGACTGATCAGAGAGACGGAGAGAACGAAAATTAAAATGATAAATAACCGGTATTTCATTGTTCATGCTTTTTTTTATTTATAGTAGTTAATAAAAGTCGGAATTTCAAGTGAGAAAAACGATAATTAAGCCCCTATTGCAGCAGTGTGTTAATGATGTGCGAGAATGCGTTTGCTCCCCGGGTGTTGAGATGATCACAGTCGTAAAAAAAGCTATCGGGTAATTGCAACGTGCTGTAATCAGCGTAATGCACCCCCGGCGAGGAAGAAAGATCATGGGTTGTTTCTTTTAGCAACTTCCTGTAGAAAGCGGGAATGCGTTCCCGATAGGTCTCGTGCAGAGGCGGGGTAACAAGCCAGAGTTGTAAGCGGTTTTTATGACAAAAAGCAGCAATTTTTTTGAGGGACTGCAGCATAATTTCGGATTTGGGAGCAATTCGATCACCGTTATAATAATGCTTTGCAATAATCCATTGAATTCTCTTCATTTGGATGTCCGTTCGTATCCGGGTATCATATCCGCCCCAGAAGGCGTAATCGGAGGGCTGTTGTTTTGAACAGGCAATTTTAATCCAGAGATGTAAATTTTTATATAATTCCAGGGGTATACCGTAATCGAATTTGATCGAGCTGATGATAAAAGGCTGATTCCATTTTCGAATGACGCTTTTTCCGTTTTTATTCAGGAGCATATAATATTGATCATAGAAATGCATCAAATCTTCCGAGTCGAATAATTTTTCTTCATTGAACTCGCTCAGATTATGCGGACTGGTGGAGAGGATAATATTTTTTAGCTGCCGGTTTTTCTGATAGATGAATTTTAGCTTGTAAAAGGTATAAAAGAGCGGCTCGGCAACGATAGCGGCATTAACAGAATTGTGGATGTATTCCGGATTAAAGGCAAACTGCGCCTGGGAATCTCCGAGGATCAACGTGTTGATGTCACCGTGCAGATTGAAATGTTCGGGATTTTGAATTTTTTCAATAAACATGTTTTTTGTGATGATCGACAACAAGACGAGGGTGACCACCAGCAATATTAAAAATTGGCAGATTTTTTTGATCAGTATTTTCATGACACATGTCGTCCAAAAGGATATAACGATTTAAAATTGAAAATAGATAAATTCCTGTTTGGTAAAAACGCCGAACATGATAATAGACAAC
Source organism: Candidatus Zhuqueibacterota bacterium (assembly GCA_014728085.1). Classification (GTDB taxonomy): domain Bacteria; phylum Zhuqueibacterota; class Zhuqueibacteria; order Residuimicrobiales; family Oceaniaggregativiventaceae; genus Oceaniaggregativivens_A. The sequence continues at coordinate 66,884 of WJMF01000208.1, forward strand.
AACAGAATCAGATAAACGGACCAGCGCAGGGTTTTCGGTTTGTTGTTTAAAAACTGTCGCATTCTTCGGTGTCTTTGCATCATATGAATGCATTCCATAAACAGGATGGAAAGAACAGCAATGACAAACTCGGTTTGGTTCAATCCCACGGTATACTGGTGCCAGCTTAAATCAGCGAAAATATTTTTAATGATATAGAGTGCATCAAAAAGATTATTGGCTCTGAAAAAGATCCATCCAAAGAGGACGAGATGAAACGTGGTGACAACCTGAATGAGTTTCAACCAGGCCGGGTGTTTATCCAAATGGGTAGAGCGGATAAATTTTATGCGAAATTTTCCGGTCCAAATGGAGAGAGTGAGATACATGCCGTGCAGCCCTCCCCAGATTACAAAGGTCCAGTCTGCACCGTGCCAGAGGCCGCTGATCAGAAAGACGATCATCAGGTTGGAATACCAGCGCCATTTGGCAACGCGGTTGCCCCCGAGCGAGATATAGAGATAATCCTTGAACCAGCTGGAGAGCGATATATGCCAGCGTTTCCAGAATTCCGAAATGTTTTTGGAAAAATAGGGGCGTTTAAAATTATCCATGAGGTCATACCCCATCACCTGGGCTGCGCCGATAGCGATATCGGAATATCCGGAAAAGTCACAATAGATCTGAAAAGCAAAAAAGTAGGTTGCCACAATGAGGGGAATGCCGGTGTAATCATGGGCGCTGTTATAAACGCTATCCACCATAACAGCGAGGCGATCCGCTATAACCACCTTTTTAAAAAATCCCCACAGCATAAGTTTTAATCCGTCGGAAACGCGTTGATAATCAAAACGTTTTTTTTCAAAAAGCTGCGGTAACAAGCGCGTTGATCTTTCGATGGGACCGGCCACCAGTTGCGGGAAAAACGCTACATAGAGCGCGAATATACCGAGATGTCTTTCCGCCTTTTTTTTGCCCCTGTAAACATCAATGGTATAGCTCAGTGTTTGGAAGGTATAAAAAGATATTCCCACAGGAAGCAGAAAATCAAAAGCAGGAAAATCGACGAATATATTAAATTGGTTAAACATCGTCAGAACGGATTGGCTGAAAAAGGTATAATATTTGAACAAAAAAAGCAGACCCAGATTGGAACAGAGACTTGCGATGAGAAAAAATTGCCGGATGCGTGGCTTTGTTTGTTTCTCCATCTGCAGTCCGGCAATGTAATCGATCATGGTTGAAAATAGAATTAGAACAATGTATTTAGGATTCCAGCACATATAAAAATAATAGCTGGAGAGCAAAAGAAAAACCCAGCGGTAGCGGGCTTTGAGAGAAAAGTAGATTGCTACGACAATGGGGAAAAAAACAAGAAAATGTAAAGAGTTAAAAAGCATGCCGGATATCTATCAATGGTTTTGTTGCCATACCTTCTCTGCAACGAGGACTGTTTTGGTTGAATTGATTGGTATGGAGGCCGCAATGAAATCGTTAATTATGTACACACAACATCAATAGATTGCAGAAATCAGCCTTTGCTGAAGGATTCGTTCACTCTGAATTCGGAATCCGGGAAAGCCTTTTTAAAACGTGATATGCTTCAGAGAGCATTCAGTTCTTTTTCTCATTTAGAAAAGGAACCGGTAACGGCGACCGCACATGTAAATCTCTTTGCGGAAAGGGAATTTCAATATTATTTTGCCGAAATTTCCGTACAATAGCGCAATTGATATCGGAGCGGATAAAATGGTGCCTGGTCGGATCGAGTATCCACACTCTCAACTGAAGGTTCCAGGAAGAGTCGCCGAATTCGCGAAAGATAACATCCGGAGTAGGGGATTTTAATACATCCTTGTTTTCGTCGGCAATTTCATGCAGGGTTTTTAGAACGAGATCGAGATCTGAATTGTAAGAGACGCCGATATCAACAACCAGTCTGACTTTGGGATCTCCATGAGACCAATTGACCACCTGGGATGAAATGAATTCCGAATTGGGTACAATGATCGAAATATTATTCAACGAGCGCACCGTGGTGGAGCGGATGTTGATCTCTTCAACGTCTCCTTCCGTCTGACCGACAATAATGCGATCCCCTACCATGATCGGTTTTTCAAACAACAGAATCAGACCGGCTACGAAATTGGAGGTAACATTTTGCAGCCCGAATCCGATACCGACCGAGAGCAATCCGAAAATAACGGCCAACCCGCCCAAACTGATATTGATAAACTGGAAGGCAATGATGACTCCGATGGTGGTTATCGAGTACTCGGTGATTCGTTTCAGCGTATACCGGGTGCCTCTGTCGATATTCATTCTGGAAAGGACCCGACTCATAATCATTCGGCTAAACAGGCGGGACATAATTACAAAGAGGATAACCACCACAGTAAAAACGATCAGCGATGCCAGAGTCACATCTGTCTGTTTAATTTTAAAAAGAGGAAAATATAAAATATCTTTTAACGCCTGCAAAATGTTGGTGATATCCATCGTATACCCCTTTATTTTTGGTTTACTATAAACACTTTTCCGCACATAAAGTCTGTGATCCAGATATTTCCGGATTGGTCTTTCTCGATGCGATTCAGGGAAAAGATTGCATCGCCATATTGTCCGTCCATGAAAAAGGAACTATTGCGGCTGTTAAATCGCGTGTCTCCAAAGGGATAAGATTCCTGAAGGCAGATTGTAAAGCGTTCCTTTTTCGGATCAAAGCGCATAACCGTCAACTGGTCGGATGAATGGGACGTAATTAACAATGTCTTTCCCCACTTGAACAAGTTGTCGGGGTAGCCCGGCACCGGTAATGGATAGGTATTTACTTGGTTTTGCAGGATTTGCAGAGTATTGTCAAGATGATTGATAACAGCAAGGCTATTTTCGAACAGCAGTAGCGCTAATGGTCCTCTATCCGTGGGTATCTCTTTTTTGGCTTTGCTTGTTTTGTCTATTATCGATACAGAGTTGGAACCAAAGTTTGCAACGTAAATTTTTTCTTCGTCGAAAGCCAGGTCAGTTGCCGTCCGGCCGACCTTTTGCCGGTGGAGAAGGGCTTTGTTATGGGGGTCGATGATTTGTAAAATACTGGAAGCGGAATCTTTTTCACCAATGCGCAGCAGATAAAGATGGTCGGTCAGAGAATCGTATTTGATCGTCCTTTGAGTGGTTTCTCTGGTCACCGTATCAGGCAACACAATTCTTTTTCCAATATCAAAAAGCCGCACCGGGTCTTCAAGTGTTCCGATGAATTGAGGCTCTCTTCCCCAGTTGTTCTGTGTAAAATAGAGGGTATTGTTTTTATCGAGAGTCATATGCAGGGCCTGGCGGGGGATTCTGCGGTCATAGAGGTTTAAATCTTTGCGCCGGATCGTGAGGATGCCGTTTTTGGCATCCCAAATATAAACGGTTGGCCAATAGGATTGGTGCGCTCCATAAGCAAGGTAAATATCTCCATAACCGTTGTCGATAGCCCGTAGCGGAAAGTCGACGGGAAGTTGATGCAACTCGTGTGTTCCGTTAGCAAATATGCGGCAAAACTGATCTTCATTATTGAACACCAGAAAGGAGGTGGAGTCGAATTCGATCAAATCGACGGGGGCCCAGCCGGTTCTTATCTTTTCCATTTTTTCACTGTCGGGGTGAAATACGGAAACGGCGGCTCCAAAGACTCCATTAACGGCGGTGGCGCCACGCAGAAAATAGATATTTTCGGATTTGGGATCAAAAACAGCAGAGAACATGTGGGGAAGAATTCCGAGTCCGGTGATGCGTCTTTTCAATTTTTTCGTATCGAGATCGATTATATCAATTTCGCCATGAGCCCAACTGAAATTATACAGAATGTTGTTCTTTTCATCGATGGCTGTGGCGTCATTTCCAAAGGTGGGTACGGCAATTTCTTCAATCCGGCCGCTATTTTTATAGTCAACCAGGTGTATTGATGCGGCATTATCATAGGGGATGTAAATCTGATCGGTGGAATGATTATAGTTGATGCCCTGGCCTTCCCGATATCGCGGCAGTTCAACGATAGTATCCTTGCCGTCGACCAGGTCGATTTTTGCCGCCTGAATCACGTGTCTGGTTTTGGTTTCGATCACAACATAGAGGGCATGGTTTTTCGAATTATAGCCGGCAAGGTGCCAGCGGCTGGCTGGTTCGATATCCAGTTTTCGCGAATTGATCAGCCCGGCTGTTTTACCATCAAAAACATAAAGCATTGATTTTAAGCCATCTACAGCGATAACCTGTCCTGTGATACGATCTGAAATAACCTTGCGACGCGGCGGAGGCGGCGTAGCATTTAAATTTCTTCTGGTTTCCTCCTCGTCAACCCAGGGGAGTAATGAGAATTCTCTTTTGCCGGCATGATAGAACCCCAGCTCTTTGCTTTCCTGACCGGCCAGGAATACATTACCGCTGGTCTCGTCCACGGCAACAGACTCGAATTGTTTACCGGTTTCTATCGATATGCTGTTTTTTTTGTCGGGGTAAATAATGTGGAAACAATCTTTGGCGATAAGATAAATGCAACCGGAATTGTGATCCAGTGTCATTGCTTCGGATTTGAGAAACTGCAGCGTTCTTTTGGCGACGGGGATATTTTGTACCGCATGCGTTCGGGTATCGATCACTGATACCGATGACGAGAGTGCGTTTGCAGTGATAATACGATTTCTGCTGCTATCGACCATCATCAAGACGGGACCAATGCCGTTTATTTTCAGATCCGGCTTGCAATCTATCGCCTGGGTTTTTAAAGATGCCGAAGCGATATAGCTGAGCAGGAAGATCAGGACAAGAGTCGTATATTTTTTCATGGTGTACCTGTTTTTCTCCAAAAATATTAAATTTCTTCCAGTAATACAATATATAATCCATGTATCTGAACAATTTCCGCAACGATCAGTTAACAACAGTATTTGGGTTGTAAACAGGATTGTCAATATTGTCATTCGAAGACAAAAAAAAACATTAAATAGTGATTGACAATAGAGAAATACCTCATTATTTTACATTTAAAGCATTCATGATGTGGGATAGGAGAAATTATATGATGCACACCTTCAAGTGCGTTTTCTTGCTGATTTTTTTCTTTGCGATGGGAAACGCTCAACCGGTACTGTTCGAAACACCGCTTAGTCCCCGTATCGCCAATTATGATATCGATGTCCGGCTGCAGCCGGAATCAAATTCATTGCAGGCCAAACAAACCCTCTATTGGGAGAACACCAGTCAGGAAGATGTGACGGAATTGCGTTTTCATATGTATCTCAATGCCTTTAGAAACAATCAATCCACCTTTCTGCAATACTCCCGTAAAAAAAGGGATAAAGAAGAATGGGGCTATATTAAGATCGATTCTCTTTGGGATACGAAAGCTCTGGTACTGCCTGATCAAATGGAATATATACAACCCGATGACGACAACAAACATGATAAAACGGTTTTAAGAGTTCCGCTGCGCCGCGCATTGAGACCGGGAGAAAAGTTAATGTTGAACTTTATTTTTACCTCGAAATTGCCGGAACCACCGATCGCCCGCACCGGAGCAAGCGATGATTTTTATATGGTGGGACAATGGTTTCCCAAAATCGGTGTTCTTCAAAACGGTGAATGGAACTGCCACCAATTTCACAGGAATTCCGAATTTTTTGCTGATTTTGGCGTTTACAATGTGCGCATTACCGTTCCCAAAGACTGGATCGTGGGAGCAACAGGCATACTGGTGGAAAAGACGACAAATGAAGACGGCACGGTTATTCATTATTATCATGCCGAGGATGTTCACGATTTCGCCTGGACCACAAGTCCCAATTTTGTAGAATTTTCGGGAGAGGCCGATGATGTGGAAATTCGGGTATTGATGGCGCCTGAGCACCGCGGCCAGGGAAAGCGGTTTCTGAAAGCCGCTCAGATTGCAGTGCAAACGTTTCAGGAATGGTATGGTGATTATCCTTATCCAAATTTAACCGTGGTCGATCCAAAGCCGGATGCCATGAGAGCTGGTGGCATGGAATATCCCACCCTTATTACCGCCGTCACGCTTTATGGATTACCAAAAGGGTTCAAGTTTGTGGAGCAGGTTATTATTCACGAATTCGGGCACAATTACTGGTATGGAATGGTGGCGTCTAATGAATTTGAAGAAAGTTGGATCGATGAGGGAGTAAACTCTTATGTGGAATCGAGAATAATGCGTGAGCATTATGGTGAATCCACCAGCTTTATCGATTTTTGCGGCATCCGCATCGGTGAGACGGATTATCATCGCAGCGCGTATCTGAATTATAAAAATTATGATCCCACCGTGCGAAAAGCATGGGAATATTATTCGGGTAGCAGTTATACCATAAATTCTTATTCCAGGCCGGTTGTATTTTTAACGACGCTGGAAAATTATCTGGGTGATAAAGTGATGCGCCAAATTTTGGAAACCTTTTTCCGGGAATACAAGTTTAAACATCCCAAAACAGAGGATTTTATCAAAGTGGCGAACAAGGTTTCCGGACAGGATCTGGACTGGTTTTTCGAGCAGGCTTTGTTTACCAACAATGTTCTTGATTATAGCGTGTCTTATCTGTCCAGTCGTGAGGTAAAAAACAGCTATGGGTATGATTTCAACTATAAGATCGGTTCTGATTCCCTGGCAGAAAAATCGAGTGATACGGTGATGTCCGATTCTTCAGCAGACAGTAAAAGGGATACCCTGCATCTTTCAATGGAGAGTGATGTAACACTTCAAGTGGACAGCACGATTTCCATGCAAGGCGCCAGGCTGGATACTATGAAATCAAGCGAAGAGGATACCACCCTTTATCACACCGTTATAAAGGTCAGAAGAGTGGGAGATTTTGTTTTTCCCGTTGAGCTGGAGTTTGTGTTTACAGAGGATGACACGGTTACAGAAAAATGGGATGGCAAGGAACTGTGGACACAATTTGAATATTTAAAACCGCAACAATTGATATCCGCAACTGTTGATCCGGAACGAAAAATCGTACTCGATGTCAATATCACCAATAACAGTAAGATGAGGGAAGAAAGTAAACTGGGGCCCAGAAAAATCGGTGCAAGATTGCTGTTTTGGATGCAGAATTTATTAGAGTTGCCCGCTCTTTTACATCTTTGATCTGTTGATTAAACTCTTGAGGGAGACATATGGTTATCGACTGTTTGAAATCCGGATTTTATAAAGCCTGGCGCCAGAAAAGAATGATCCTTTTGTTTTATGTTTTTAACCTTTTTTTCGCCTATTTGCTTTTTGCTCCTGTTTTTTACCGCTTGAAGGCATTTCTCGGCGATAGCACGATGAATGAAATTCTGGGTGGAAAGATGGATATGGGATTCTTGTTTGAGTTTTTGCATTACAAGGGAGACGGTTTGTTCGCCCATGTGCTCATCCCTGTCGTCGTCTACTTGTTTATCTCATTATTTCTATCCGGTGGTGCATTGACGGTTTTTGCCAGCCATAATAAAGGAACGTTACAACATGCTTTTTGGGGTGGGGGAGCACAATATTTTGCAAGATTTATCAGGCTTTTTTTCTGGAGCCTGATTATTCTCGTTGCGCTGTTGTTTGTTCCCTGGGGCCTTTTTACATTCCTACAGAAAGCCATTTGGGGAGGGGATCCCTCCCAGGTGATCATTGTATGGGGATTTTTTGTTAAATTGTTTGTAACCATAATCCTGGTGCTCGTCTATGCCATGATTGTCGATTATGCCCGTATCCGGACCGTCTTAAATGATGAGAAAAAAATGAGAGTCATGATTTATCAGTCCCTTGTTTTTGTCTTTGCAAATTTTGTCAAGACATTTTCACTCACGGCTCTCTTCTTTTTCATCGGTCTGGTATGGCTGGTTGTCTATAATCTGATCGCAGATTTTTTTATTGCTCCGGATGCTCTTGTGATCGCTTTTCTGATTGTGACCCAACAGATTTACATCATTGCCAGAGTCTATTTGAAACTCGGCAGATATGCCGCTGAAATGGACCTTTATGATTCGCTCTCGTTCAGCAGTTAGGTGTTATCATGAAACAGTTTGTTTTCTTAATTTTAGCTCTGGGATTATGTATGGCGCAACACATGGATCAGACATCTGAAACACTGCCGCTTTATAGTTGTAAAAAAATTGATCGAAACCTGAACCTTGACGGAGCACTCGGAGATCGTTTATGGACCCTGGCGACACCGGTCTCCATGAGGGAGACGGTAAGCGGTAAACGAGGTCGCTTTGAAACCAAGGTGCGTTTGTTGTATAACAACCAATATTTGTATGTTGGATTCGAGTGCGAAGACACATATGTTTGGGGAACCCACACCAAGCGGGATGCTCCGATTTACGATGAGGAATGCGTGGAAGTCTTTCTCGATCCGGCAAATAGCGGGTTTTGTTATTTCGAGCTTAACCTGAGCCCCAAAAATGTCCTATACGATGCTTTTGTTCTCACCGCCAGAACAGAAAAATCCCCGGGGGCGAAGATCGTGCCGCTTTTTTCCTATGATATGGAAGGATTGATAACCCGAACGCATATTGAGGGAGAAGCGGATAAACCCGGAAAGGCAAAGGGCTGGACGGCTGAATATGCTGTTCCTTTTACCGAATGCCTGGGGGCGCCGCATCTGCCGCCAAAATCCGGAGACAGGTGGCGGGTTAATTTATACCGGATTGATTCTGTAAAAAAGGGTGAACAGACCCTCTATGCCTGGAATCCGACCGGCTATCTCAAGTTTCATATACCATGGCGGTATGGGATTTTGCACTTTGAGTAACACCAGACCCCACCATCGCTCAGCATAAACCGTGACACCTGCCGTGCCGGGAGAACCATGGGAAGGCGGGGGCGAATTTATGCCCGGATTGTCAGGATTTATTACCCAGACAAGTCAATATGACCTTATCAAGCGAGTATTTTTATTCCTGCCAGTGGTTTCTTTTGTCCCCTTGATGCAACACCAGGTGGTGCCTAAATGTAACAATTTTATGGCAGAGACAGTATTATTCCAATCCCCCCCCGTAAAGAACCAATCCCGTCTTTATTAAGTCCTTATAAAACAGAACCCCATAGTATTTTTGCCGATGGGTCTGTTATTTTACCTGCTGGTACAATTTTTGGATAACTGTAACAGAATGGTTTCATCAACCCCCTTTTTGAGGATTATTATGAAATTGGCAAGGATTCTATTTTTTCTGATCTTTTTTGTAATGTTTACATCGGGATCATTTGCACAGATCGAATTAAATGAAAACAGCAAAGAACAAATCAGAAATTTAGCTGAAAAACTCGAACAGAAATTAAGGCAACAAAAATCAGAGGCATTACAGCAAGCTCAGTCGAAGGGTTATGTGGTACGGGCTTTTTTGCGTTCCGGTAAATTGGTCGAGTTAATGAAGGTTATGGATGGTTTTCCCCTCTATTACGCAACCGATAATTTAATAGCAGCGCAGACCGTTTCCACGGATTCGGTTTGGAACCAGGGGTATACGGGCTCCGGTATGCTCGTCGGTGAATGGGACGGGGGAGATGTGCGAGCCAGCCATCAGGAGCTGAGCGGTCGCGTCGTGGATGGAGATGAGGTAACCTCTCTGGTGCCTCACTCGACTCAGGTGGCGGGGGTTCTCATCGCTGCAGGCGTGAATTCAAATGCGAGGGGAATGGCTTCAGCGGCAACCCTTCATGCCTATGACTGGAATCAGGATACCGCGGAGATGGCTTTGGCTGCGGCGGATGACGGATTGATGCTATCCAACCATTCGTATGGATTAATCACCGGCTGGAGTTATGGTGATTATCTGGGGTTGGGCGAGGCGAATTGGTACTGGTTCGGAGATGTGGATGTGGATGTTAATGAATCGGTTTATTTCGGCTGGTATGGAGGGCAAGCTCAGACCATTGATGATCTTGCCTTTACCGCTCCATATTATCTCATGGTATATGCCGCCGGCAATGACCGCGGAGAGGGCCCGGCGGGCGCGGTTAACCATTATGCATGGAGCAGTGCTCTGGGAAGCTGGGTTTGGTTCGAGTCCGTGTCCCGGCCCGTGGATGGCGCGTATGATTGTTTGAGCGGTGCAAGTGTGGCTAAAAACAATTTGGTCGTAGGCGCTGTTGATGATATACCGGGAGGGTATACACAAGTCAGCGACGTTGTCATGACGGATTTTAGCTGTTGGGGGGCGGTTGATGATGGCCGCATTAAACCCGACCTGGTCGGGAACGGCGTTGAGCTCTGGACACCTCATTCCGGTACGGATGCCTCTTATGCGCTGGGCACCGGAACGTCCTTTGCCGCTCCCAACGTGACCGGTTCTTTGGTTCTCTTGCAGGCGTATTACCACTCGAGTCATAATCCCGATTGGATGAAATCTGCAACCTTAAAAGCATTGTCGATTCATACTGCAGATAAAGCCGGCGCAAATAGCGGTCCCGATTATCAATTCGGCTGGGGCTTGCTCAACACCAAATCGGCTTATGATCATATCCAAAAAGACATATCTCGGGGTCACCATATACAGGAACACAGTCTCAATGACGGAGAAAGCATTTCTCTCAGTTACTATGCATCGGGCGATGAGGATATCAAGGTTACCATGGTATGGACCGATCCTGCAGCAACGCCGGTTGATCCCAACCAGCTCGACAATCCATCTCCGGTGCTGATTAATGACCTGGATATTATTCTGCAAAATGCAGCGATTCAATATATGCCCTGGGTTCTGGACAAAGACAATCCGTCAAATGCGGCCACGACCGGGGATAATACAGTCGATAATGTCGAGCAGGTTTTTATTTCCAACCCCGCTCCCGGAATCTATACCCTTCAAATTACCCATAAAGGCACGCTTGAAAATGGCAGTCAGGATTTTTCTCTGGTGTTGTCCGGCATGTATGATGCTGATTTTGGCGATGCGCCGGACTCACCCTATCCGACGCTGTTGTCTAATAACGGTGCCCGTCATCAACTCGACAATCAAACCTATCTGGGATCACATGTTGATGCAGAACTTGATGCTTCACCGGACACCCATAGCCTGGGAGATGACAGGGCCGGGACATCCGATGACGAGGATGGCATTGTCTTCGATTCTGCACTGGTACCCGGCACAACGGCAAATATAACCGTAACAGCTTCAGTGGCCGGTAAATTGAATGCCTGGATCGATTTTGATCTCAATGGAGTATGGGATGGTGATGAACAGATTTTCACCGATGAAGATCTGGTTAGCGGCGCCAACACAAAAACGTTTACCGTTCCGGCAGACGCTGTTCTGGATATTACTTTTGCACGGTTCCGTTTCAATCTCAGTGGCGGGCTTTTGGCGTCAGGCAATGCATCTGAAGGGGAAGTGGAAGATTACCAGGTCAGCATTCAGAGTGGCGGTGAAGCGGATTTTGATTTGGACGGAATCCCCAATGCCGCGGAAGGGGAAAACGATCGTGATAGCGATGGCGTTCCCAACAACCTGGATTACGATCCCACCGGATATTTTTATGATCAATCCAGCGGTGAAATTATCGCCGGCGGACAAATTACGGTTGATCCGTCTTCACCAGTGACTATCGCGGAAGATGGATCCGAAGGATTTTATCAATTCTACACCGATGGTACGCCGGGAAGCTATGCGCTGCAGGTTGTTCCTCCCCCCAACTATGAGCTCAGTACAACCTGTTTAGCTTCAACGGGCTCGTTTGATCCGACCGGATTATCCAATCCGGTGGTTTTGGGAGCAGGAGAAAACGACGATACAGGATTTATTGGCAATTACGATTGTGCCGACAATACCTATTATTTTTCCTTTGACCTGGCCGCAGGAGACCCGATTATTATCAACAATAATATTCCGTTAAACTATCTGATTCCGATAGAACTTTCCTCATTTACGGCAGAATGCGTTAACGGGACGGTTGAATTGCAGTGGATCACGCAGAGCGAGACGGAAAACATGGGTTTTTATTTGTTCCGGGCCGAATCGCAAGACGGAAATTATCAACGCATCACATCGACTTTAATATCCGGCCGGGGCAATAGTCAAAGCGTAAACCGCTATGAATATACAGATCAAAACGTTCAGAATGGTCAAATCTATTATTATCAGCTTGCGGATATCGATTTTCATGGCCGCATGACCAAACATAAAGCTGTCTCTGTTACTGTTGAGGGACCGGAGACCTTTTTGTTGCGGCAAAATTATCCCAATCCTTTTAATCCTGAAACCGTGATTGAATATAGCTTGTCCGGCTTTGGCGATTGTGACTTGATCATATATAATATAAAGGGACAGGTGGTTAGAACGCTGGTGTCCGAATATCAACAGCCGGGTTCTTATAAAGTGATGTGGAATGGACGGGACGACAGCGGCAGGATTCTGCCGAGTGGCGTATATCTGTACAAATTATTATTTAAGCAACACGAAGAAACGAGGAAAATGCATTTTCTCAGATAAACCGATACGGGATAGAGCGAACATGGAAAGATATGGCACAGAGAGACGAACGGTTCTTTACCTATACATAATTTTGGTTTTTAATATTCTGATTTTTTGGCATCCGTCTGTTGCAGCAACGACGGACCTGGAAAAAGTCTCCAGGGAAATAACGAAAACCCATGACGCGAAAAAAGAGCGGGCAAGGAATTTTGCGATCAGCAGCAGTTTTCCGATACGCAAAACATTGCCCACAGACCGGGTTATTGAAATTCAGGATGTCCTTTTGAACCGGCCTCTTTATTATATAACAACGAATCTTACAGCAGCCCAAACCATTTCAACGTTACAGCTCTGGTCAACCGGCAACGGCGGTACGGGAGATTATAATTTGGACGGTGAGGGTATGATTATAGCAATGTGGGACGAAGGAGGCGTACGATTCAGCCACCGGGAACTCGTTGGCCGGGTACAAAAAGGGGACGACACGCCTCATCTATCCACCCATGCAACTCAGGTTGCCGGAACCCTGATTGCCCGGGGATACAATGAAAACGCCAGAGGCATGGCCCCTCTGGCAACATTGGAAGCTTTTGATTGGAATAATGACCTGGCAGAGATGGCGGCAATGGCGGCTGCAACTTTCAGCGATCCATCCCGGGGATTGCTTGTATCCAATCACTCCTATAGCTATTTGCTGGGATGGGAGTGGAATTATTATGGTGACAACAGATGGGTGTGGTTTGGTGACAGCCGCATCAGCACCGACGAAGATTATCTTTTCGGCTTTTATGATGATTTTGCCCAAAGTGTGGATAAATTGGCCTGTGCGGCGCCTTACTATTTAATGGTTTTTTCCGCCGGCAATGATCGCAAGGATCTTGGTCCTGTTGAAGAATCCACACATTGGTATTTCGATTGGGACGCCATCCCCCCGAAACGGCAAGAGTCCGACATCAGCCGTCAGTATGATGGCCTTTATGATTGTATTTCCAATGGCGGTGCCATAGCAAAGAATAGCTTGACGGTTGGTGCTGTTGAAGGATTAGAGCAGGGTTATTCCGGTCCGAATGATGTATTGATGTCCTGGTTTAGTGCCTGGGGACCCGCAGATGACGGCCGTATCAAGCCGGATGTAGTCGCGGATGGCGTTGGTTTGATCACAACCGGTGCCGGGAGTGATTATGACTATACAACGGTCAATGGTACCTCGTTTGCCGCCCCTGGCGTGGTCGGTTCACTGGCTTTATTGCAAGAGTATTATCAACGCCTTCATGCCCGCCGAATGTTGTCTTCCACTTTGAAAGCCCTGGTCATCCATACAGCGGATGAAGCCGGAAAAGCACCGGGACCCGATTATGCTTTTGGTTGGGGATTAATGAACACGAAAAAAGCAGCAGACCTGATTGAACAGGATTCCCGCTATATGATTCCCATTCAGGAGCGGAAACTTGAGCAGTATCGGGCCGATACGTTGCGATATTATTGCAGCGGAGAAACGCCGGTCATAGTGACGCTGACATGGACAGACCCGGCCGGCGTGCCTGTGGAACCACAGCTCGATCCGTCAGCTGCAATGCTGATCAATGATCTGGACCTGACAATTGAAAATACAAAAGATATCTTTTATCCCTGGATTCTCGACCCTGCCTTTCCGGAGCAAAAGGCACAAACCGGAATGAATTCAGTTGATAACGTCGAGCAGGTCGTCATATCCGCCCCTGAAAAAGGTTTTTATACCATTACCATTTATCACAAAGACAATCTGTACGCGGGCGAGCAACCCTATTCCCTGATTATTACAGGCTTGTCCAGTATCGATATGGGTAACGCTCCGGTCGACAGGTATCCAACCCTGTTGGACCGTAACGGAGCCTACCATCTGTTGAATCCCGATATCTTTTTGGGAAATAAAATAGAGAGGGATCAGGTTGAACCCGTTGCCGGACCGAGCGGGGATGATGCACTGAAAAGCGATAATGACGGGGTTATCTTCAGCCCCTATATGACCCCTGGCTGTCAGCAACACATAAAGATTCTTGTTCAGGGCCAGGGATTTTTGTACGGCTGGATGGATTTCAATGCAGATGGTGACTGGCAGGATCCGGGTGAACAAATTTTCAATGCGGTTCCGGCGACGACTGGTCAGCAGTTATATTCTCTTGCGCTGCCCGAAAATGCTGCGACAGGAAAGAGCTTTGCCCGCTTTAGGTATACCTCACAAAAGGGGTTGGATTTTAGAGGCCCGGCCTGCGATGGAGAAGTCGAAGATTATCAGTATGTCATATACGCCGACCAGGATCATGATGGTATTCCCAATATACTTGAAGAGCAGGATCGCGATCAAAACGGTGTGATCGATTCCCTGCAATATACAGCGAGCGGCTATATATATGACGAGTTGACTGGTAGACCTGTTATAGGCGGAAAAGTCGAACTGTTCTCGCCGGATGGTGAGTTGATTCCTCTGATTGCAGACGGGCAGAGAGGATTTTATAACTTTGGCATGTTGCCTGATCCTGGTGAATATACGCTTAAATTTACACCACCGGTGGGCTATCGCCCAAGTCAAACCTGCCATTATATGAATGTGTTTCAACCTGAAAGCGAACTGTCATTTCTTGGCAGGGACCTGTCAATGGATTCGCAAACATTATCATCGCATCGGTGTGAAGAGAATCCGTATGCCCTGACGTTGCGTCTAACAGAGCCCGCCTTTATTTCCTTAAACAATATGCCCGTTAGCGGGCTGGTGCCTGTTGAACTCTCTTCCTTTACGGCTGAATGCAGCAATGGGATGGTCTATTTAAAATGGACAACCCGATCTGAAACCGAGAATCTTGGATTTCATCTCTTTAGAACATCAAAGGAGCGCAAGCGCATAACCACGGCTATGATTCCCGGTGCCGGCAACAGCCAAACCGGGCGATCGTACGAGTATATCGATAAAGATATCAAAGCAAACGAAAATTATCTCTATGAATTAATAGATGTTGATTTTCAGGGTTATCAAACAGTTCACGGGCCTGTAGAGATCCATACAAAACCACCGGTTCAATTTGAACTGGAGCAAAATTATCCCAATCCATTCAATCCTCAAACCAGGATAGTCTATCATCTCGACAAAGAAGGTCATTGCGAATTGACGATTTACAATCTCAATGGGCAGGTCATTAAAAAACTGGCTGACGGTTTTTATAAAGCGGGATCCCATGTAACAGAGTGGAACGGCAGAGATGAAGACGGACAAATCGTACCCAGCGGTGTATACCTTTATAGATTAAAATTTGAAAACCGGGTAAAAACAAAAAAGATGAGTTTTATTCACTAAAGTGCCCACGATATCTCCTCAAGACCTTTTGTTATTGCCAAAATGTGATTATATTTGCAATATCAGATCATATTGTTTATATTGAAAAAACGATCAAAGACAGTTTACCGTATTTGTTTTGCATGTCCTGCAAATATGAAGTATAAAATAATCACATATCGTAACGGGGATTTTTGTAAAAAAGTTGCAGTTATTGGAGACATGGCTCTGTTAGACAAACCCAAAGTGGGTTTTTTTTGTTCTTCAAAATGTCCCGGAGATTTGATTCTTCAGAGTTATGATCTGGCGCAATGTTTGAGGCGTTATAATATCAGCGTTATGAGCGGCTTCCAATCTCCGGTGGAAGAGCAATGTTTTCGAGTGTTGAGCAAAGGCATGCAACCGTTGCTTTTTTGTCCGGCCCGCAATATTTCCCGTATGCGAGTGCCTGCAAAATATCGACGGTCAATCCAGCTGAACAGAATGACCATTGTCTCTCCTTTCGTCGTCGGCGTTCCCCGGGTAACGCGAGAAACAGCGTTTAAAAGGAACCATTTTATTGCCTCTGTTGCGGAGGCTGTTTTCATCGTGTACGCATCATCATCCAGTCATACGTACCGTTTGTGTGAGGACCTTCTTTCCTCCAATGCTGACCGAATTCTGACATTTAAAAGCAAATGGAACCAGCCTTTAATCGATTTGGGCGCAAAAGCCGTGTCGCTTGACGGGGCATTGTCCTGGTTTGATGAAAATGGTTTTGTCCAGGATACAAATCCGGATACACCAATGGGTCTTTTCGCCTGATTAACATAGAGGAACATCCAAACTCAGTAGAGATTATGATTCAATATAGATTTTGTGATTTCTCACAAAACCTCACCGCCCTTGTTCTTGAGGACTTGCCCGATAACAGGGTTCTGATTGTATCTCCCACAGAGAATTACAAGCGTTTTTTGCAAAAGCGTTTTCAACAAAAGACAACTTTTAATCCTGTGCATGTCGTTACGATGGAAGAGCTAAAGGAAAAGATATTTTTTTCTGAAAAGCCGCTTCTAAAAGAAGAAAAGCGAACATTGGCGTTCTATGCTTCAATGGAGCAAGAAGACAAGGGGTTTTTTAATGTAAACAATTACTTTCAGGCCATAGAGCTTGCACAGAATTTTTTCAATCTCTGGGAGGAGTTTTTTGAAGAAAGAGTCGATGAGAATTTTTTAGTCAAGCCGTTGTGGCAGTCAGAAATCTATCCCTGGCAGGCCAGAACGTATGAACGGCTCGTTAAAATAAAGCAACAGTATAAAGCATCTATTGAACAGAGAGGATACACGGACAAGATTTTTTTATATTCACAGTCTCCCGACTTGAAGCCACTGGGAATTTATGATACCGTTGTTATGGTGAATCAGTTTTACTATACACGGCTTGAAAAGCGTATTATCGATGAGTTTTCCGTCAGGGGCAAAACGGTGAGGATATATTATCAGCTGCCCGAGTATTTGGTCGATAAAAACTCTCTGAAAATAAAGGACTTTACTCTTGCTGACCTGAATTGCAGACAATTTCCCGATATCGAGATTTTTGAGGCAGCCAATGATTTTATCATGACAACTGCATTGCTAAAAGAGATCGCATCCCGGAGCCCTCTTCAGGTAGTGGATGTCGACTATAACAATCCCTTTAAACCGTTCCTGTCGGCGCAAAAATTTTCACAATCATCGTTCAGTTTTGTTCAAACTTCTGTTTATCAATTTTTTCACACCCTTCATGCTCTGATCAAGTCCTTGTTATGGGAATCGCTACGACGCCGGTATTTGTGTCCGGTTGATACTCTTTTACAGGCTTTATTCAACGACATTTTTTGTTTTTATTTTTTGCGCCGGTTTTCCAGGGATCCCTCTGCTTTAAGGGATAAACTGCTTGCCCATATCTATCATCTTGTTGACAATGATGTTAAATATACGGATTTTCATCTTGAAAATATCAGGGAAGACCAGGTTAAAGAACCATTATATGCTATTTTGGATGTTGTTAAACGGTTTTCACAACTGGAATCGATGAGCGATCTGGTAGATTTAATAAATGCCGAGAACGGTGTTGATTTGCAGAAAATATTTACACATGAAGAAAGAAGCGGATCTGACCTGGTCGAACGATTTTATCAACTTTTGTTTGATTTTCAAACCGTGGAACAATTGAATATTATAGAAAGCTGGCAGCATTATTTTTCTTCGCCTCCTGGTGCAAATCCTCATCTGGGCCTCTCGCAAGGAATACTGCGTTTGTTCCTTGACTATATGAAAGCAAAACAGATTAAATACAACTATAAGACCGATACGTCCCGGATGCATTTTACAACCCTTTTCGATACCCGCAACATAGATTATCAAAGCCTTGCTATTCTTAATCTCTCCGAGGGAAAAATTCCCAGCACCAGACAAATTCCATATTTGTTTACAGAAATTCAGCGGAAACGTCTGGGCTTGAAGACCTATGAGGATATTAAGCTTTGGGAAAAGTATTACTTTTTCAGATTAATCTTTACCGCGAAAAAAGTATTTCTCTTCAGTCAGAAGAATATTGATGAAAACATACAACCCAGTTCTTTTCTGGAGGAAATCAAGCTGTGTTTAAAAGTTGATGACAGCCAGATAATACCGTTGCGGGATGAGGGATACAGAAACATTTATCAACAGTTCTTCAAAAACAAGTCACATAATATTTCCGTTCCGGCAGGGGATTTTTTTCGTATTCAGGTAGAGCCGGAAAATGATTTCCGGGATCACAGCCTTGGAATGACCAGTTATTCTCTCAAAGATTTGCAGAATAATCCTTTTGTTTTTTATTTGCGCCATATTGCAGGAATAGAAGAGCGGCAAAAAGAGATAGAGTATGATTTTTCGCCAAAACTTATCGGCAACATTGCACATGATATTCTGAACAGATGCTGGGTTTATATACAGGACACCGACGGGGTCGCTTTGGATTTCAATCAGATCGGAGATGAGCTGATCGAACGGGCGGCGGCGGATATTCTGCAACACCATTCCTATTATTATTATAAAATTCCCCATAACCATGCGCAGCTATATTTCAACAAAATCATCATGCCGGTTATATTATACGGGATCAAGGCGTTTTTTGGTTTATTGGCTGACCTGGGATTGAGCCGTAAAGCAATTCGTATCTATGCGGAAACAGACAGGGGTTCGTCTGAAGAGAAGACATTTCAAAAATATATCGCAAGAAAAGAAAGCCGGTTGGATATCGATGTTTTCATACGCGGACGTGCTGATCTTCGCATTGAGGATGAGTCGCGTAATGATCGTTATATCTTTGATTATAAAACCGGCGGCTATGAAAAGTCACAGCTGCTTTTTTATGAGCTATATTATTATATCATCCGGCAACCTGAATTGTTGGAGAATGTCTTTTCCTATTTTTATTTTATATTGAAACAGGACGCAAAGTCCTTCGAGCAACTCTACCGATCCGGCACAAACAAACAAACTTTATTTCTGGAATTCAAAAGCGCTTTAATCGATACTTTACATAAAATATCGGAAGAAGGATTTTCTTTGCCACAGCAAAAAAGTTTTCTGGTGGATTTTGCAGAAATCACCAGAAAAGATCTGTTTTTAGCCAGAAAAGAGGAAAGCGGGAAAAGTGACTGAAACACACTCTAGCTTAATAAAGAGAATTATTCGCGCCAGTGCAGGTACCGGAAAAACCTACCGGTTATCACTGGAGTTTATATGGCTTTTACTGAGTTTTCGCCATCAGATTGATTTTAGTGAAATTTTGGTTATCACCTTTACCCGTAAAGCCACGTTTGAGATACGCGAGCGTATTTTTGAACATCTCTCAAAACTCGTACAGTCCCGGGAATCTGAGGTACTGGAAAAAAATCTTTACGCACTGTATGGCATACAGATAGGTGATAACGACAGGGATTATCTCAAATCCGTATTTCAAAAGATGTTGCTGAACAAACAGCGGCTGCAAATCAGTACTATTGATTCCTTTGTCAACTCTATTTTTAAAACCGTTATTTCTCCTTACCTTGGATTTTCAAGTTTCCAGATTGTCGAAAAAATACCAGCCGAAAACATACAAGAAATTAATGAGGTCTTGTTAAGCACTGTTTTCAGTCAGACTGCAGATGCTTCCCTGCAAAATCTTTTTTCAAGTGCTTTTTTGAAAAACATAACGGCCTACGACTCGTTTATTAAATCTATTATTTATAACCGTTGGCAATTTATGTTGTTTCCCCAAGTTGAAGAGCGATTAAGCGTTTCGAATGCGTTTCTTGAAACAACTTATCATGATTTTGTCACCGCCTACCGCCGGGTCATGTCCGACTTTGTTGATTATTTGGTAGAAGATAATATAAATAAACCTCTGAATGAAATTTTCAAAAAAGCATATCACGACATTGTTTTCAAAAATTCAACAACAGTAAACATTGAATCGCTATTGCCTTTTATAAGCGAGCGCCTGGCGGATTCAAACTTTGTAATTGAGCATTATTCGCAATTTATCAGCGATGAGGTCTTTTGGAACGGCAGCAAAGTATTGCGCAAACAGATCTATAAAGAACGCGCAATCGAACTCTCGGAAGCGTTACAGGAGGCTCGGCAAAAACTGGCGACTTTTTTGCTCTGCAAACTCGCCCTTCCTGAAGAGGCGAATATCCGCAAGATAGCAAATCTGATTCTGACAAAGTATGATGAAATAAAATTTCGCGATCGCATCTTAACGTTCAATGACATTACTTTTTATACCTATAAATATCTCCACGATCCAGGCCTTTCTTTAATAGAAGGTGATTCCGTGACCAACCTCTTTTACGAGTATCTTTCAACCAGCACGCGCTTTATCCTTATTGATGAATTTCAGGATACCAGCGTCATTCAGTTTAAAATACTCATGCCGATACTGCGGGAAATTTTAAGCGGTATGGGCATAAAGGATTACGGTGGCGCCATCATCGTTGGGGATGAAAAACAAGCGATCTATGGCTGGCGCGGCGGCGAGCGGGATCTGTTATTGAAGATGCCGGAGATTGTCGGGCCGGCGGAAGAAATCGATTTGGATACCAACTATCGAAGCCATCCCGATATCATCCGCTTCGTGAACCAGGTTTTTTCAAATCAGGAGTTGCATAAGGCATTACAGGACCGGGACATGGTTTGGCCCTTTACGCCGGTTCAGGGGGCTAAAAGTGACGTTCCAGGTTATGTTTCTATGCGCTGTAAGAATGTTTCCGCTAGTCAGGAGGGAAACAATACCAGTCAAAATCCGATCCAGGATTTTATCGAAAATTTATTCATACCTTATGCAAAGCAATATCCTGAGCAATTATTAAGTACGGTTATTCTGGCGCGGCGAAATGATGAATTGAAAAGTTTAGCCGACTTTTTAGACCAGCACGGGATTGAATATGTTTATGAATCAACCAGTTCGATATTCGAACACCGCGCCGTTAAACCGGTCATGTACCTTTTGTCCTATTTTGTCTATCGGGACATTTCCGATTTTTTGAAATTTTTACGCTCTGATTTTGTTTTGTTGCCAAGCGATCAGCTTAAGGATATCTTGCTCCGGTATAGAGATTTCAGAGCTCCCGGCAACCCGGATTTTTGGCAATCCATCCAACATATTCCTGTGGTGCAAAAGATCAATTGCCTCTACAGGTGTGGTGCGGACGAGCGCTACAGGCAGAATGATCAAAAAGATATTTTAACGTTTGTCAGACAAATATACGAAGAGTTTGCCGTAACCGAGTTTTTTAGATTAGATAATGACTTGAAAAATATCAATTCTTTTCTCGGCAAAATTGCTTTGTTTCAATACCAGGTGAAGGATTATGCAAAGACATTGTCCGGATTCTTGCAATATTGTCGTGATAACAGCGAAAGAGAAAAATTTCGGCAGGAAGGACTTGAGGAGAAAAATGCTGTAAAATTAATGACCATCCATCAGTCAAAAGGCCTTGAATTCGAAACCGTTTTTCTACTTTGGCGGTTGTCTATGGGAACACCGGCTTCTCAGAAAAAGGTGAAATATTATTTGCGATATAATGATCATTATACCCGCCTCGAAGATTTTTTTCTGACTTTTAATTATGACAATATTCTGGCCTGCAGCGAACGAAAAGGTCTCTATGAAGAGAGCGCCAGGCGGGATGAAATTGAAACGCTGAACACCTTTTACGTTGCCATGACCCGGGCCATATCCAATCTATATCTTTATTTTTCCTACAGAAAAAAAAGCGGAATCGATTCTTTTTTAAAAGACATAGAAAGAAAAGAGTCTCCTGCGGTTCAGGATCTTCTTTTTCGCTCTGTCTACGCTTGTTTTCAGGCTTCTGGATGGGATGAACAGACCAGCCATATTGTAACTGCTTCACAGGGGGAAAGCCCCGACCTGAAAACCGGCAAAGATGAGACGGAAGCCGCTTTTCAGGAGGATTTTGATTTTATAAATGAATTTTTGGATACGGATCAATTCAAGTATTTTGACTTTAGTTCAGAGCCACAATATCTTGATTTTAAATCGGTTTTTCTCAAGCATAAAAGCGTTATTCTGGGGAATATTGTTCATTATTACTTGTCATTCATATGGTATGGACATGCCGAGGAGCGGCACCAGGGTTTGTTAAAGACCCTGGAGTTTTATGGCACTCTGGTTTCCAAAGCGGAAATAGAGCGTCTTGTCGAAAAGACAAATCTTTTCATCGACCGCCACCCCGGGCTTTTCTCGGAAAGCTGGCAGGTTTTTACTGAATATACGGTTTTTTCTCCGCAGGGACGGGAATACCGGATTGACCGGCTGTTGATAGACAAAATTGAAAAAAAGGTATTGATTGTAGATTATAAAACCGGTCAGGTCCCCGAAGAAAAAGATCAATTGCAGCAATACAAGCAAGCGATTGCCGACATTCCCTATATCCGGCAAAATCAGTTTAAAATTGAAACCTGTTTTTACAGGCCGGAAATCGAATAGCGATTTCCGGCCTGAATGTTACGCTCTTTTGCTTTTCTTTGCTTGTCGTTTTTGCAGGAATCTTTCTAATGCGGTATAGATGACGGGAACAACAATCAAGGTTAAAACCGTAGCAACCATCAATCCGCCCATAACGGCTTTAGCCATGGGTGACCACGATTCCCCGCTTGCACCCAGTCCCAGTGCCAGCGGAAACATAGCGAGAATGGTGGTCAGTGCGGTCATGAGAACCGGCCGCATTCGTACCGTGCCCGCTTCTACAACCGCTTCAAGAAGCTCCATACCCCGGTCCCGAAGCTGGTTCATATAATCGACCAGCACAATACCATTGTTTACAACGATACCGACCAGCATAATAATTCCGATCAGAGCCATTACACTCAGATCCGTACCGGTCAACAGGAGTGCGAAAGCCACTCCGATGATCGAGAGGGGAATCGTGAAGAGAATCACAAACGGATCCAGGAATGATTCGAACTGTGATGCCATGACCATGTAGGTTAAGACAATTGCAACCATCATGGCAAGGCCGAGGTACATAAAGGATTCTTGTTGATCTTCCGCTTCTCCACCGATCTCGGTGCGAAATTCATTGGGCAGCGGATAGGATTTGAGTACGGAGCGGACCTCATCTGTGACGCTTTTCAAGTCGCGTCCGGAGATATTGATGGCCAACGAGACATATCGTTCCTGATCCTCGCGTCTGATTTCCTGCGGTGCCAGGGTATATTTGACATCGGCAATTGCCCGCAGCGGCACTTGTCTGCCGGCGGGTGTCATGATGTAGATGTTTTCAATGTCCTCTTTATCGCTTCTGCCTTCCTTGTCCAGCTGTACGCGAATGTCGAACTCATCGCCGCCTTCCCGGTAGCGAGTAACCACGTTGCCCAGAATGCTGGTGCTGACAATGTTTCCAACATAGGCGGTGGAAAGCCCCAGATCGGCAATCAATTGGCGGTCAAAATCTATAACGAGCTCGGGTCTTGGATTTTCTACGCTGAGCTGGGTAAAAACAATTCCGTTTATTTTTTCAACTCGTTCCTGTAACTCCTCGGCGACGATCTCGGCTCTTTCGATATCGTGTCCGATAATCTTGATTGAAATATCTCCTTCTGAACCGAAGAGATTTTGTTCACCGCGATCCTCAAAAGCAATGGTAACATCCGGGAGTTTGTTTAAAAGCGGTCGCAAGCTGTCGGCGATTTCAAACTCTGTCCGGTCTCTTTTTTCCAGATTGGAAAGTCTTATGGTAATATCTCCTTCGGATGAGGCTCTGGAGGAGAAGAGAGACATCATGCCTTCTCCCTGACCAAAATTAGAGTAGACGATCTGTTGTTCGGGAACTTCTCGTTCGATGATGTTATTGATGTGGTGAATGGTTTTATCCATTTCTTCCAGGCTGGTCCCCGGCGTTCGGTCCACTGACACGGCTAAAAAACCGTCATCGCCTTCAGGCAGAAATTCTCCCCCCAGATTAAAAAGGATAACGATGGAGAGGAAAAACAACAGCATAGCGCCCCAAAACACACTTTTTCGGTGATGCAGGGACCATTTCAGGGCGATCGTGTAATAGTATTGCAGACCATCAACCCAGGATTGCAGGCGGTTACCGACTTTATGCCAAAACCCTTGCTTTGTCTTGCGGGCAGGGCCTTTGAGCAACCTCGATGTCAGTAGCGGAATCAGGGTCAGAGCGACAAGAAGTGAAACCGCAAGGGAAAAACAAATTGTGATCACCATTTCTTTGAACATTTCACCGGCAAGTCCGGGGACGAATAAGATGGGCACAAAAACCGACAATGTGGTCAGAGTAGAGGCGGTAATGGCCATGGCCACTTCTCCGGCGCCCTTGTTGGCCGCGGTTTTTGCCTCTTCACCGCTCTCCTTAAATCTGAAAATACTTTCCAGTACCACGATAGAGTTATCCACCAGCAGCCCAACCGCCAGCGCCAATCCCGCCATGGAAATGATATTCAGGGTTAAATCGGCCTGGTCCATGACGGCAAAGGTTACAATAATGGAGACCGGAATTGAAATTGCGACGATCAATGAACTGCGGATGTTTCTCAAAAAGAACAAAAGCACCAGAAAAGCAAGAATAATTGCGGTTCTGGCAGTACTGCCCAGGTTTGAGATGGAGCGTTCAATAAATTCTGATTGATCCCAGAATATTTCCAATTCAACGCCCGGCGGAATCTCGGACTCGATTTGAGCGAATTTGCCGACGACCGCTTTACAAACCTGAACGGTGTTGGCATCGGATTGTTTTTGTACCATGAGCATGACAGCGGGCTTGTCATTCATCCAGACCCGTTGTCTCTGTTCCTTGAACCCATCGACAACATTTGCAACGTCTTTTACGCGAATGACCGAGCCATTAACGGTGGCGATATTGGTATTGGCGATTTCTTCGATGTTGTCAAATTCTCCGGCGGCTTGAACCGTAAACTCCTGTTTTTCATTATCAATCCAGCCCGAGGCAATCTGTAAATTGTTCGCCTGAAGAGCCGCAGAGACCTGTTGAATGCTGAGGTGATGAGCTCTTAATTGTTGAGGATCGATCAGGATGCGAATTTCGCGTTCCATTCCACCAGAGGTAAATGCTGATGCGACACCACCAATTCGTTCGATACGTGGTTCGATATCGTGCTCCGAGATGTAGCGCAGTTCGGCCAATCCGTGCAGATTTGAGGTGACAGCAAGAAAAAGAATGGGCTGCATGGAAGGATCAAACGCAAAGACCAGAGGCTCGCTGGCATCAGCAGGCAAAAAATCGCGGATAAAATCGAGCTGGTTTCGGATATTGATTTCGGCCTGATCCATATCCGTACCCCAATCAAATTCCAGGGTTACGATAGAGAGTCCCTGGGATGTGGTAGAGGATACGGTTTCGACGTTTTCCACCGTTGCCACCGATTCCTCGATCGGCCTGGTGATAACCGTCTCGATATCATAGGGTCCGACACCGGTGTATTGCGTAATCACAGAAATAACCGGGAATTCCAGTTTTGGGTATAAATCGAGTTTAAGACGTGCAAGTGAAAAAAGGCCAAAACCGACCACGATCAAATATAGCATTATAAAGGTAACGCCCCTTCGGACGGCGGTTTCAGTAAGTTTCATGATTGATCATCCTCCCCGATAATTTGTATCGGTGTTCTATCGTGAAGATTGTTTTGCCCTTCTACAACCATTTTTTCACCGACCTGAATACCAGCGTTTACCGCAATGTTTTTGTGGTTGACGTATACAACATCCAGCTTTCTTTGCTGAACCGTGCTGTCGTTCTCGGTGACGAAGACATAATAATTTTTAATGATAATATCTTCTCCCTTTTCTTTTCTCATGGAGGTGTTTTCAATGGTTGCATATCTCGGCACCACAATGACGTCATTGATGATACCCGTGATGACCTCTACCCGGGCGAACATTCCCGGTTTTAATTTTTTTGCCGGATTGTCGATAAGCACATCAATTTCCGCCATTCTCGTCAGGGGATCGAGCACCGGGCTTATTTTGGTGACTTTCCCTTCAAAGGATTCTTTCGGATAACTCTTTACGGAAATTTTTGCAGTCTGCCCCAAGGCCAGTTTCCCCAAATCTTTTTCGGTGGCATCGAATTCAATTTTGACGCGGTCCATTTGCACGATGGTTACAATCGGCATGGCCGGATTTGCCATATCTCCTACATCGTAGTTGCGTTTTCCAATGATTCCCGAGATTGGAGCTGTGATTTTACTGTCCTTCAGACTGCTTTGAGCGCTTTTTACGGCTGCCTGCGCCTGTTCAAGCGATGCCTTTGCTGCTTCATATTGCGTTTTAATGGCATCATATTGTTGTTTGCTCATTGCATTTTCAGCATACAGGCGATTGGCGCGGTCATATTCTATTTGTGCATTGGCGGTCTGAGCCCGAGCCGCGGCAAGCGCGGCCCTGGCCTGGCGAACCGCCTGTTCGATGGTTTCCGCAAAGATTTCTGCGATCAAATCTCCCTTTTTTATCCGGTCGCCAACATCGACATAAAGGGATTGAATACGATCGGGGACCTTGGAAAAGACATTTACAGAAAACTCTGCTTTGATATCGCCGTTATAATCCAGGCTCTTTGTGACCTGACCCAGATTGACCTTTTCCACCCGAACGGGTACTTTGCTGGTCTGATTAGACGTGGTATCAGATTGTTGACAAGCAAAACCGAGCAGGGATGCGATCATTATCAGGCTTTTACATGTTTTTTTCATTTTCTCGTTATCTCCTTTGTGCTCTGATTTATTAAAGAATTTCCTTTAAATTTCCGGTTACTTTGCGCAATTGGTATCTGGCCATCTGATGTTCATAAACGGACGAAGCATAATTCACGCGGGCACGATTCAACGCCAGTTGAGCGTTTAGTACATCAAGCTGTGTGCTTGCGCCTTCTTCGTACATCAAGGTGGCCAGTCGCAAGGACTCTTCCGCCAATCCCACGGATTCAGCGGCGGCGAGATATTTCTCTTTTGCCTCCCTGAATTTATTATAGGCAACCTCTACTTCTGCCAGGACACCGTCTCTTACCTGTTTTTCCGTATCCAGCATGATGCGGTAATCGAGCTGTGATTTCTGGTACTGTTTGAGGTTTTTGAAACCGTTGAATAAAGGTATTTGCAGGCTTATGGCAGAGGTAAAGCCTTTGCTAAAGTCTTCGTCTGTAAACTTGTAATCATTTCGCATCGCCATTTTTGAATAGTCTGTCTGGAAAAACAGTTTGGGCAAAAAATTACTCCTGGCGATGGTTATGCTTTTTTTGCTGATATATTTTTGTTCCAGCAACGCGTGCATTTCAGGCCTGTTTTCGAGCGCCATGTTTTGCAGGGTATCCAATGGCATGCTGCCAAAGGGATCTTGTTCATACATCAAAGCACCCTGAATGATAAAGTTCACATCTTTTTGCAATCCCAAAACATTTCGTAAACGTGTCAATGACAGTTGGTGGTTGTTTCGGGCTGATATCAGTTCGGGTTTGAGATTGGCAACCTCGACTTTTGCCCGCATTTGATCGAATCCGGATGCGGTTCCCGCTTTGTATTTCTTATCGACCATATCAAAATTCGCTTCTGCCTGTTCGAGCGCTTTTTGAGTGACTTTGCTCAATTCTTCTGTCAATAAACAGCCGTAAAAGGCATCGCTGACATCATAGATAAGCTGCTGGCGAATGCTCGAATAATTCTTTTCAGCAGCTCTTTTGGCTGCATAGGCTATTTTTACACCGGCGATTCCGGCACCGCCGAGGAAAAGCGGCTGAGTAAGCGTGGCACCATAGGTAAACGTGTTTTCAAGGCCAAATGATATTCTAACATAATCCGGCATTCCCGGAGGGGCCTGAGGTCCCATCATCTGCTTGATAAAATTGGGAATAGTGGTTTCCTGGATATCCCAGGCGTGCTGAAAATTGACATTGCCGTTCAGGCTGGGCAGTATGCCCGAATAAGCCTCCCAAACCCCGGCTTTTGTTTTTTTATACTCTTTTTCCGCCATCTGTAATTCAGGATTGTTGTCAAAGGCAATGGACATGCTGTTTTCCAGCGTCAACACCCTTGGTTCCTGTGTCCGGGCGGAAACAATGAATAATAAAATCGTCAATAAAATGTTTATGGTACGCATTTAATCCTCCAAGGCGTTATTCATTCAAACCACGAAATAGTAATTCTATCACTTCATCCGATATTTCTTCCGGCGATTTCATGTCATCATTATTCAGATATTTGCGAACATAATGAATCAATACGGCTCCGATTATATCAATGGCCAGTACGGGATTAACCCGGGGGCCGAATTCTCCTGAATCTATTCCTTCCTGAATCAATCCCTTAAAGAGATTTCGATGCGTTTCTATCTTGTCTTCGAACTCCTTTGTCACCGGGAATTTTGTCGAAGAGGTATTTAAAAGCAGAAAAAAACGCGAAAAGTCCGGGTAGATTTGTGTCAGGGTTAGTCTTTTCTGCATAATGATTTTCAGCTTTTCTCTGAAGGAGATCTCTTCATCGAGCGCTTGCTTTATGATTTCTCCTCCATGATTGAGTCCGGTTTCGAGCAGTTGTTTATAAATACCTTCTTTGTTTTCGAAATAATAATATATCATGGGTTTGGATACACCGGAGTGTTCTGATATTTCGCGCATGGATACGCCGTTATATCCTTTTTCAGCAAACAAATGGGCGGCGACAAGAAAGATTTTGTTTTTGGTATCGGTATCTGAATTTATATCATGCATAATTGTTACAGGGTCCTGATATTTTTTATTTACTTACCGTTCGGTAGGTTGACAATTTAAGATATTCTACGCAAGAGACAAGCAATAGTTTCATTTTTATCTTCATTCTCAAAAAATTAATATATGCTTACCATTTAAGATGGGTGTCACAATTTGCGTTTTCAAGTTTTTTTCAGCAGAGTTGATGATGGAATAAAATGAACAATATCTTCCGCAATCTTTATTTGTATCTCTATGATTATACATAGGGTATACGAGTTTTGTCGAATTGCAGTTTGATATAAAGACACTTTTCATTATATTTAATCAGTTCTTATTTTTATATCAGGAGGTTTCATGCATTTTCATGCTAAACGTACTCGTCTCGGGTGCCTGTTAGCAGTTTTCGCATTTTTTTATTCGACATCAGTCTTCAGTGCATCTGAAATCTCTGACACACTCAAGGCGTTGAGGGTGGGGGAGACCTTTACAATTGTCATCGATGAATTTTCCGGTGGTGGCTCCACAACTCAACCCAAGACCGATGCAAATGACGGTGAAAATGGCGACAATCCCTACTATCAGCGTCACAATGTTGCACGTGCTCACGTGTTTTACTGGTATAGTTCTTCTCATCAGGAGGAAGGCGAGCCTGATCCCGCAGGGGAGCAATGGGTGGATTATACGCCCCCGTTTGAGAATATCGGCAGGGGAATATTTCGTATTGAGGCGCAGTACCGCGAAGGACGCAACCGCGCCACCTATCCTGCAATCTATGAAATTCATCATCGCGATGGGATTACGGTAGAAGAGCAGGTACAACATATTCCCGAGATCGGCGGTGGTGCCTGGCTTACGTTGGGCGAGTTTGAAATGGATGGTGACGACTATGTGCGCGTCATCGATACCGGCGACCGCTCCATCTCTTTTGGTGAAATGAAATTTACCAAAGTCGCTGAAGAGGTGATCGAACCGTTTTCTTTTTCTGTGACTGCGGATATTCGGCAATATGCAGGTTCCGATTATCATACAGCTGATTATTATAAGGGCGCCTGTGATCAAATTGCAGCTAAAGGTCCGGGAAATTTTATGCTCTGTATGGGTGATATGGATCCGGTCCTGAACATACATTGGACAGTTGAAACCGTTTTGGGCAGCGATTATACGTTTTATCCGGTTGTCGGGAATCACGATATTGAACGCGACAGCGATCTGCTGTGGTTGCGCAATCACAATGCCAACGGGAATACATTGCCCAACATCGTTAATCCCGGGCCACCGGGTTGTGAAGAAACGACGTATTCTTTTGATTATCAAAATGTACACTTTGTTGTGCTCAATCAATATTTTGACGGCACAAGTGACAGGGGAACCAATGGCGATGTTGTGGATGCTTTATATCTGTGGCTTGAGGATGATCTCGACAATACCACGCGGCAGCATATCATCGTCTGCGGTCATGAACCCGCTTATCCGCAACCCGATCAGGATAATGGGCGGGCCAGGCACTTGAATGACAGTTTAAACGAACACGAAGAAAACCGCGACCGTTTTTGGAATCTGTTATCGGAATACAGAGTGGCGGCCTATTTTTGCGGTCACACTCATAATTTCAGCGCCATCAAAATAGATAACGTTTGGCAGCTGGATGCCGGACATGCCCGCGGCCAGGGCGATACCGGCGCGCCCAGCACTTTTTTCCTGGTTCATGTAAACGGTGACTCGATCCGGCTGAATGTGTATCGGGACACTCATGATGGAAATTATGATTATGACGATTTGACATACGAGAAATATATTCAATATGCTCCGGCGTATGGCATCATTCAGATTTCTTTGCCCGGATATTATGTGGATAAATTGCACGTCGATGATGATGTCTATTTTGATCGCAATTATAAAATCGTCAGCGCTTCACCGGAGTTGTTGCAAATTCCGCGCATCGTTACCGCAAACGATCATAAAACGGAAACCGGCGACGATTTTCTTCGTTTTACCATCCAGGATGAGGCTGAGGTCTATGTCGGTTATGATAGCCGCATTACAACGCTTCCTTCCTGGTTGTCTTCCTGGACGGATAGTGGCCTGGCGATAAACACCACTGACACCGATTACCGCTGCTACCGGAAGCATTATCCGGCAGGCGAGGTTATTTTGGGAGCAAATGAAGGCGGTGGTTCTGAAAGCATGTATATGGTAATGGTCAAGTTTAAGGATGAAATGCCGCCCTCCGCCCCTACCGGCGTAGAGATTAATGGCGTTCAGTAGGTTCTGTTCAAAAACGGCCGTGGCAGCGGAAAGCAGTCAAGTCTATCGAAGAAGAGCAAATTAATTTATGACTATTGAAAACACAACACCGTATCATCCACTTGCCGATCGCATTCGTCCGCACGCCCTGAATGATTTTGTCGGACAGGAACATCTATTGGGGCCGGGCAAAATTCTTCGTCGTGCCATAGAACAGGACAAGCTGGTATCGATGATCCTCTGGGGCCCGCCGGGTGTGGGCAAGACGACCCTGGCCCGTATCATCGCCCGGGAAACCAGGTCCGAGTTTTATACCATAAGCGCGGTGACGTCCGGTGTTGCCGATATCCGTAAAATTTTGGCAGAGGCGAAAGAAAACCGGGAAAAGCTTCAAAAACGCACGATTCTGTTTATCGATGAAATTCATCGTTTTAATAAAGCACAACAGGATGCGCTTTTGCACAGCGTCGAAGACGGAACTGTTTTGCTGATCGGGGCGACGACGGAGAATCCGAGTTTTGAAGTAATATCCGCCTTGCTTTCAAGATGTCGCATTTATAAATTATATCCTCTCGAAAGGGGTCATATTTTAAGCATTGTTCGGCGGGCTTTGAAAGAAGATTCTGTTTTGCAGCCGCTATCCGTTCAGTTAGAACCTGAAGCTGAAAAGATTTTAGTCGATCTTTCCGGAGGGGATGCGCGAAATGCACTGAATGCTTTGGAGCTCGCGGTTCAGCTGGAGGCCCGGCAGGGGAAGCAACAAATTGCTATTTCCCGTGAGCAAATCGAACAGGCGATGCAAAAGCGGACGCTCTTGTACGACAAAAAAGGCGAATATCACTATGACGTTATCTCGGCGTTCATCAAAAGTGTTCGCGGCTCTGATCCGGATGCAGCTGTTTATTGGCTTGCCAGAATGTTACAGGGCGGTGAGGATCCGCTTTTTATCGCCCGGCGGCTTGTTATCCTGGCCTCGGAGGATATTGGTAATGCCGATCCTCATGCTCTCATGTTTGCCACATCCGCTTTTCAGGCTGTGGAACGAATCGGCATGCCGGAAGCAAGAATTATTCTGTCCCAGACAACGACCTACCTGGCTTCGGCTCCTAAAAGCAATGCTTCCTATCTTGCAATTGACCGCGCTCTTGCTGACGTCGAAAAGGATCAGGCCGGGGATGTTCCCCTGCATTTGCGAAATGCCCCCACAAAAATGATGAAAGAATTCGGCTATGCCAGTGGCTACAAGTATCCGCACGATTATAAGGGATTTGTAGAACAAAAATACTTTCCTGAAAGCGTTTCTTCACGAGTTTATTATCGTCCGACAGAAAATGGTATCGAAAAGAAAATTAAAGACAGACTCGGAACATTTTGGCCCAAAAGAAAGCGATAATATTTGTTGATGGTGCAATAGAATGAAATATACCGGTATTTTCATAAAATCGCTTTTCATTTTGAGCTGTTTTTTGCATGTTGTCGAATTATTTGCGCTTCAAACTCAAACCGACACCCTTGCCGAAAACCAGTCCGGCCAATCCGACCTGGATGCACCTGTTCCTTATCAGGCACAAACGATCACAAATTATGTTCAGGAGCGAAAAACCGTCTACATTGGTAAAGCGGTGGTGCATTACAAAAACATTACTCTGGAGGCAGGGAAAATTACCATAGAATGGGACAAGTCGCTGATAACAGCAGAAGGAATACCGGATTCCATCTGGGTCTATAACCCGGATCACACGGATTCAATGCGGGTACAGGAGATCAGAGAAAAGCCGGTTCTTGTAGACGCCGGTACCCGCATGACCGGTGATCTTATGCAGTACAATTATAAAACCGAAAAGGGCAGGGTGGTTCGCGGCCGCACCGAAGTTGAAGGCGGATATTATGTCGGTGATCAGATTAAACGCGTCAGAGGAGAAATTTTTCATATCACCGATTCGGAATACACCACCTGTGACCTGGATACCAACACGCATTATCATTTTTCCACCAACCGAATGAAGCTTATGGTCAACGACAAGGTTGTCGCCAAGCCTGTGGTGATGTATATTGGTCATATACCGGTCGCTTTTTTACCTTATGCGGTGTTTCCCACCAAACGGGGCCGTCATTCCGGCATTCTTATACCGCGCTACGGCGAGAGTTCACGGGAAGGGAGATATCTTCGCGGATTGGGCTATTATTGGGCTCCCAATGACTATTTCGATGCGAAAGCGGAGGTTGATTTTTTTGAAAAATCGGGATGGTTGTTTCATGGTGATATCAATTATGCAATCCGCTACAAATTATCCGGTAGCATATCGGGATCCATAACCCGTAAAAATTTTGAATCCTACTATGCTCCGGATTACGAGGAGAGAAGGTGGGATTTACGCATCAACCACAGACAGGAAATTGATCAAACGTCACGATTTACCGCGAGCGGATATTTTGTCAGTGACAACAGCTTTTACAAGGATCTGTCATCCAATCTCTCCATGCGTTTAACCCAGGAGTTGCGTTCAAATGCCACCTATAGCAAACGCTGGCCGCAACAAAAGCTGAGCCTGAGCCTCAATGCTTCCCGGGTACAAAATCTGCAAACAGAAGACATTCGGGAAACGCTTCCCCAACTCAGTTTTCGAATGGCTCAACGGCAGCTTTTTGCGGCAAAAACCTCCAGAGGCAGGCAGAGAAGGAGATCCCGGGATGAGAAATGGTATCGTTCCATCTATTTTTCGTATAATTCCAACCTGCAACGTACACGCCGCGAATACTGGCAGCGGACCAGTGCAGACACAAGCCGCCAGCGCGAAGATGATTTTCGCGTTTCCCATAATACCGCCTTGTCCTTTATCTCACCAACAAAATTATTCGGCTGGTTGTCCCATAATCACTCTGTCAATATAGATGAAGATTGGTTTGCCGAAACCACGGAATATGAACGGGACCAGGAGAGCGGTATTATTGAATCACGCCAGGTCAAAGGTTTTGCGGCTCGTCATCTCTTCAGTTATAATGCTGCTGCTAACACCAAATTATATGGATTATTTACGCCTGCCATTCCGGGTGTTGAGGCCATTCGTCATGTTTTGACGCCGTCACTCTCTTTCCGCTATCAACCCGATTTTTCCGATCCGGCCTGGGGATACTATAGCACCTTTGACGAGGGCGAGACAAAAAAAGATCGCTTTGGTGGAACCCCGTCAAGCGGTCAAAAGTCAGTCAATTTTAGCGTCAGAAATCTATTTCAGATGAAACTCGGGCAGGGAGAAAAGAGTAAAAAGGTCGATCTTTTTACCCTGGACTTTTCGAGCGGATATAATTTTGAAGCGGATCAATACAACCTTTCTGATTTACGGACAAGCATTCGCGCCAATCCGGCCCGTAATTTTAGTTTAAGCGCCAGTTCTTCGCACTCTTTTTATCGATGGGATGATGAACTGTCCGGGCAGGTGGATCAATATATTTTTAAACAGGGTAACTGGATGACCGGAAAGTGGGTGCGGCTGACAAATCTGCGGTTAAACTTTTCCCTGCGCTTGCAGGGAAAAGAATCAAAACAAGCGAAACGCCCCGAGTCGGCCATTGAAACAGGCGATCCCTTTGAAGAGGATACGGAGAGTGAGGATCCCGGGGTTCTGGAGGAGAGTGCATATCAAAGCCGGGACCGGTTTGAGGGGTCGGAAACCCTGCGCCGTCTCAGTATACCCTGGAAGATGAATCTGAACTTTAACTTTAATCTCAATCGATCCAATCCGAACCGGCCGGTAAAACGATATTATCTGGATATCAGCGGTGCAGAGGTGCAGCTTACCCCTAACTGGCGTATCAGCTATAGCGCTCATTATGATCTGGAAAAAATGGTGGTTTCACATCACCGGTTTTCATTTTATCGTGATCTTCATTGTTGGGAAGCTCAAGTCGATTGGGTGCCTGCAGGCCCCAACCGGCGCGTCTATTTTAGAATAAATATCAAGGCTCCGGCTCTTCGCGATATTAAATACGAGCGCGGACGGGGGGCGGGCAATGTACTGGGTTATTATTAAGACATTGGATGAGAAAAACAATTAAACCGGTTTTTACTTTCAGGGCCTGGTTTTTTTCTATACTACGGTTCCATTCGGAATCGTGCTGTTTTTGTTGACGATAATAATTCCACTTTTGATGCTTACCCCTTTTATGATCTCATCGCTGTTTCGAATTTTGTTTTTGTTGATTAACAATACATTTTTTCCGATTCGGACATTTTTATCGACAATGGTTTTAACGATATGACAATTTTCGCCAATGCCGAGAGGCGGTTTGGCCGCTTTTGAATCATCTTCAAGCTCTTCAGGGCTTTGATAATAATCAGCCCCGAGTATCAAAGATTTTTCTATTTTGCAGCCTTTATGTATCCGGGTTCTGATGCCGATAATACTGTTGTGGATTTCAGCGTTATCAATAATACAACCTTCACAAATCAGGGCTTTTGATATAATGGAACGGTTGCATTTGGTTGGTGGTAAAAAACGCTGTCGGGTATAAATGGGCGCCCTGGAATCGAAAAAGTTAAAAACCGGGTGGGTAAATTTTACCAGATTCATATTGGCCTGATAGAATGATTTAATCGTTCCAATGTCTTCCCAATAGCCTTTATGTAAACAGGCTTTAACGCGACACGTTTCCAGGGCCTGAGGAATAATCTCTTTACCAAAATCCGTACAATGGGAAAATTCTGTCAGCAAGTCGATCAGCGTCTGTCGATTAAAAACATAAATTCCCATCGAGGCGATGTAAGGGCGTTTTTTTGCTTTTGATGTTTCCAGTCCCAGGACGGATGTATCCACGCGCATCGCGTGGAGGGCTTTTCCTTTTGGTTTTTCGCAATAATCGGTGATCCATCCATTTTTGTTGATTTTCAGAAGGCCAAAATCGCCGGCACGGCTTGAAGCGACCGGCACCACTGAAATACTCATATCCGCATCGCTGTCCTGATGTTCGCGAATGAACTTTTGATAATTCATGCGATAGAGATGATCACCGGATAAAATCAGGAATTGCTTGACTTTGAAATTGGAGAACGCTTCCAGATATTGCCGTACGGCGTCCGCCGTTCCCTGGAACCAGGTGGAGTCTTTGGGCGTTTGCTGGGCTGCCAGGATTTCTACAAACCCATCGGTGAAAGGCGAGAATTGATATGTATGAGAGATATGGCGATTCAAAGAGGCGGAATTAAACTGGGTGAGCACATATATTTTGTGGATGCCGGAATTTATACAGTTGCTCACCGGTATGTCGATGAGCCTGTATTTGCCGGCGAGGGGAACGGCCGGTTTTGCCCGCAAGTGTGTTAATGGTTCCAGCCTTGTTCCTCTTCCCCCACCCAGAATAATCGCCAGGATATTTTTCATACCCAATTCCAAATATTCAGCGGTTTAGTACCATTTCATAATATTCTTCGTATTGGGGAACGATCTGTTCATAGTGAAAGTCGCTGATTGCTTTTTGACGAGCCTCTTGTTGAAATGACTCGTAGAGACTGTCATTGGTCAGTAAATCCAACGCTCCCGAAGCCATGCCGTCGATATCTCCCACCGGATAGAGCAAGCCATTTACATTGTGATCGATAACCTCGGGCAAGCCGCCGATGTGGGTACCGATCACAGGCGTCTTGGAGCTAAGAGCCTCCAGTGCTGCCAGCCCAAATGATTCCTCGCTGCTTGGAAGTAAAAAGAGATCCGCGCAGGCCAGCAGATTTTCGATGTAATCCTGAGTGCCGAGATAGAGCACCTTGTCCTGTATATGGTATTCCCGGGCCAAGTCATGGGATGATTTATGATCAGGACCTTCACCGATCAGTATAAGCCTGGCGTCGATATGTTCATTTATCTTGGCCAGGATTTTTATCGTATCGGCAACCCGTTTTACCGGCCGGAAATTTGAGGCATGCATTAAAAGCTTTTCACCATTTGGCGCAAATTCCTTGCGGTTACAACGCGACACAACGCCATTAAAGCGATCTGGATCGATAAAATTATGAATCGTTTCTATCGGTTTTTCAACTTTAAATTCTTCCCGGGTTCTTTCCGAGAGGTACTTTGAAACCGCTGTAACCCCGTCCGATTGCTCGATACCGAATTGCACAACTTTAAAAAATGACGGATCTTTTCCCACAAGGGT
Source organism: Candidatus Zhuqueibacterota bacterium (assembly GCA_014728085.1). Taxonomy (GTDB): domain Bacteria; phylum Zhuqueibacterota; class Zhuqueibacteria; order Residuimicrobiales; family Oceaniaggregativiventaceae; genus Oceaniaggregativivens_A. The sequence continues at coordinate 104,233 of WJMF01000208.1, forward strand.
AATATCTGTTCCGTGCAGGGTGGTGATGATCTTTAAATTTTTTTCTTTGAACATTTTTTTAGCCAGATAGGCGCTGATCGCGTGCGGAATCGCATAGTGGGCATGAACAATATCAATGTCGTTCTCTTCCGCCACTTCAATGATTTTAGTGGCCAGGCTCAGATCATATGGGGGAAATTTGAACAAGGGATAAGCAGAGACATCTACTTCATGGTAATAGATATTGGACTGGTAATTGGTTAGACGAAACGGTGAACTGTAACTGATAAAATGAATGCTGTGTCCCTTGCGTGCAAGGTTTAGACCCAGTTCCGTGGCTACGACTCCACTGCCGCCGTGGGTGGGGTAACATACAATCGCAATATTCATTGGCGTATCCATAGTTGTTCTTTATTCAATATAAAATTTCCCGGCTTAAAATCCAAGCCTATTTCGAGGTGATTTAAAAGGGTTGCATAAGCTTTTCCATTTACTTATCTTTATTGTTTCCTGTTGATTTTGAGCACATAAAGTACTATTTTGCTTTATGAATTTATTTGGATCACATAGATTTCTTTTTGTTTGTCTTTTGGGGTTTATCTTTTTCACAGCCGTTTTGTTCGCACAGACCCAGAGAGAACTCGAGTCCGTTCGCTCCGACATACGAAAATATGAAAAGGATTTAAAACAAAAAGAATTTGCGGAAGAAAGAACGCTGGATCTGATTCACAAGCTGGACAGAGAAGTCGGGATCATCAGGCAAAAGCTGAGGAGTTTAAACCGGGAAATTTCCCGCAAGGAACAGCAGATTCGCAGTTACGAGCAACAAATCGAAGATTTACAAAACGATATTATCAAATTAAGAGATTTGATTAAGGACAGGTTGGTTTATTATTTCAAGTACGGAAAATCCCGGCGAATCGAACTTTTAATGAAGACCCAGTCATTTTCTCAACTAAAGGTATGGATGCATTACCAGAAATTGATCGCAAAAAACGACAGAAGAAATCTTGAATCTTTGCGATATAAAAAGGTACAACTCGAGAAGACTCTGGAACTGGTAAAAATCGAGGTTAGGGAAAAGCAGCAAAAGATTGTGGAAAGAAGCTCGGAACAAGAAAATTTGCGGCAAAGTTTGCAAAAACGCAAACGGTATTTGACCCGGTTACAGGACAGCAAGGAGATTATCGCTCAAAAGCTGGAACAGGTCAGAGAAGCAGAGCGTCAGATTTCTCGCATGATTACCAGGGCTGAAGAGGCGAGAATACTCGAGGAGGCCAGGGCTTCCGGACAGCGACAAATTTCCGGGTCGTATAAATCGGGCGATTCCATCGATAAACACCGCGGTAAAATGATCTGGCCCGCCAGGGGTAACGTTATCGGTCATTTCGGCAAACACAGACATCCGCGTTTTAAGACCATTACGGAAAACCTCGGTATAGAGATACAAACCCTGCAAGGTGCACCGATAGTGGCGGTTGCAGCAGGGCACGTAAAAACAATAACTTATCAGCGCGGCAGAGGAAATATTGTCATTCTCTCTCATGCGGGCGGTTATTATTCTGTATATGCAAACCTGGGTGAAATCTATGTCAATGTAAATGAAGAGATCGATATGGCCCAGGAGATTGGCACGGTTGGCCAATCCATTCTATACAACGAACCTGTTTTACACTTTCAGCTTTGGAAAAACACAAACAACCTCGATCCTGAAGACTGGTTGCAATAAGTACTCGACGGGATCTGTCTACAAATTTTGTGTCGTGTCTGAATCCGGCAGAGATTAAATTTTATTTTTTTAGATCATCTTGTCGATCATAACCCTTTAACGGATATTCCAAAACACAGTTTGCTTGAATGGCCACAAACAAGTTAGATGCAGTCATAGGACAACAGAGACCGCGTTATATTTTACAGCGGGCACTGGAAAATGAGCGGGTCCCTCATGCTTATCTTTTTTACGGGCCGATGGGCGTCGGGAAAGAAGCTTTGGCGCTGGAATTTACCAAAGCGCTTTTCTGTCAAAGCCAGGAGGAACGTCCCTGTCAAACCTGCTCGTCTTGCCGGCAAGTCAGCACGCTTTCCAATCCTGATTTGATCTACTTCTTTCCTTCTCCAAAAGATCTCAAAGTCGAGGACGAAAGAGCAGTTCTGCAAAGTATCGCTGAGAATCCATATGCCCGTGAAAAACCGTGGAGCAATCCAACTCTGGGTATTGATAGAATCCGTTACCTGCGAAAGGCTTGCACCATAAAATCGGTCGGCAAGTACCGCATGATTATTATTGCTGAAGCAGAAAAAATGACAGCCGCGGCCTCTAATGCTCTTTTGAAAATTCTGGAAGAACCGCCGGAGAATACTTTTATTATTCTGACCACGGATAAGCTCAACATGCTTTTGTCCACCATTCTTTCGCGTTGTCAGATTATTCAGTTCGGTCTTATTGCGGATGCGGAGATTGAAAAGAGGCTGATCGAGAAATACCAGGTTGATGCGGAGCGGGCCAGGCTTTTATCTCGCCTTAGTCAGGGCAGTTACTCGCGGGCTCTGGAATGGCTGGACGATGAATTTGAAGAAAAACGGCAGGTCGCCATAACACTTTTACGTGCATTTGTCAAGGATTTTCAAACCCGGATCGATATGGCGGAAGAGATTACGAAAAAGTATGATAAAAAGGCGATGAAGGAGATCTTTTCGTTGATTTTGATATGGTTTAGAGATGCTTTTTTGCTTTATCAGGGAGGGGTACAAAGTCAGCAGCTCATCAATGTCGACAGAGAGGATATCTTGCATCGATTTGTGCACGCATTTGAAACCATTGATTTTGACCGGGCGTTTACAAGTATAGAGCATTATACGCAGTTGATAGACCGGAATGTTCATCAGGCCTTATTGCTTGTCTGTTTCCTGATCAGACTGGAGACGGTTTTGGAGATGAAGCGATAACTCTATTGCAGCCGACTATTACATACCAGACAGAGAAGCTCATGGGCCGGTTAAACCTGTATTTGATGTGTCCGGTGCAGAAATAAGATAATATCAGTAAAGGATGATATATGTTAATAGAAGTTGTTTTTAAAGGGGAGCGAAAAAATCTATATGAAAATCCTCTTCAATTTCCGTTTAAAATCGGAGATTATGCTATTGTTGAGGCTGAAAAGGGAGAGGATCTTGGTGTCGTTAACCAGCTCGGAGCGGTGTTGGAGCGCAAGGTAAACAAAAAAGAGCCGCTCCGTAAAATCCACCGCAAAGCCACCTCGAATGACCTGGAGCGCTATATTGACAATAAAAAGAAAGAGCTTAATGCTTTTAATGTCTGCTTGCGCAAAGTCGACGAGCATAATTTGAACATGAAACTCGTCGATGCTGAATATCAATTTGATGGCAACAAGATTACTTTTTATTTTACCGCGGAGAAGCGGGTTGATTTTCGCGAGCTGGTTAAGGACCTTGCCGGTATATACAAAGTTCGTATAGAGCTGCGCCAAATTGGTGTGCGCGACGAAGCCAAACGAATCGGAGGATACGGGCATTGCGGGCGAAAGTTGTGTTGTACGACGTTCTTGAAAGAATTTGAACCTATCACCACGCTATGCGCAAAGGAACAGGATTTACCTTTGAATCCCCAAAAATTATCGGGTTTATGCGGCCGATTATTGTGCTGTTTGTTGTATGAACGGGATTTTTACAGGAACCAAAAGCAGGATTTGCCCAAACCCGAAGAATGGTATCAAACGCCAAAGGGCGCGGCAAAGGTCTCCTGCATCAATGTGTTTGAAGAAACCGTTACCGTCAGATATTCCGATAATAGCGAACAGGTTTTTTCAAAGGAGCAGTTTGTACAGTTTAAAAAAGCCCGGCCTCCAAAGGAACAAAAAGATCAAAAGAGAAGTGACGATTAAAGCAGGATAGACAATTACTATGGAAAAACATAAACGGATTCTTGTTACCAGCGCTCTGCCTTATGCAAATGGTCCTATACATCTCGGGCACCTGGCCGGCGCTTATCTTCCTGCAGATGTATATGTGCGCTATCAGCGCCTGCAACATCGGGATGTTGTTTATATTTGCGGCTCGGATGAGCACGGTGTGCCGATTACCATTGCGGCTGAAAAACAGGGCATAGAACCCAGGGAGATCGTCGACCGGTTTCACAGTCAAAACATCGCTGCTTTTGAGGCATTTGGTATGTCATTCGATTATTTTGGCAGAACCAGTTCGGAAATTCATCATCAGACATCGCAGAACTTTTTTAAAACACTATATGATAAAGGGATTTTGAAGCAGAAAAAAGAAAAGCAGCTTTATGATCCCAAGGTAAAAATGTTTTTGCCGGATCGATATGTAAAGGGCACCTGCCCGGCGTGTTCATATCCGGAGGCATACGGAGACCAGTGCGAAAAGTGCGGCGCTTCCCTTTCGGCTGCCGAATTAATCGATCCGCGCAGCACCATTAGCGGTGAAAAACCGGTCAAAAAAGAGACCTTACACTGGTTTTTACCCCTTGGCGAATTTCAGGATCGCTTGCAGACCTGGTTGTCCGGCAAACAGAACTGGAAATCCAATGTAAGGGGACAGGTACAGAGCTGGTTAAACGATGGATTGTCCGACCGGGCGGTGACGCGTGATTTGTCCTGGGGGGTACCGGTACCACTGGAGGAAGCCAGGGGGAAAGTATTATATGTCTGGTTTGATGCTCCCATCGGTTATATCTCTGCCACCAAAGAATGGGCTTTGGAAAAAAAGAGTCCGGATCTTTGGCAACACTACTGGCAGGACAAGGAAACAAAACTGGTTCATTTTATCGGCAAGGATAATATTGTCTTTCATTGTATTATGTTTCCGGCCATGTTGATGGCTCACGGAGATTATATTTTACCGGACAATGTCCCGGCAAACGAGTTTTTAAATTTGGAAGGCAACAAATTAAGTACCAGCCGCAACTATGCGGTATGGCTTGAAGATTATCTGAAAAAATTTCCCGCTGATCCGTTACGCTATTTTCTCGCCATCAACGCTCCCGAAACCAAGGACACGGATTTTACCTGGAAAGAATTCCAATTACGCAATAATGGCGAGCTGGCGGATATCCTGGGAAATTTTATCAACCGGACACTGAGCTTTGCTCATCAACAGTTTGATGGGCATGTACCCAATGTGTATGACCTTGATGATCTTGACCGGGCAATGTTGTCTATTTTGAAAAAAGCGCCCAAAACCATAGGTCATTTTCTTGAACAATTTGAATTGCGCAAGGCTGCATCCGCCCTTGTCGATGTGGCCCGCGATGCCAATAAATATTTCAACGATCAGGCACCCTGGAAAAGCAGAAACGAAAATCCCGAAAAATGCGCAACCACAATACACATCTGTCTGCAAACCGCCCATCAGCTTGCTTTGCTCATGGAGCCCTTTATGCCTTTTTCTGCGCTTAAATTGTGGAAAATGCTCAACAAGGAAGGTGCGCTCCACGCGCAACACTGGGATCAACTCAGGCCGCTGAACCCGGGGCATAACCTGGCAGCACCGGAGATTCTGTTTAATAAAATCGAAGATGAAGATATTGAACCGGAAATCGAACGGTTAAAGCGCGCGGCGCCGCAGGAAACCGATGAGAGGGAGCCGTTGAGTATTGCTCCTGAAATTGAGTTCGATACTTTTGGCAAAATTGACTTGCGGGTAGCTATAGTCAAAAAGGCGGTAAAAATGCCCAAAGCAGACAAGCTCCTCAAACTTTCGATAGAACTTGGAAATGAAGAGAGACAAATCATCGCGGGTGTGGCGCAGCATTACAAACCCGAACAGCTGATCGGCAAGCGCATCATCGTTGTGGCCAATTTAAAAGCGGCAAAAATCCGCGGTGAAAAATCCGAAGGCATGTTGCTGGCGGCAGAGGATTCAGATGGCTCTATGGCTATGCTTGTACCTGATAAAAAAATAAAAACCGGAGCAAAAATAAAGTAATGACCCGGGTTATCGACACACATACGCATCTATATTTTGATCAGTTTCATTCGGATCTTGATGATGTTATTGAACGCGCCAGAGAATCCGGCGTTATCGCAATGATCAATGTGGCCACGGATCTTGAAAGCAGTAAAAATGTCGTTGATCTCGCTGAAGCGCATGATGATATTTATGCAGCCGTTGGCGTACATCCGCATGATGTTGTCGACGTCGAAGAGGAAGAGTTATCCATTTTATACGATCTTCTTTCACATCCAAAAGTGGTCGCTATCGGTGAGGTCGGGCTGGATTTTTATCATGATTTATCTCCCCGGGAGGTGCAAAAGCGTTTTTTTCAGCGTTTTCTGGACTGGTTTTATGAAACCGGATTGCCCCTGATCATACACACGCGCGACGCGAATGAAGAGATTGTTCCATTGTTGCAGGAACGCAGCAAAGCCGGTTGGAAAGGCGTCTTTCACTGTTTTTCGGGTGACGACAAGATGGCCAGACAGGTTTTGGATATGGGATTTCATATTTCATTTACCGGTAATATTACGTTTAAAAATTTTCGCAACATCGGGGTGGTTCGGTCCATCCCTCTCGACAGGCTGATGGTTGAAACGGATGCTCCTTTAATGGCGCCGGTGCCGCATCGGGGTAAGCGCAACGAACCTGCTTTTGTGCAGCTGGTGGCACAAAAACTGGCGGAAATTCACCGGCTTTCTATAGAAGAGGTCTGTCATCAGACGACTCAAAACACCCTGGAGCTTTTCGGGCTTGAAAAGTGACGCGGTTGATGATCATTAAAGCAAAACAAAGCCTGGGACAAAATTTTCTGGTTGACAGGAATACGGCTGTCCGTATCGTCGACTCTTATGATCTTTCAACTGCGGATGTGGTCATAGAAATCGGACCGGGATATGGCGTTCTGACCAATTATATTGCGGCTCAGGTCAAAACGCTCTATGCTGTGGAAATCGACCGCCGTTTTTACGAGTTGTTAAATGAAAAATTCAAAAACCGGCGCAATGTTGTTCTCTGTCATGAGGATATTCTAAAATTTGACCTGGATAAACTAGCAGAATCATCGCTTCGTATTGTCGGCAATATACCTTATCATATTACGAGCCAGATTTTTTTTCATATGCTCGAGTATCGCCATCGAATTACAGATATAATTTTGCTCATGCAACGCGAGGTGGCAGATCGTATACTTGCACCTCCACATACAAAGACGTATGGTATTTTTTCGGTAATCAGTCAGGCATATGCGGAAGTGGAAAATCTTATGCGCGTTCCGCGAACGGTCTTTTCTCCGCGTCCAAAGGTCGAGTCTGCCGTGGTTAGATGGCGGTTTGTTGAGGAGAGAGCGAGCGCAATTAAAAATCATGTCTTTTTTCGAAAACTTGTGAGAACTGCATTTCAACAACGACGCAAAATGTTGCGCAATTCACTGCAGCCATGGATAGATCATACGCATCAATATGCCACCCGGCGACCTGAATCGATCACGGTTCCGGAGTGGATTGAATTAAGTAATGAATTAATTTGAAAAGAGAAATCATGGATCTTGGCGATCGTAAAGAAATTCTTGAAAATTTGAAATATCTCATCTCGGTTCATGATATTCCCAAATTGAAGAATATCATTATCGATATTCACCCGGCTGACATGGCTGACATTATTCGCGACCTGGATACACCGGAAGGGGATTATATCTTTCGCCTGATGAATTCCAGAGAAGCGGCTGATGTTATGTTGGAACTGGATGAAGTGAGCCGTGACCAGCTGATTGAAGATTTGGGGATTGATCGTCTGTCAGAAATGGTCGGCAACATGGACTCTGATGATGCCACCGACGTTTTATCCGAACTATCCAAATCGGTCGCCCAACAGGTGCTCAAGCGGCTTGATAAAGAGGACCGGGCAGAAGTTGAAAAGCTGATTGTGCACGAGGAGGACTCGGCCGGCGGACTCATGGCGCTGGAGTTTGTCGCTGTTTTTGAAGATGAAACCGTCGATGATGCGATTCAAAAGATACGGCAAAAAGCCCAGGAGGTCGATCAGCTTTTCTATGTATATGCCGTAGACCACCAACAGCGCCTGGTGGGAGTTGTTCCCCTTAAAAAACTTTTACTCAGCAAGCGCGATATGCACATTCGCGACATTATGAATACGGATGTCATCTCCGTCACAGCGGAAAAAGATCAGGAACAAGTTGCAAATATCGTGCGTCGCTATGATCTTGTTGCCATTCCGGTGGTGGACGATGAAAACCGGCTGGTCGGTAAAATCACTATAGATGATGTTCTGGATGTTTTGCACGAGGAAGCAACTGAAGATATGCAGATTATGGCCGGTATCGCTGATGATGAAATTCCACAGGAAATGTCAACATTGCGGATTTCACGTTTTCGCCTTCCCTGGTTATTGGTTGCTTTTGCAGGAGAAGTGGGGTCTGCTTTTATCATGAGAGCTTTTGAAGCCTCTATTCAACAAATCGTTGCCACCGCTTTTTTTATTCCTCTGATTATGGCGATGGGTGGAAATTCAGGCATTCAGGCCAGTACCATTGTGGTAAGAAGTATAGCCCTCGAGGAAGGGGGAACCACCAATCGATGGGCGCGTTTTTTCCGCGAGCTCCGCGTTGCCCTGTTGAACGGGTTTGTCATGTCGGTGTTGATCTTTTTTATGGTCTATGCTTTTTTCAGCGAAGATCCCCTGTTCGGTGTTGTGATCGGGCTTTCAATGCTGGTGGTTATGGTTAATGCCGCTCTGGTCGGTGCCGTGGTTCCTTATGTCCTTAACAGATTCAAATATGATCCGGCTATTGCGACAGGTCCTTTCATCACGACATCCAATGATGTGCTCGGGCTTTTTATCTACCTCAGCATGTCACTGGCTTACTTGACCTATCTCAGGTAATTGTCTATTATGTCGCTTACCAAGGCTTCGGCTATTGTCTTGCATAGCAGGAAACAAGGCGAAACCAGCAAAATCCTGCAGCTCTATTCTCTGGAATACGGCAGAATTTCTGTGATGGTTAAAGGTTCCCGCGGTCTCAAGGGCAAGTATTGGGGAACGCTGGAACCGCTAAATCATATCGCGATCATTTTTTATCACAAACAGAACCGGGATCTCTATTTTGTCAGTCAGGCTGATTTGATCGATCGGTTTCCGGGAATTCACAAGCAATTGGGAAAATTGACCCTCGCTTCGATCGCTTGTGAAATCGTCAACAGAGGCGAGGAAAAAGAGCATGAAAATCGACGGCTCTATTACTATTTGTTGCAGACTCTGACGGCCTTAAACGTACACGAAAGCGGGTTACGCAATTTTTTGCGCGCGTTTATACTCAAATATCTCGCACTGTCCGGATTTACACCCAACTTTGGTGTTTGCTCAATTTGCGGCAAAGCGCCGATAAACACCAGTTGCAGGTTTTCGCTGGATAAGGGCGCTGTGATTTGTGCGACATGCGAGCCGGATGCTTTCATTCACTGTGTCGACATTCATGCCCCGGTTTTGCACTTTTTACACCGGCTCTCCATAAACGAAATCAAGAGTGCCGGCATCAGAACCGTAAACCGCGAACTCGGTGATGAAGCGGATCGCCTGTTGTTTTTATATTTGAAATATCACATCGAGCATCTGGATCAGATGAAATCTTTGGATTATTTGGAAAAATTAAAAGTTCTCATGACAGATTCTTCGGATTGAATTTTAGCAATTAATTTTGTATATTTTTTGATTATGATTGAACAGCCAAACCACGAGTGAGGAAATCTATGGCGAAAAAGACAGAAACATTATTGGATAAATTGGTTTCATTATGCAAACGACGGGGATACATCTATCCATCCAGTGAAATCTACGGGGGGCTGGCCAGCATTTATGATTATGGTCCACTGGGAGCTGAACTGAAGAAGAACATCAAGAATTTTTGGTGGAAATGGATGGTGCAGCTGCACGAGGAAATTGTCGGGCTCGACTCTTCTATCCTTATGGCCCCCAGGATTTGGGAAGCCTCAGGTCACGTGGAGAGCTTTACCGATCCCCTGGTGGATTGCAAAAAGTGTAAGCAGCGTTTTCGCGAGGATTTGCTGGAAGATTCCGATACCTGTCCGAATTGCGGCGGCGAACTGACTGATCCGCGGCAGTTTAACCTGATGTTCAAGACCTTTATGGGGCCGCTAGAGGACTCGGCTCATGTCGTCTATTTAAGACCGGAAACCGCTCAGGGCATTTATGTAAATTATATCAATGTTCTGAATTCAAGCCGGCTAAAAATTCCATTCGGTATCGCTCAGATCGGCAAGGCGTTCAGGAATGAAATTACCACCGAGAATTTTATTTTTCGCACACGTGAATTTGAGCAGATGGAGATGCAGTTTTTCGTCAAACCCGGCACGGACAGCGACTGGTTTGAAACCTGGAAACAAAATCGCATTGATTATTATAAAAAATTGGGTGTGCGTGGCGATAAGGTCCGGTTCCACCAGCACGGCGAGAATGAGCTGGCACATTACGCCAAGGAAGCCTTTGACATTGAATATGAATTTCCGTTTGGCTGGAAAGAACTGGAAGGCATCCATAACCGCACCGATTTTGATTTAAAACGCCACCAAGAGTACTCGGGGCGGGATCTGAGTTATTTTGATGATGTTAGCCGCGAACGCTATATCCCCTATATCGTCGAAACATCCGCCGGTGTCGACAGAACGCTTTTGACCGTTTTGGTCGATGCCTATGAAGAACAAGAGCTCGAAAAGGATACCAGAACCGTATTGCATCTTTCACCGCCTATCGCCCCGATCAAGGCCGGTATTTTCCCTCTGGTCAAGAAGGAAGGTATGCCGGATGTCGCCAAAAAAATATATAACGATTTACGCCCCTATTACAATGTCTTTTACGATGAAGGCGGCGCCGTGGGCCGGCGCTACCGGCGTCAGGACGAGGTGGGAACACCGTTCTGCATAACGGTTGACACGGAAACCCTGGAAAAGGAAACCGTCACCATACGCGATCGCGACTCGATGCAACAGGAACGGGTCAAGATCGACCAATTGCGAAAATTTTTATTTGATAAAGTCGAGACGGTTTAATATCCCCGGTTCTATAAGAAGCAACTGATTGATAATCCGCCAATCAGTTGCTTCCGTGTTATTGTTTTTTTGCGGAGGGTAAAACTGGTTATTTCTCTTCCGGTTGGGACGGGCTTTCAAGGATCGTTTTCAATCTTTCCAGCAATCTTTCCATCCTCTCGCGGTCGGCTCTGATGCGCTCGAGTTCGGCTTCAACATTTTCAGCTTCTCTTCTGTCATCCGTTAATCTGTCGTAAATGGTCTCCTGTCCGGATACCGACTCCAGCGCCCTTTCTTTCTGGGTATTGAGATATTGCTTTCTTTGCTCAACCGATTTGGTGGGATTCAGCGCGATGACGGTACCCACATTGATACGCCAACTCGGATAGTTCGGTACATGCTCCCACGGCAATTGCGCATAACTTCCCCCCTTGCCGCCATAAAGGGTTTCATCCTTTCCACCCAGGATTCGTATATCCAGCGCCACTTTGAGCTTCATCCACGGATTGGGGGTATAACTGATACCAGGAGAGATATAGATGCTGTTTTCGCGACTGTAGGCTGAAACCGGTGGTCGGGTGAGAAACGTACGTCCGTAAAGTTCGGCAAAGAGGGAGAACTCTTGCATGGAGGTGGAAAACGCGAGGCCATATATCAGCTCTTGAGAAGTTTCATCCACTGTAATCGTGTCGTCGTCGGCATTTGTAAGAACCATACCGAGATCATTATGAGAAAAAAAACCGATATTACCGTGGATATTGACGCCATACTCGGGAAACATCGGCTCCGAAACAATTGAAAAGAGTCCCTTGAGACCGATGCCGATGCGATCAACGGTGTAGGGTTCCAGAGGGATGTTGGTGTAATTACCGAGAGGAAGGCGTACATCCAGCTGCAGCCCTGCCATCCAGTTGCTGTTGGGCGGACTCAGGCGCCCCAGTTTGGCCTGGAAAAAGATATTTCCGGGTATACTGTATCCTGAACCATTCTCGTGAGTGTCTTGATATAATATCTGAGAAAACCCGAGCTGGAATTTGGAGGATAAACCATAATACAGCCCCATGCCACCCTGGATATCCCAATAGGTAATGCCCTGCTTTTCCTCTCCGCCGTTCACAGACTGTATTTCATCCTTGAAAAAGGCACGGGAATGGCTACCGAGATAAAAGCTTTGTTTTTTAATCGTCCAGGCCGGATTGACGTGGAAAAGGCCGGGTCCGTAGTCGATGGATTGGGCTCCTGACCAAAGCGGAAAACATAAAATCAGGATAAGAATATATAAAAATTTTCGCATGTTTTATATTCCTTTCGGCAATAAAAAGATGTCTTTTCCAGGATGCCTGTAATGCGGTTATACATAATGATGCCCAACCGCCGCATAGGATATACAAATAAATGTAAGAAATAGATTATCTCATTGCAAATCTTTATTCATCCGGTTGTGATGTTACGCAAGATTGTTAGTGGCGCAGACGAATTTTCTTTTCGACCTCATTTAATACTGTTTTGTTTTTTACCAATTCAAAAAGATTTTTTCCCGGACATTTGGTGTCTGTCAGCTCTTTATGGCCCTTGATGGTTTTGGGGGAGATATCATATTTTAGACAGAGGTCTGCGATCAAACGGCTCATGGATTCAATCTGACTGCGGTCAGGTGTCTGGTCTTCATAGTTGCCCAGCAGGCAGATGTTCAAATGTCCATGCGGATCATAATCCGTGGCGGTGTCGCCGACCAGGTGTTCTGGCCGCCCTTCATATATACGGCCATTTAAATCGACAAGGTAATGATAGGCGATATCGATCCACTGTTTGTCTTCCTGGTGATATCTCTGTATTCCTTTTAGATATTCCAGAGCAACCGGAACGCCTTCATAAACGACGCCGGTATGGTGAATGGTGATCCGTTTCGGAATGTGTTCTATGCCTTCGCCTTTCAAGGGAGCGGCTCCCCATTCAGAGCGCGATATAATATTCAGCGGTACGATGAATTTACCGTGATTTTTTTTCCAGTCTATCTCTTCCTTTAGCCGCATAAACGACATGCCGAGGTACCGCGGATTTTCCGACACCCCCTGCAGATATTGCTCATAGGGACTGTCCACGGTTTTTTCCGCCGACATGCTGGCGTGGCGAAAAAAGGCGCCGGTTTCATTTTCGATATAGATAAGCATGTGGGCAGAAAAAATGCCTCCCATGTTCTGAATCAATGCAACGATATCCCCGCTTTGCAATTCGGGTTTTTCGTTTAGCAATTGTTCGAACGGCAGATAATGAATGGTGGTGCGCCGGTCGGGCCACATCACCGGAATATCGTCGATGCCTTTGTTTTTAAAAAATTCAGCGTGGCTGATGGTCCGTTCAACAGCTATCGCTTGATCGCCACCGAGCTGCAGGGTAACGTCGTCCAGGCACCAGGAATTGGCCTGAACCCAATCGACCATGGTATAGTGGTTACGGGTTGCCATACCAATAATGCCGTTGTAATAGCGGATGTGTTGCAGGATATTGAAAAAATCGACATAATAATCCGATAGCGTTAACGCCATAGCGATTTCACAATAGGTCATACAATTGATTTTTTTGAGATTGAGCAATGGCAACCGGTCATATTTTGCATAGGGTCCGTCTCCCTGAGACTCCAATTTGTAAGGGGCGCCTAAAAACCGTTCCGAATAATAGCTCATTCTTTCCGCAATGGTTAAATCTTTGGCACTGATTGATCTGATGTCCCTGTCGATTTCTTCGATGCCGGCTTTATGATAGCGAAGCGGCTTTCTCTTATACTCACAAACCACAAAAACAACGACAACAGCGAGTAAAACAAAAAGTGCGATTTGGATTATCGTTTTTTTCTTCATATTTTTTCCTTATACAAGCGCGTAAAGCGTATTTGTGAATGATTTATCTAAACATGGAATAGTACCGGGTAGATCATTTGACCTTATTGTATATTATTAAAAAATATTTTTTAATGCAACACAAACAGCAGTGACAAACGGCCGCATTTAAGAAAACATTGCCAACCGGCGTTTTTTTCCGGTTGGGGGCTGTTTACGCGTAAATCATAAGGGAGGCAAAAAATGTCCGGTCCATCTCAAAACCTGACTGTATTTTGGTTGCGTCATGACTTGCGCCTCGAGGACAATGCGGGGCTGTCTCGTGCTCTGGAAAGCGGCGATCCGGTTTTGCCTGTATTTATTTTTGACACCCGTATCCTCGATTCGCTTTCGAATAAAGCGGATGCACGGGTTCATTTTATCCATCAGACCCTACACTCTCTGGAAAAGAGATTGAATCAGCACAATTCGTCGCTTCTGGTTTATCATGGCACGCCCCTGGAGAGCTGGAAAAACCTTGTCGAACGGTTCTCCATAAAGCGGGTCTATGCCAATGCGGATTATGACCCCTATGCCATAAAACGCGATGAACAAATTAAGGATTTTTTAAAACAGAGAGACATTGATTTTACTCTGGTCAAGGATAGCGTTATTTTCGAAAAGAATGAAATTCTCAAAGCGGACGGCGATCCCTATATCGTCTATACCCCTTATAAAAACAGATGGCTGGATAATCTCAATGATCTGGTTTTACAGGAGCATCCATCCACGTCTCTTTTCGGGCAGTTTGTCAAAACACCTCCGTTCGGCCTTTTGGAGCTAAAGGAAATCGGATTCCGGGAGACCCAAATGTCCTTTGATGAACCCGAACTGGATACGGATATTATTAAAAACTATCATAAAACAAGAGATTATCCCTGGCTAAAGGACGGCACCACCAGGCTGGGCATGCATCTGCGATTCGGCACCATCAGCATACGCAAATGCGTTCAAGCCGGTCTAAGGCTGAATTCGACCTGGTTGTCCGAGCTCGTCTGGCGGGAATTTTTCAAATCCATACTCTATCATTTCCCTCATGTGGAACAACGGGCGTTTAGAAAAGCGTATGAAGAGATTGAGTGGAGAAACGACCGTGAGGAATTCAATCGATGGTGCGAGGGAACCACCGGTTATCCCATTGTCGATGCCGGCATGCGGCAGCTGAATCAAAGCCGATTCATGCACAATCGGGTTCGCATGATCACCGCCAGCTTTTTATGCAAGCATTTGCTCATCGACTGGCGTTGGGGAGAGCGCTACTTTGCTGAAAAATTGTTCGACTATGATCTCTCCGCCAACAACGGAAACTGGCAGTGGGCAGCCGGGACCGGCTGTGATGCCGCACCGTACTTTCGCATCTTTAATCCGGCTATACAGGCTCAAAAATACGATCCCAAGTCAAAATATATAAAAGAGTGGGTGCCGGAGTGGAATACCTCCGACTATCCGGGCCCCCTTGTTGAGCATAAATATGCCCGCGAGCGCGCCCTGCGGACCTATAAATCTTCGATAAAAAAGTGAGCGGATTCAGGGCCCGGCTTTTTTACCCAGGGTAAAGACCACGGATTCTGCAAAAGAATTGGGAAAAACATTGCCGATACGCATTTTTCCGCGATTCACACCCAGATTGACCTGATCCATGATGTCGATATTTTCTCTTTTGCAAAACAGTTTGAAATCTTTGATGGTCAAAAGATGAATGTTGGGTGTGTCGTACCAATCAAACGGCAGCGTTTTTGTTACCGGCATTTTACCTTTGAAAAGCAATTGCAGGCGAACTTTCCAATAGCCGAAGTTGGGTACGCTGACAATCCCGGTGCGACCGACGCGGAGTATCTCCCTCAGAATCAAATGCGGTTTTTTTACCACCTGCAGCGTATGGCTGAGAATGACATAATCAAATGAGTGATCCGAATAATCCCCCAGCCCTTCGTCCAGATTCATCTGAATCACGGGCACGCCTTTTTCAATGCACTCGATGATCGAGTCGACATCTATTTCTATGCCATGTCCCTGTACTGCTTTTTTATGCATGAGTTTGCATAATAGCTCCCCGTTTCCGCAGCCGAGATCAAGAACCCTGCTGTGAGGGCGGATCAAATCGATGATTCTTTGCTGATCGGTGCGCAGTGTATTTTTTTCCTGATTCGTCATTTTTTCCGGCACTCGTGTTTGTGGATGTTTTCCAGAAATCCGTCAACGAGGCGTTTTATCTCCGCTCCTTCAATCAAAAAGGCATCGTGACCATACGCGGAAGGGATTTCACAAAAACTGACGGTTTTTTTGTTGATTTTAAGGGCGCGGACAATCGCCTTGGAAGCGGAAGTGGGAAAGAGCCAATCCGACGTGAATGAGATCAGGAGAAATTTTGCGCTTGCATTTTCAAATGCTTTTTGCAACGAGCCGTGTTCCAGAACCAGATCGAAATAGTCGATGGCTTTGGTGATATAGAGATAGGTATTGGCGTCAAAGCGCTTGATAAAGCTCTGTCCCTGGTAGCGCAAATAGCTTTCCACTTCGAAATCAAGACTAAAGTCATAGCCATAACGCTCTTTTTGGCGCAGCTTGCGTCCGAATTTGAGATGCATACCCTCTTCGCTCAGATAGGTGATATGGGCGAGCATGCGGGCCACCGAGAGTCCTTTATCCGGGGTAACGCCCCTGTCCAGGTAGTTGCCGTTCTCCCAGTTATCATCGGCAAAGATGGCCTGCCGTCCCACTTCGTCAAAGGCGATGGCCTGGGCGCTGTAATGGCTGGTGGTGGCAACCGGCAGAGCGGATTTGACAAAATCCGGATATTTAATCGCCCATTCGAGAACCTGCATACCCCCCATCGATCCGCCGGCAACGCTTAAAAGGGATTCGATGCCGAGGTGGTCCATCAGTTCCTTTTGCGCTTTGACCATATCGCCGATGGTGACCACCGGGAAACTCAGGTTGTAGGGTTTTTGCGTTTCGGGATTGATGGATGACGGACCGGTGGACCCCTTGCAGCCGCCGATGACATTGGAGCAGATGACGAAATATTTGTCGGTGTCAAAAGGTTTGCCTGGTCCGATCATAAAATCCCACCATCCGGGCTTGCGGTCTGTTTTCTTGTGACGCCCGGCGGCATGCGCATCCCCGGAGAGGGCGTGGGCGATGAGGACGGCGTTGTTGCGGTCATTGTTGAGACGGCCGTAGGTTTCGTAGGAGAGGGTAATTGGTCCCAGTTTTTCGCCGCTCTGCAAAACCATTTCGTTCGGAGGCTCGGCAAAGGTGAAATATTGCGTTTTCACCAGCCCTATGGATCGATCGTTTTTTTTCATATGCGGTTTCATTTGGAATCAGGTAAAGATGAAACCGCCGAGAACGCAAAGGAACGCAAAGAAAAACGAACTGATTTGAAAAATAAAAAAAGCCCTAAAAAATCTCAAATCCAAATCAATTTTTAAAGACGTCAAATTGTTTTTCGCCCATTTTGTTTCCTGATGGTTAGGGCCTCGTTGGAATGGTCAAAGCAATAGGCACTATTTTTTCTCAGCGCTCTTGGCGTTCTCTGCGGTTTAAAGTTTTTAGCGCCCGATAATATTTATTAAAATAACAATAAAAATATCCAGTTGCCAGTGTAAAAATCAGGTTGCCGCAAGGGCCTGATCGATGTCGGCGATGATATCATCGATGTTTTCGATGCCGATGGATAGGCGGATTAGTTCCGGTGACAGGCCGCCGGCGCGCTGCTGCGCTTCGGAGAGCTGCGAATGGGTGGTGCTGGAGGGGTGCGCCGCCAGGCTTTTGGCATCACCGACATTGGCCAGATGTGAAAAGAGGCGCAAATTGTTGATAAATTTTTCGCTCTTTTTGGCGCCGCCCTCGACGCCAAAGACCACCATGCCGCCATAGCCTTTTGTCAGGTATTTTTTCGCCACCGGATACGTCGGATCGCTTTCGAGTCCGGGATAGCGAACCCATGCTACCTTGCTGTGTTGTTCCAGATGTTTGGCAACCGCCATAGCATTCCGGCAGTGCCGTTCCATGCGCAGCGCCAGGGTTTCGATGCCCTGTAAAAACATCCAGGCGTTATCCGGCGAAATGGAGGCACCGAGGTTGCGCAGCGGCACCAGCCGCATACGCATGATGAAGGCGAAAGGATTATATTCGCCCAGATCATGAGCATAGCGCAAATCATGATAGCCTGGATCAGGCTCGTTATAAAGCTTGAATTTTTTATCGGTCCAGTCAAAGGTTCCGGAATCCACCACAACACCGCCGATACCGGTGCCGTGTCCGCCGAGCCATTTGGTCAGGGAATGGACGACGATATCAGCGCCGTGCTCGAGCGGTTTCAACAAATAGGGGGTGGTAAAGGTGGAATCGACGATGAGGGGAAGATGGTGTTTTTGCGCGACGCGCGATATCGCTTGCAGATCGGTGACCTGCAATACCGGATTGCCGATGGTTTCGACGTATATGGCTCTGGTTTTCCCGGTTATCGCCTTTTCAAATTCATTGCTATTGCCGGTGTCGACGAATTTTGCCCGAATGCCGAATTGCGGTAGAATGGTATCGAACATGGTATAAGTGCCGCCATAGAGGTTGTTGGCGGAAACGATTTCATCTCCGGCGCAACAGATGTTGATAATGGTATAAAAGATTGCCGACGTGCCGGATGCCAGCGCCAGTGCGCCTCCTCCGTCTTCGAGTGCGGCCATCCGTTTTTCCAGAACCTCCTGGGTCGGATTGCCCAAACGGGTGTAAATATTGCCCATCTGTTTGAGCGAAAAAAGATCGGCGGCGTGTTCGGTGCTTTTGAACAAATAGGAGGAGGTCCGGTATACCGGAACCCCCCGCGATAACGTGTCCTCATCAATGCTGTGTCCGGCATGCAATGCCAGGGTTTCGAATTTATAATGATGATTCCGCATACAGCCTCCATTGTTAAACATCGGTATAAAAATTACCGCTCACCTTCGGGGTATGTCAAGAATCCCGGAAATGGATATTCCAGAGCGGATGAGACGCTTGCTGCAAAAAATTCCGGGTGGCGGAATGAAGAAATCGCCAAGTTTTTCTCTGCTGGTCTCAGTGCCCGCTGCGTTAAATTTTTACGCATTGTCAGAGCCGTAAATTATTTAATATAATATTCATAATCAACAAACTATTTTGCTTTTTTATTGCTTTTATAATAATTTTATTAAAACTATTGCTTGTTTTTTTAACGATTTCATGTTATTTTTTATTTTACTATTTATTTAGCAATGAAACAGGGAGCCTATGAAATCGGATAAAATCAAAAGCGGAACCGACCGGGCGCCACATCGGAGCCTGCTCAGGGCAACCGGTCTTGGGGAGGATGATTTTCAAAAGCCTTTTATCGGCGTCTGCAACTCTTATGTCGATCTTATTCCCGGCCATGTCCACCTGCAGGCGTTCGGCCGCAAGGTCAAGGAGGCTGTCCGCAAAGCCGGCGGTACGCCCTTTGAATTCAACACTATCGGTATCTGCGACGGACTCGCCATGGGGCATATCGGCATGAAGTACAGCCTGCCGTCGCGCGAGCTCATCGCCGATTCGGTTGAGACCATGGCAACAGCGCATCAGCTCGATGGACTGGTCTGCATTCCCAATTGCGACAAAATCGTCCCCGGCATGTTAATGGCGGCAGCGCGCCTGAATATTCCGGCGATATTTATCTCCGGCGGGCCGATGCGGGCAGGTAAAACCGCTTCCGGAGAAAAAGCTGACCTGATTTCGGTTTTTGAGAGTCTGGGACAATATCACAACGATCAAATCTCCCTGCAGGAACTGGAAGAACTCGAAAGAATCGCCTGTCCCGGTTGTGGCAGCTGTTCCGGTATGTTTACCGCCAACAGCATGAACTGTCTCACCGAAGCACTGGGCATGGGATTACCGGGAAACGGTACGGTTCCGGCGGAATCTCCGCAGCGCCAACAACTGCTCGAAAAGGCCGGTCACGCTATTGTGGACCTGGTTAAAGCTGATATCAAACCGCGCGATATTATGACGCGTTCCGCCTTTTACAATGCCCTGGCCCTGGATCTGGCCATGGGTGGTTCGACCAATACCATATTGCATACTTTTGCCATTGCCCACGAAGCCGGGGTCGAACTCGAACTCGCGGATCTCAATCGCCTGGCGGACAAGGTACCCTATCTTTGTAAAGTATCGCCTGCATCCCGCACGGTTCACATCGAAGACGTTGACCGTGCCGGGGGTGTGCCGGCGATTCTGTCGGAATTGAGCAAGCTGGAGGGGATACTCGATTCGGATTGTATCACTGTTACCAACCAGCCGCTGGGCAAAAACATCGAATCCGCTTCGGTTCTCGATAAAGAGGTTATCCGCCCGCTGGAGCGACCCTATGCCGCCACCGGCGGATTGTCCATTCTCTTCGGCAACCTGGCGCCGCAGGGATCGGTGGTCAAAACCGGTGCTGTATCCGAAAAGATGCAAAAACACCGTGGCCCGGCACGGATATTTAACAGCGAAGAGGAATCGATCGAGGCGATCAACAACAAAAAGATCAATCCGGGAGATGTTATCGTCATCCGCTACGAAGGGCCCAAAGGCGGACCCGGTATGCGGGAAATGCTTTCCCCCACTTCTGCCATCATGGGCATGGGACTGGGAGATTCGGTCGCGCTTATCACTGACGGGCGATTTTCCGGCGGCACCCGTGGCGCCTGTATCGGTCACATCAGTCCGGAAGCCGCCGCCAACGGACCGATTGCCGCCCTGAAAAACGGTGATGTGATTTCGATCGATTTGGCAAATCGCAGGCTCGACGTCGAGCTCTCCGAAAAAGAGCTGCAGGAACGCCTGGCGCAAACGCCGCCTTTTAAAGAAAAAATCACACACGGTTGGCTGGCCCGCTATGCCACCCATGTAACCTCAGCTCATACAGGAGCTGTACTGCGTAATCCGTGTCAGGACTAAACAGGTTAAAGTTGATTATGAAAAGAACGTTATTCGAAAAAATCTGGCAAAACCATCTGGTCAAAGCGGGAAATGGTGTCCCCGCCATTCTCTATATCGATCTGCATCTGATTCACGAAGTCACCTCTCCGCAGGCGTTTGAGGTGTTGCGTCAAAACAAATTAACGGTTCGGCGGCCGCACCAAACGCTGGCAACCATAGATCATTCTATCCCGACGTCACCGCCCGGTTCCGCGCTGGAGGATGAGCTTGCTGCCGCCCAGATCGCCCGAATGCAAACGAACAGCCGCGACTTTGGTATCCCCTTGCACGGTATCGAGGTTAAAAATCGCGGTATTGTCCACGTCATCGGACCGGAGCTGGGGTTGACCCAGCCCGGTATGACCATTGTTTGCGGCGACAGCCATACAGCCACGCACGGTGCTTTTGGTGCCCTGGCGTTCGGTATCGGTACCAGTGAAGTGTCACATGTCCTGGCGACGCAAACCCTGCTGCAAAACAAACCGCGGACCATGAAGGTGGAGATCACCGGATCTTTGCCCCGGGGAGTGGGCGCCAAGGATATCATTCTGGCGCTGATCGGCAAAATCGGTATCAATGGCGGTACCGGCTATGTGATCGAGTACAGCGGCAGCGCCGTCCGCTCGCTCGACATGGAAGGCCGCATGACGCTGTGCAACATGAGCATCGAAGCAGGGGCCCGCGCCGGCATGGTGGCTCCGGATGATGTCACCTTTGATTATCTCAGCAAGCGTCCGGCTGCTCCAACGGGCAGGCAGTGGCAAGAAGCGTTACAGCAATGGCGGCAACTGTGCTCCGATCCGGGTGCATCCTGTGATACAAGGGTGGAAATGGATGTCGCCTCTTTGCCGCCGATGATCACGTTTGGCACCACGCCGGCTCAGGTGATCGGTGTTGATGGAGTGATTCCTGATCCGGACGCTGTCGTGCATGTGAATCGAAAAGCGGCATTGCAAAAAGCATTGGCTTATATGGATTTTAAACCGGGTCAGCCGATCAGGGGCAAGCGCATCGATGTCGTTTTTATCGGCAGCTGTACCAACGGCCGCTTGTCGGATCTGCGCGCCGCTGCAGAGGTGATAAAGGGCCGCAAAGTCGCTGACCACGTCCGTGCCCTGGTGGTGCCGGGGTCGAACCGGGTAAAAAAGGAGGCTGAAGCAGAGGGCCTGGACCAGATTTTTCTCGAGGCGGGGGCGGAATGGCGCTACCCCGGCTGTAGCATGTGCATCGCCATGAACGGCGACGAATTGCGGGCCGGACAATATGCCGTCAGCACCAGCAACCGCAATTTTGAAGGCAGGCAGGGCAAGGGCGGCCGAACCTTGCTGGCCGGTCCCATGACCGCCGCGGCTTGCGCCGTAACCGGTACCATAGCAGATGTCAGAGAGTTTATGCGCAAATAAGGATTGATTGAATGAAACCATTTATCAAGATAACCAGCCGTTATGTTACCTTGCCGGTCAACGATATCGACACCGACCAGATTATTCCGGCGCGGTATTTAAAGATTACCGATAAAGCGGGACTGGGGGATAACTGTTTTTATGACTGGCGCTACCACAGCGACGGCTCGCCCAAAGAAGAATGTATTCTCAATCGGGAAGAGGCCAAAAAGGCCGAGGTTCTGGTGGCCGGCGACAATTTCGGCTGCGGTTCCAGCCGCGAGCATGCGCCATGGGCGTTGAGCGGCTATGGCTTTCGCGCCATTATCAGCACCGGTTTTGCCGATATTTTCCGCAGCAACGCGCTGAAGAATGGTCTTTTACCGATCGTGGTTGATGCGGGGACATTGAATACACTGATTGAACGAGGTAATCCAATCTCGGCCGATGCGGTAACCATTGATTTGGAGACGCAGACGCTGCAATTGCCGCATGGTAAACGTATTTTGTTTGATATCGATGTCTTTAGCAAGACCTGCCTGCTGCAGGGCATCGATCAATTGGGATATCTCCTCAAATATCAGGATGAGATCAGCGCTTATGAAGCCGGGCATGCGGCGAGGGTGGATACGCGGGTGTCTTGAGCAGTTTGGGATATTATTCTTTTTGGAAGATATTCAGGCCTCACGCAAAGAAGCAAAGGCGCAAAGGGAAAAAGCGCAGCGGTGAATCAAAAGGATCAATTTGATCGAACCGGTGCGCTTTTTTTTGTTTAATGTTCCTTGATCAGTTCAAATCCCCAGGTTTTGCCCTTGAGGATGGCGGGCACACCTTTTTCCATCCATACCGGAGGCGGTGCGTCTTTGAGATAGTGATCGAAAAATTGCTGCATTCTTTTGGAGAGGTCTTTGCGGTTCTGTCGTTTTCTCAGGTTGTGTTCTTCGTTATTGTAATTCAGCATCCAGGC
>WJMF01000209.1 GCA_014728085.1 Candidatus Zhuqueibacterota bacterium
TCAACTTTTTCGAAAGCAGTCACGCTCAAGATCTGTAAAAAAGTGTAAAGTGAGATATTCAGATTCAACTGCTTTTTCACAATGGCAATCAAGATATACACGGAGATCGCAATCCAGATTTGAGTTTTTACGGCATTTTCTCAAGTACCAAAAAATGATTTGATGCGCAGGTGCTGCTTAATCCATTTGAAAAATAATTCTACCTGTCACCGGCACTTGTAAAGCTGAGCGATTGTAAGGGCGGGTAAATGAAAGTTATTGGTAATAAAAACAAAATCATCTTGGGTTTCTGGATCGGTGTACCGCACGCGTCTGAGTTTCTCTGGATAATGTTTTGTGGTGTAAAACCCGGACAACTGAATCGTTTGATCACATTTCAGACCGGTTGATTTATCGACAGGATGTGAATACATCCGGTTGAACTGAAAATTGGATTTGGCCCGGATCATGAAGACCGCCTTGTCGATATGAAGGGAGTATAATCGTTTAAAATCAATATATCCACGATCCATGATATAGATGGATCCAGGCTCCGGGATGAGAATGTCGAGAATGTTGACATCATGGAATTTACCATCCGTAATTTCAATGAAAACAGGGATACTCCCTCGCAAGTCCAGTAATGTATGCAGCTTGACTGCTGCCCTGGTTTTTCGAAATCTGGCCCAAGGGAACAAAGATAAACACAAATCGATGGTGCTTGAATCCAATGCATAAACGGTTTCATTTAACTCTAATCCAAAATCATCATGCTGATATAACTCTCTGGCTTGATGGATCAAGACTTGAGCAAAGTCGGCATAAATGCGCTAGTCTCTTTTTTCATTCGCATCGGCCAGAGTACTGCGGGATATCTTATAGCGAAAGCCCATGTGATATAACTTGCTGTTCATTGACCGCAGAGAGGCTTCAATATCCCGTAAGCTTTCCCGATAGGTTAGCTGTGCAAAGCACATGCAAAGGAATTGATCCCAGCATGAAAAATGTTTAACTTTATGGTGACCGCGATATTTTTTAACACACTTTTGGAATTCGTATTTCGGTAAAAATGAAATGAGCTGTGAGAAAACTAATTTTCCTGTATACACTAGATTCCTCCAAGAATGTCTTCTTGAAGAATATAGTAAGCTCAGACGAATTCAAGTAGAAAAATTTTTTTGCCATGATTTACTATTTAAATATTAATAACTTACAGCTACGATTTCTTAAAACAACCGGACAGCAGTGATTCATGATATGCATTTAGCTGACAGCAAAAAAGCTGCACTTTCAGAGTATGATTTTTTCGTCAAAACTTTTGAAGATAAATATCCGGCAGCAGTCAAATGCCTGACTAAAGATTTTGATCAACTGTTTTCGTTTTATAATTTCCCGGCTGTTCATTGGCAGCATATACGGACAACAAATCCGATTGAGTCGACGTTTGCCACGGTTCGGCTCAGAACAAAAAGAACGAAAGGATGTGGATCTCGTGATGCAACTTTGACAATGGTATTTCAGCTGGCCAGAGAAGCCGAAAAAAGATGGCGCAAATTGCGTGGCTTTAAATTGCTGCCATATGTTCTCGAGGGAGAAAAATTTATCGACGGAATACCCGAGAACGAAAAATTGAAAAAAGTTGCATAAAATGTCAAAGTGATACGCTTTTTTGATCCACAACTATTGACAATATCCCATTATAATGACGGATTCAGTCTAGTTCATCATTAAAGAAGAATCGCTTGTTGTCAGGATCGGAGTGCAGGATTTTTCATGTCCTCAAGTCGCAATGCGTGATCCGCCGGTCGAGTTTGCATTTGGTCAAGGAATTCTGATTATTGTAAAAACAAATTCCATCATCCGAATAATCGCATCGTTGCCAGGAAGGCGCTATAGCGAGATCGATGTGCTTCCAGTGTCCAGTTGTGTCGGTAATAGGAGTTCGCTTTATTTGTTTCCGGAAAAAGTGATCGCGATACTGAATTTGTTTGGCCTAAACAATTACAATTGCTCATTCCTGGTCTGCAGGCAAAGATTGGACATCATCAATCACATATTTTTGTTGTGAAATCTCGTGTTTTACGGGTTTGTTTCGCATGAATTCATATATTGCCACCCCGCATGACATGGCTACATTAAGACACGCCACCGGTCCATATTGCGGTATGGTTACGACAGCGCCGCAACGATCAATAAAGTCCGGCGCAAGTCCTGTGCCTTCATTGCCGACAATAATCGCCGGACGCGGTGGAAACACAAAATCGGGCAGAAAATTGGGGTTTTCAGCAATTTCAACTGCCACAGGTGTATATTCATTTACATCAAACCATTCAAATAATGCTTCATCATCTTTCAGATATATTAAATTGCAGATTTTTTCCAATCTGCGCGAAAACGCCTGGGTGCGCTTTTTAAAACGCCATGGCTCGGGCCCTACGATTATTAATTCGTTGCCATTGAATGCCACATGCATGCGCACGATCATTCCTGTATTCTCCGGGCTCTTGAGGTGATGCAAAACAGTTGCAAACATGATGTATACCCCTGAAAGTGTTTTAAACCATTTTCCGGTTTTATTGTCTTGCAGACATTACAATTTTTTCGAGTATTATCGCTCGAGTTGACAAGGAAACATATAGGATTTTAGATTTGGATATCGATGCATTTTTGAATTCCCCTGGTTTACATTTACCCCGGTGAAGCCAGCATAAATCACTTGACTTATGCTTAACCCTAATTATAAATAATTTTTTCGATCAAAGCAAGTAAAAAATGAATTATTAAAGACCTTTAGAATTTTTTTTGACCGATGAAAAGCGCTTGCAGGGATCGCGGTTACCTTATCCTTACCCTGGATATTTAAAAGAATGTTTCGGTGGGATTCGACAAAGACGGTAATTATTTTTTAACCTCAAGCCGTATCAAAGGTTTTTTTATGGAGAGCCAGACAAAAAACCCTACCAAAATAAAAATCAACATAGATTGATTTGTGACATGTTACATCCGAATAAAATGAACCGCAAAGGACACGAAGAATCGCCAAGAAAAAATTTAAAAGCGGAAAACGACAGCATAATTCAAATTATTCATCTTGACAACGGTTACAGGCATGTTTAGGCCAGATTCGCCGATGGGGTGATGAATGATTGTTCAGCAGCAAACGGGGACGCAGCCAAACTCTGATCGATGCATTGCACGGACCAATAATAACGGGTGTCCGGTAAAAAATCAGAGTCCGACAGCTGCCGCGATTTCCGGCATCCGGTACGAACCGTTGCCCTTTCGCCCGGGTCAGAGCGGTAAAGACGTCATTGGCACCTGAACTGGTTCCCAAGCGTAAATTGTAGGTCAGTGCACCGACAGGGGGTGGCATCATCGCTTACTGCATCCCAGCTCAGGCGAATGGTATTTTCTTCCAGATTACCGGTGGGTTTTGCGGCATGTCCGGCCGGCTGTGTATTCCGGGGCCGGACCTTAGAAAATAACTATAATTCAATAGGTTAGATTCGATAGATGCTCCATCATCGCCCGTAGAGGACTCTTTTTTTTTTTTTTTTGCCCTGAAAAAAGCCTATTAAGCAAAAACAAATACACATAAAAAAATGCGATCTTAACATTCCCCTTTGACCGCAAAAATGCACCGCCAAAAGCTAAAACCACTCTTTTTATTGACCTATATCATTAAGAATTATGCTTCAACCGGGTTCGATCCCAAAGTTCAAGTGGTACGTCCTGAAACAAAAAATGTTGCTATTAACAAAAAGAATCGCTACAATCGGCCACCAGCCTGCCCATTATGAACAGTAAAAACTGTTTCACTTTTTGTATTTGCCTAAACAAACCTGGAGTGTATAACATCTGCGCTTCGATTGTCAGAGGTTGATATCGAAGGATCAATGGAGGTAAACATGAAAACCCGAACGGCTCTATTACTCACCAGCCTCTTTCTTGCACAAACACTATTCAGTCAAACTTTTCAGCAGATCGGCTCCTGGTCTGAGGGACCCTGTTTTGATGCAATCACGGCAGGGGAGGTCTTGTACTTTAGTAACGGCAACTATTTTGAAATTATCGATTACGCGGATGCGGAAAACCCGGTGATGCATCCCCGGGTGGATACGGAAAATCCGGTGACCGGATTCGCTATCGTAAATAATCAACTCTGGACGGGCAGTTGGTTCGGAGGCGATATTTCTCTTTACGATATCAGCGATGCCACGACGCCGGTGCTGGTAGAACGGTTTCCATGGTTTCAGGAATCCTTTTGCGTTACGGACCGCTTTTTGTTTTTAAATGAAGGGTATAATCAAAAGATCAAAGTCTATGATAGTACGGATCCGGCCCAGCCTTTGCTTCAAAGTGAAATATCTCTGGATGTCCGCTGTCAATATTTGACCGCTTCTGATTCTTCGCTGTTTCTGCAAACCGGTTCAGGCCGACTCAGCCGTTATTGCCTGTCCGATCCGCAAAATCCGCGTCCGGCCTGGACCTACGATCACGGAAAGTCCATTAATAACCTTCTTCTATACAATTCTTATCTCTTCTGTGGAACCACTGAAGGCGTTGATGTTTTTGATATTTCCGATCCCGATACCTTAACTCACCGGTTTACATTCGGCGGTACCACCACCTGCAAGGATATTTTCATTAAGGGCGATTCCCTCTTTGTTGCCGCTTGGTTTAACGGCGTTGATATTTACGATATTCAAAACCTGGAGACGCCGGTGAAGATCGGCAACATTGCCAACTTGTACCGGGGGATCGACCACGTAAGTGTTAACAGCAAATGTATTTTTGCAGGCGACCGGTTATTTGGTATACAGGCGCGAGCCCGAACCGATCTTTCCCTGATTGGTCATCATTTGGTCGGGGGCCAAACTCTGGATATTGCGGTTAAGGAGCCTTATGTTTATGTAGCCGGTGAATTTTTCGGCATTAAAATCATTGATGTCTCCGATCCACAGTCAGTGGTTTTGGTCGATACGGTAAGGATTGGTGGAAGGATCTCGACCATTTCTTCCATCCAAATAAGCGGTGAGCTTTTGGTTGCCAATCTAAGCGGCTCGTTCCGTTTATATAACCTTCAGAATCCGGTTGCACCGGAATTGATCTGTGATCACATTCCGGAATTGTGGGGTAATGTCTATACTATACAGGACTCTTTGATTTACATCGTCAACCCCGGTGAGTTTGGAATCGTCGATGTATCCGATCCCGGGATGCCTGAACTAAAAGGAAAAATTCCTTTTACGACGTATCCGGAACACATGGCGGTGATCGACTCTTTTGCGGTGGTGGCGGACCGGAATAATCAACTGGTGGTTATCAATGTGGCTGATCCCCAAAATCCGGTTATCGCCGCCACGATTCCTCAGAATGGCAGAGCCGGCATGCTCGAGGTCGACGATAACAAGCTCTATGTATTGGTCAGAGACAGGATCAGTATATATGGCTCCCGTGCCCTGCCCGAACTGGAAACAGCCGATGATCAATTTAGCAGCCAGGCTTTTTCCGGCAGCGTGTTAGGGGATAAATTTTTTGCAATGGAACTGGGCTTTGACGGCGATTATTTAGTGAGTGTATATGAAGAACATCCTTCCAGTGGATGGAACAGCGTTGCGTCATTGCCGATCTCGTTTTACATCTATGCATTTGAGCACCGTCCAGGCAGACTCTATATTTCGGGTTTCTACGAGGGCTTTCAAATTCTGCAATATCAATCCGGATCAAGCGTGGTTGAACGGGCGGATCAGCCGCAGGAGTATACGGTATTGCGAAATTATCCCAATCCGTTCAATAGTGAAACACGAATAGAGTATTCCATACAAAAGCCGGGTAATGTAACCTTGAAAATATGCAATATTCTTGGAGAGCATATAGAGACGCTGGTCGATGCATTTCAGGACAAGGGGAGCTATTCCCTGCCATTCGATGCTGCCGGCTATTCGAGCGGAATTTATTACTACACACTGCAATGTGCGGATGGAGCGGTAAGCGAAAAAATGATCTTGCTTAGATAGTATTCCAGTCTCTGTTTCCGGGTGTCGGAACAGCGGGCTTCGGGGTCGGACCTCGAAGACTCGCTGTAAAACAATGGTTTAGATGGGAAAAATACTCAAAAAGCGTCCTTAGAAGGCTCTTTTTTGCCCTGAAAAGAGCCTTCTAAATACAAATGTGGAAAAAAGGAGGCGATCCTTAAAACCCCCTTTTTGACCACAAAAACACACCTCTAAGGGGCAAAATAAGCGAATATTTTTATTTATCTCATTAAAAAACAATGATCCAGCATGGTCCGACCCCGAAATTAGAAATTATATCATCGGATAGACCGGGGAGACCAGATTTGGCGTCTCTTCGTATTTGCTCTGTGCAGCCCACAATATACCGCGCTCGACGATGGCGCGAGCCTGGGGGACGTCAAAATCGGCGGCGACGTGGCCGAGTGAGGTGTAAAAAACGCGGCCCTTGCCGTGGATTTTTTTCCACACCACCGGAATGACGCTGCCTCGGATCCAGGGATCGTTTTCGTCGCTAAAGGTGGTGGTGGCCAGTACCTTGACGTTGGGATCGACATGCATATAGTACTGCTCTGAATGCATGGCAAAATCATCCAGTCCGCGCGTGATCGGATCTTCATGGTCGGTGATATTGACGCGATGGTCGATAACGCCGCCCGGATGCGCCACCCATTGTCCGCCTACCATGTATTGATACTTGACGTCCTGGCGAAAGGAATCGCCGAGTCCGCCGTGCCAGCCGGCCAGGCCAACACCGGAGAGAATCGCCCGGCGCAAGCCTTTGGATTGATCCTTGCTGATCTCTCCCATGGTCCAGACCTGCACCACCAGGTCGAGTGAGCTCATCAGCGCTTCATCCAGATAGCTGTCCAGCGTATTCGAAACGATCACCTCGAATCCCTGCTGACGTATCCAGGGGACAAAGATATCGCGGCACAACAGCGGTTCATGTCCTTCCCAGCCGCCGTGAACGAATAGTACTTTTTTGTTTTTGTCTTTACTGTTTTCCTGTGCCAATACCGATTTACCCGCTACGCCACCGGCAATGCCGATGGCTGCGCTTTTTTGTAAAAATCCGCGCCGGTCGATTTTTAATTTCATCATACTCTGTTCCTTGTTTTTTTTATCTTGTTCCATCTTGAAAATATAAGATTCTGTTATGCAATACACAAGAGCAATTTGGCTACGTTTGTACCCGGTTAATGCTTTTATCTGTTATCGCCATTTTTTTGCCAGGGGTGAAATTCAGGATTTTGGGCGGAATGAATTATTCCGCCGGGTTGTTAACTATTCTAAGAGCAAATATCACACTAATTATTATTTCTTGAATCAAATAAAGCAGGTCATATTCGCACGAAGAGGAGAACCTGAATATGGACACTAAACAAACAACGTACATAAAAAAGTCTGCGCGGGTTTTCATGGTTTTTATTGCCATGATAGTGCTGTTTACCGGCTCACCTGTACAGGCCCAGCTCGTCATCGACGACTGGACCACCGGCCAGCTGCCGCTTTTTGTCGGTACCAATGACGAGTTTAATCCGCCGCCGAAAACAGACGGCAAACTCCGCGACGGCAACATGCTCGGTGGTGAGCGCGATCTCGTTGTAGAGGTCGAAAACGTGCCCAACTACATGGAGGGCATTCGTGTCGCCCTGGATCAGGGTGAGCTCTATTACCGCCAGGATGGCTCAGTCAGGGGCAAGGCGCTACTGATCTGGGATGGTGATGATGATAATTTCGAAGAGGTACAGTCCACCGGACTCGACAGCGTCGATTTCACCGGCGGCGGTATGTACGATGCCATACACTTGACGGTGCTGAGCAATGTCAATCCGATCAAAATCGGACTGGTGGTGCTTTCTGACAAAGATAACATTTCCGAAATTTCCACTACTATTCCCGGCAATCTCTTTAACAAAGCCGGTTTTTCCTTTCTCTTCAATGATTTTGTCGTTTCAGCCGGTGCCGGTGCCAGTTTCTCTCATGTTGGTGCTATCATCCTGCTCATCGGTGCCGGCAACAATACCGGTGCTTTTGATATTCGCTTTGGCCCCCTCATGGCCATTGCTGATACAGACGGTGACGGCGTGCCCAACAGCGAGGATTCCGATGATGACAACGACGGCATGAAAGACGATTTTGAGCTTGAAAACGGCTATAATCCGCTGATCGCGGATGAGAACAACAATGGTATACCCGATGGTGAGGATGACACCGATAACGACGGTCTCAAAAATTATGAAGAGCAAGACCTCAGCTCCAATCCGCGTAAACAGGATACGGACGGCGATGGCGTCATCGATGGCCGTGAGCTCGAGCTGCGGCTTGACCCGATCCGCTTCGACGGGTCTGATTTTTCAGTCGAAAAAACCGGACCGCTGCGCGTTTCCCCCGGCGAAACAGAAATTACCTATGAGATCAAGGTGAAAAACCGCAGCAACCGTGCTGTCGGGCAGGTGGTGATCGAGGAGCTGCTGCCCGAAGGGGCGACTGTGGTTTCTACCACTTTGCCTGAAGCGTTATCGGAACGCTATAATGTTGTCGATCTCGGCCGCTTTGAGGCCGACGAGGTAAAAACCTATACCCTCACCATCAAAATCACTGCTGCTGATGGCGATACCATTCGCAATATCGTCGAGCTCGGCATCAATGACCCGGATGACGACAACGACCTCGCCAGCGCCTACACCTATCCGGTGACCGATGCTGACCTGCGAATCGACAAGCGCGCTGTGCGCTGGGTCAAACGCGGCAAACTTCTCAACTATTACATTACCGTTTATAACCAGGGCCCCTCGGATGCCTATGATGTCGAGATCACCGATATGCTGCCGCAGGGAGTGACCTACAAATACGACGATGTCGGGTCGCTTGTCGAGGATGGTACCCGGGTGTATAAATTCAGCCACATTCCTGCAAATGACAGCGCTATGTTCAGCATTACCGTTGAGGTCGATTCCACAGCGCAGAACGAGCTCCTCAACAAGGTTTTGATTCGCTCTGCACGCCAGTACGACAGCAATGTCGAAAACAACACCGACAGCACCCTGACCACGGTTCTGGATGAATATGAGGTCGATTTGGCGGTGAGCAAGAGCGCTCCTCAATTCGCTCAGAATGGCGATCAAATCGTCTACACCATTACGGTTGAAAATCGCGGAGATACCGACGCTCACCTGGTCAGGGTCTGGGATGTTATACCCGCCGGTCTGACAGTACTCTCTTCGAGTGTGCCTTATTCACAGGACAATAACACTCTGACCTGGACGATCGATGAGATTAAGAGCAAACAGAGCGTTACCATCACAGTAACAGCACGGGTAAGCGCATCAGCGGGAACCGACATTGAGAACACTGTCAATGTCGGCTCGCTCGAGCTCGATTCCGACTATTTGAACAATCGGGCTTCGACCGTTACCGGTGTCAAGGGACCGTGGGCCGATCTTGAGGTGGATATCACCACTTCACCGGCCACCACCCGACCGACGCAAAGTGTTTTTTTTCGCATCACGGTTAAAAACAACGGCCCATCGACTGCTACAGAAGTCAAAGTCATGTTTCGTAATACCAATGTCTTTAAACCCGACCGCTTGCTGCCCAACTATTCCGATGATGATGGTCTCCTGACAATCGATCTGGGCACCATTCCCGGCGGTGGAGCGCGTGCTTTTAATCTGCCGGCTACGGTGTCTGCCGGCGTTAATGTTTCGGCACAGGGACGTGTCATAAACGCTGAAGCGCGTGCAAGTGCAAAGCAGCCGGATTATATTCAGCAAAACAACGAAAAAGCGGTGGAGGTGACTCTCACAGAACCTCTCAGTACAAAACTGTCGGATCCCAATACCCGCTTTCACCGTCTGGCTGTGATCGGACACGAGCGTTTTTGGTTTGAAAACCGCTCGCGACGCAGCAACCTCAGCGAGCTGGAGGAGGATCTTTTTAAGGATTCGAATCAGGCGAACACCAGCACGTTCCGTATTCTCACGACCCCCACCAAGACGCAGCTTCAGACTGCAATCAACGGCCTCAAGGCTGCGGCACAAGCCGGCGATGAGGTGACCATACTCTTTTCCGGACATGGCCACTATGGTATTGATGATAACGGGGTTGTGACGGATGCGGATGGTGATGAACCCCGGACGCCTGGACGTGAAGGCGATGAGAGTTTCTGGCTCAACAAGAAAGAAGATCTTTATGATGACGAACTGGCATATTATCTACAGGGATTCAATCGCGACGTGACCGTATTGATTGTTTTCGATGCCTGTTTTGCCGCCTATTTTACCGATGGCAGTTCCGATATCAAGGAGCGGGATAACCTGACCGTCATCGGTGCCACTGGAGCCGTGCCGGTGCCGCTTTGGGGACCACTGGCCGAAACTGTCATAGAAGCCCTGGCCGATGGCGCCGGCGAAGGTAGTGCGGACACGAACGGAGATGGTATCGTTACCGCTGAGGAAGTACAAACATATATCGAAGATGAAATCTTTGATGATTATTTTGTCCCCGGCAGCAGCAGTGGCGGCAGCGATGAAAACCGTTTGATGTTCACCCTGGAAGCGGATTCTGCCCAGAAACGCTACTCGGGCAAGAGCTCCTGCGGCAGCGCTGCTTCGGATGAGATATGCGGCTTTTTACCCTTTATCAGGGTTCATTCAACCATAGACGCGCAAAAGTCGGGGTACCATTTTAACATCAGCGGTGGCAATTTTGCCGGCGGATCCGGGATGGAGGTCTTTTTACTCGGACGCCAGGGCGACAGCCTGTCGCTGGCGCAGACGACTTTGGATGCATCCGGGGCCTTTGCGGTATCGTTTTTCCTGCCGGATTCGCAGGCATGGAAGTACAATGACTATATGCTGGTGGCTGAAGATGAAAAGCGCAATAACGACTGGTGGCCGCTGGAGACCTACATCAACAGATCGCCGCGTGATTTTGTCCGCCGAACACCGGCGGACAGCGCCGGCCAAAGCGCCCGTCAGCTGCAATTCACCTGGACGACGGCCTATGATGCACCCTGGGACAGTATCGCGTATCGTCTGCAGATAAAAGCAGGATTTCTGGATACCAGCCTGACAACAGCAGATACCTCATTGACAGTTGATCTCGATGCCCTCGGAATCGATGCGACTGTGAAAACAGTGCAATGGACTGTCTATGCCGGTGACGGCAAACTGGAGGCCATAGTAAACAACGGCTGGGGCGAGTTTGGACTGCAACTGCTGAGCAGGATTGCTGAAGAGGAAGCGTTGATTGAGGAGGACGGATTTGCCCTGATGCAAAACTATCCCAATCCGTTCAATCCGGTGACGCGTATACGGTTTACGCTGACGCGTTCGGAACGAATCGAACTCTCCGTTTTAAATATGCGTGGCCGGCAGGTCATGAAAATTCTCGAGCGGCCCTTTGCCGCCGGTGTGCATGTGGTCGAATTCGATGCCACCGATCTCGCCAGCGGGGTTTATTTTTACCGCCTTCGGACGGAAGGTGGTGTACAGATGCGCAAGATGATTCTGCAAAAGTAGGATAGGGATCGAACTATATGCGAGGCGAAAAGATGACGGGATGAGCTGGTTGTTTTCGGCTTCATTCCGTTGTCCTGCATTACTCTGAATACAGAGCGGTTTTAGCCGAATGAAGAGTAACGCAGAGAGAGATGCAAAGCGTAACAGAGAAAAATTAATCCTTTTAAATCAAAGACACTCCATATCATTTTCATTTTTTTGGCGAATGCGGTTTGTTATCCTCTTCTCCGTATTTGACCACGAGAAAATAGCCGATGCTCATGGCAAAAACAACGCCGGCGGTGGCCCAGACATAGTCCGGGCTCGTTTTTTCATAATCAAGAATGATGATTTTTCGGGCAATCGCCATCAGTGCTGTCGCCATGACGATTTTGACGTGAATAACGTCGTCGCGTAAATAGATACTGATATTGATAAAAATTTCAATCGCGATCAGTACCGCCATAAAAGCCCCAAAAGTGGCCAGTATGTCACTGATGGTCAGCATAAATTTAGGAGTCGCCAAAAGCTGTTTATACAACACCCAACCGACATCGGCAACACCCCAGAGAATCACCAGGGTCATTAAAATGGCCAGGGCGCGCACGGCCATTCTGATAATGACCCGAAGATACTGAATCAAAGCATCCTTGCTGAAATATACATCTTCCATGTTTTTCATTTGCTATAAATATGATCCTTTCTTTAACCGTTCATACCTGTGATCTTGGTGCCAGGCAAAACGGCAGACCTTTGGGTAAATCCAAAAAGTCTTGTGCATAAAATGAATTCAATTATTTTCGGTCAGTTTCATAGCATCGAAGCATTGGAATACCGCAGCAGGAAAAATTCAGTCCTGCTATTTCTTAACATGGCAATCGAGCATCAGTCATGTTCTATTATTGCAATTATTCCGATCAATTTCAACATATTTTTACATTGTGCTATTCCGGTTAACCTGTTTATATTAATGCTGGAAATGATTGAATGGTTTTGCATTTTTAATAATGGTTTGTTATGTTAATAAATATCCCGCATAAACCAGCCGTAATCTACAGAAGGGAAGACAAAGATGAAGATTAAATCGAAAACCTTTGTGATTATTTCACTCTGTTTGATACTCACTGTCGCAAATGCCTTTGCAGATGATTATGTGGATATACCGGTTGTTGACAAACAGCATCGAATCTGTTTTGCGCTCTATACGGTGCATGATCAGATTCTTAAAATGACGGTGCAGTTTTATCCCCTGCAGGATGACGAGAACCGCATCGCTGAGCTTCAGCTTGAGCAAAACGGCAAATGGCAAACGATCGCCCATGCCCAAATCACTGAAGAAGAATACGGCAATGAGGCCCATGACAAAACCTGGACGGCCCATTTCCGCGTGCAAAAGTGGGATAACAGTGAGGACCGGGCTTATCGGGTTGTTGCACTCAATGGTGTTGCCACCTATGAAGGACTGGTTCGCCGCGATCCGGCCGACAAGAACGAAATCGTGGTAGCGGCGTTTACCGGCAATTCTATCTATGACGTCCATGGCGGCGATATTCCACGGACAGATATTGTAGAAAACATTAAAAAAATCGATCCCGATCTGCTCTTTTTCTCCGGTGATCAGGTTTACGACCATACTCATCACCTCGGCTACTGGCTCCGTTTTGGCCGCGATTTTGGTGATATTATTCGAAACCGGCCGACAATAACCATACCGGATGACCATGATGTCGGTCAGGCTAACCTCTGGGGCGAAGGCGGCGTCACGGCAAACACCATGGCGGGTTCTGACGGCGGTTATTTTATGCCGGCGACTTATGTCAAAGCGGTGGAAAAGGCACAGACCTGGCATTTGCCCGATCCTTATGACCCAACTCCCGTCGCGCAGGGCATCGGTGTCTATTATACCGATCTGACCCTTGGCGGCATCGGCTTTGCCATCATCGAAGACCGCAAGTTCAAGACCGGTCCCGAAGGCCTGGTGCTACAGCAGGGACCGCGTCCTGATCACATAACCGATCCGAATTATGATCCCGAAAGCGTCGATGTCGAAAGCGCTGTTCTCCTGGGACAGCGGCAGTTGACGTTTTTGCACGACTGGGGCCAGGACTGGCACGACACAGAGATGAAAGCGGTATTGTCGCAAACCATTTTTTGTGGTGGTGCCCATATACACGGTAAGGTTGGGGGCCGTTTACACGCGGACATGGACTCTAACGGTTGGCCCCAGACGGGACGTAATAAAGCGATCGCCGAAATCAGACGCTGCTTTGGCGTTCATATTGCCGGCGATCAGCATCTGGGTACGATTTTCCATCACGGCATCGATGATTGGGAGGACGCCTGCTACTCCTTTTGTGTGCCCTCGATCGCCAATCTCTATTTGCGCTGGTGGGATCCGCTGGAGCCGGGCAAAAACCGCCAACCCGGTATGCCCGAGTATACCGGTCGTTACTTTGACGGCTTTGATAACCGGGTCACCTGCCGGGCTGCGGCCAATCCTTCCAGGGAACCGAATGGCGGCAGCAAGTTGACCACCCGCGCAGCGGGATTCGGTGTCGTGCGCTTTGATAAGCAAAATCGCGAGATCACCTTTGAGTGCTGGCCGCGCAACATAAATGTCGAAGATCCGACCGCTCAACAATACGAGGGCTGGCCAAAGACCATCCGTCAGTTGGATAATTACAGCCGAGAGGCAGTTGCCTGGTTACCGCAACTGAAGGTCGGGGGAGCAACGGATCCGGTGGTAAAAGTTGTCAACGAATCTGATGACAGCGTCGTTTATACATTGCGCATCAACGGTTCTGTTTTTTCGCCCAGGGTTTTTGAGCATGGACGGTATACCATTATCATTGGCGAAGGTGATAACAAGCAAACATTGACCGGTATCAAGGCGTTGTCCGCTCGCGACGCGCAACGTCTGACCGTGAATATGAATTGATTCTGACGAAGGACTGGAGATGAAAATCGAAATCATAATTACCGAGCCCATCGGCCGCAGTCGCCGCAATGAGCCAGTGTTTGTGCCCTTGTCGGGCGCCGGCGGGAGAGAGGCACCTCTTCATGCCGGAGTGGTCACCGAAACAGGGGCAATTATTCCCGCTCAAATTTTTGTCGATTCTGATGGCACGGAAAGCGCTGTCTTTGTTTTTTCCTGCAATAGAGGTGAGAAAAAGCGAGCGACGCTGGAATGGAGTCCTGCCGAAACTGCTGCCGGCACTATGTTTAAGCAATGTAAAGCGGACAAACGGTCAGGTGGAATCAGAAAGATCGATACCGGCGTTTATATCGCTCAAATC
Source organism: Candidatus Zhuqueibacterota bacterium (assembly GCA_014728085.1). GTDB lineage: Bacteria > Zhuqueibacterota > Zhuqueibacteria > Residuimicrobiales > Oceaniaggregativiventaceae > Oceaniaggregativivens_A. The sequence goes on from WJMF01000209.1 coordinate 14,800, forward strand.
GGCACCGGCCTGGCTGACGGCTCCATGCAGGGAAAATGGGGTCTTACTTTTTTGCAGCGAAAGGATGAGGGAATTAATCTGATCGACGGCAACTCATTTGGTGGCGTATATGGGCCCTTTTTTACGCAGGAAAATGCCTGTAAAGCATATGATGAAGAGCTCGGTATCGGTGCCCAGCACTATTCCATGACCTTTAAGGAGCTGGACAACGGTCCGGTGCTCTATCGCTGTCTCCTGGAAGGCACCCCGCCGGCGGGCGCGGATGAAAATGTAAAGGAGAAGCGGATACAGGCTTTTTTCAGCTTTTATCACAGCTCTGACTGGTTCGACCGCGAATATACAATCGATGATTATGAAACCGTGATCTGGGGAGAAACCATAAAAAACAATCTGACCGTCGGGGATGAAACCAACGTCAGTAAAAACGGCCGCACCGCATTTCAGGAAATACGCTTTTTCACTCCCGAGCGCGGCTTTAGCCGCTATCTGCTCGGGGATCCGCCGCGAAAAAGCGAGATTGCCCGGGATTGGCTCAATATTGTCGATAAATGCATTTTTCCCTTTGATTTGAAATATTTTGCTCTGCGTAACCGCTATGATAACAGTGCTCTTTTATATGCCTATTCGGAAACCATTCGCGCCCTTCAGATTGTAAACCGGGAATCCTGCTCACAAGGGCGTTTTAAGGATTGGGTCAATATCGGTACAAACGGATTTTGTGAAATACCCTATCTGCCCGGTGGTACACGTATTCGAAATGGCTATATCACCTCTGAAAATCCGGAAATTGAAATGCAAAAAATGACACATCCGTTGCAAGTGGATATTGTCAAATGATGGTGGGAAAGCAGCTATTTGAAACACAGCTTTTCAAGATCTACATTCAACAATCAGTTTTTAATAATCGCAGAGCGCAGAAAAGAACGTTAAAAGAGAATGCGTGTATATTTTTATTGTTCACTATTCACATTTAAATATAAAGATCAGGAGAGTTTTTATGCAGGATTTTACCTTTCA
>WJMF01000210.1 GCA_014728085.1 Candidatus Zhuqueibacterota bacterium
ATAGGGAATCGAAAAATGTTTACATGACTGCTTTCCCTCTTTTGCAAAGATGATTCGGCGGATGAAAAAAAATCAAACCGAACCAAATAGAATTCATTATAATATAACAGGAAAAACGTTATATATCAACCCGTTAATATAAAATCACCCTTACCGGTATAAAAGATAAATACCTTTTAAACACAATATGACCAAAATGACCAGATCGTTATTTTCGCAGTGGAATGGTTATTGCATATAAAATGCTGGATTCAATGTAAAGAGTTTATTATATTGCTGCAAAAATAAACAGGCGGAGGTGATTGTCCGGAGACCCGCACCAATAAAATCAAACAATTATAGCTGGAACCGATATTAAAAATCCCGAAAACAGCAGTCGCAATCGAATAAATCAGGAGGAACCCAATGAGAAAAATATGTGTCATGTCTGCCATACTGTTTATGCTTTCATCTGTTTACGCCAAAGACAAAGATATCGCTATTTATAAACCCCACACAACCTTTTCCGGTGAACAGGATACCATATTGACAACCCGCTTTGATATGGATCACCCCCGGGACATGAGCGACTACCGGCCGGTAAACCATACCGCCCCGATCCGTCAGGACACCACCGGTACCTGTTGGTGTTATTCAGGCCTTTCCCTGCTGGAATCCGAACTATTACGTATGGGGAAGGAAAAAGTGAGACTGTCGCGTATGTACATCGTCTACCGGGAATATGTGGAAAAGGCACGGCATTTTGTTCGGACAAAAGGAGAGGCGTATTTCGCCCAGGGTTCACAACATGGACAGGTTATTCTGAGAATGAAACAGTACGGGATTGTTCGCGAGTCGGATTATCCGGGATTGGCGGCAGGTCAAACCGCTCATAATCATCGGGAAATGTACAAGGAGATGAAATCCTATCTGGAATACGTCGAGGAAAACGAAATTTGGAATGAACAGCAGGTGTTGGCCAATATCAAGATGATTCTCAACCGCTATTTGGGAGCACCTCCACAAATGATACAGGTAGCCAATACACAAATGACCCCCCTGCAATATCTAAAACATCTCGATATCCCGTTGAACGACTATGTTTCGTTTATTTCATTTAAAAAATTTCCTTTCTGGACTCTGCATGAATACCCGGTCCCGGACAACTGGTGGCATTCTCCCCATTATTACAACATACCCCTGGAGGCGTTCTACAGCACCATTAAAAAGGTCATTCAGAAGGGCTATTCCGTCGCCATCGCCGGTGATGTCTCCGAACCCGGTAAATATGGAGAAAAGGACATCGCCATCGTGCCATCATTCGATATACCGGCCTCGCATATTAACCAGGATTCCCGTGAGTTCCGTTTTTACAACAAAAGCTCGACTGATGATCACGGTGTTCATCTGATTGGATATAAAAAACACAAGGGCGAAGACTGGTATTTGATCAAGGATTCCGCCGGCAGTGCCTGGCGCGGCGAATTTCCGGGCTATCATTTTTTTCACGGGGATTATTTAAAATTAAAAATCCTGGCCTTTATGGTTCATCGGGATGCGGTTGCAGACCTGTTGGAAACGTTTAGAACCAATCTGTCGGAAGAATTTTTTAATACTACTTTCGACCGTGGCGCCTACCTTTTCAGTCAGAATCAATTGGTCGAGGCAGACCAACATTATGTGGAAATGTCCCGATTGCGTCCCCGTGACGCAGGTGTTTTCAACAATCTCGGTTATGTGAAAATGGAACGGGGGAAACTGGATCAGGCTATCGATATTTTTCACCAGACGATCGCACTGGACAGCTCCTATGCGTTTGCCTATAACAATCTGGGAGAAGCCATTTTAAAAAAGAATCCGGGAGATTCCGCCGGCCTTGATCTCGCTCTCGATTACTTTTGGAAAGCCCTGGAACAGGATTCACTGGCGGAAAAAGCATTTAAAAACGTCTTTGATTTCGGCGTTTATAAAGTGCAACAGGGCAAAACAGATGAGGCCATCGAGCTTTATGATAAACTGTCGGCCTTTCGACCGGAAAATGCCGATATTTATAATAATATGGGCTATATACACTTGATGGAGAATAATCTCGAACAGGCGGAAGAAAACCTGACCAAAGCCATAGAACTGGATGGCGAAAACGCCAACACACACAGCAATTATGGTCAATATCTCCTCAAGGCAGATAAACCCGAAGAAGCTATAGGAGAATTTGAAGAAGCTCTTCGCCTGAATCCGAATCTTTTACAAGCCAAACAGTTATTGCAAGAGGCCGAGAAAAAAGTCCTTGAACAGCAAAATCCCGATAATGACAATCCGAAACGATAACACGAGATTAAAAAATATGGTCCGGCAGCGGTTTGCTACCGGACCATATTATCAATGGATTAGCCAGGCTTGTATGGTTGCAGTGATTGAGTGCAGAAATGTGAAAATTTATTACATTTCTTCTTTCGGTGCCATTTCCTCTATTTCAGCCTTGACGTCTTCTTTGACGGATTGGATAAATGTAGCTGTCTCCCCTTTAACCGCTTCCCAATCTTCTACAGTCGCGTTTTCGATTTTTTGTAATTTTGCTTCAAGGTCCTCCTGATATTGCTGCAATTGCTCCAGTTCTTGCTGTTGTGTTTCATCGAGATCTTCAACATTGCTCTGCAGTTGGTTTAGGTCCTGTTCCAGACTATCCTGCATCGCCATGATTTTTGTTTTGAGTTCGGTTTTTTCCGTTTCTACCATTTTCTGCTGCGGTGTTTCACAAGCGATCAAAAAAATGGTTGCGATGAAAAACAATGCTGCTACAAAATAAACTCGCCTTTTCATGCTGTTTCTCCTTTGGTTTTGATTTAATTTTTCCCGATTTATTGTCGGGATATTAATTACAATAAACATGCCAAACAGGTTTCCTCCGGGACACGAACGTTGAATGCATGTCACGGCTCTCAACACATAACCATACCGGGTAGAACAAAGACCAGAAAATTCCAAGCCCGTAAATACAATAGATTAAGACAAATCACGGTGTAAAATCCACCCTTTGAAAAACGCGTTCAAATACTCGATTCATTAATGTTCAGCAACTCTGATATCATTTCCCGTAAAAACAAATGCTTGTAAACGATCTTTACACTTTTTTTGAACATTGCATGTTGATGGCATCTCTTCCGGGCCGGATAAAAACCCGCAACCGCTCAAGTCTGACCGGATAGCAACAATGATAATCGATTATGACGGGCCGGAATTTGATCTTTAACTCATTATAGCAATTAAGGTTCAAGCGCCTCTTTTAACACTGATAGCGAATCTTTATACCCTTTTTCGATCAAATCCTCGACCTGATCCGTATCGATCAGATTAAAATCAGAAAGATCCGGTGTAATCAAAATATCCGCTTCTTTGGTTTGCAGTTTGGTCGCATGAATCAAGGTAATGTCTATGGTATTCAAAACCACATCGAGAATATTGTTCGGCGTTTTATACGTATGCTGTGCATTCAAATCTACACCGATAATTACATCGAGGTTCATCTTCTTGAGAGAGGAAACAGGCACGTTTTCAATGATCCCCCCATCGACCAGCATTCTGTCATCGGTTTCAACAGGAACAAATACAGCCGGGATGCATGTACTTGCCATCACGGCATTGGCCACATCGCCTTTGTTTAATATCACCTTTTCACCGGTGCTGATGTCACACGAAATCATGGAAAGTGGAATCTCGGCGTTTTCAAAATCGACATCGCCAAGAATTTCTTTGGTGCGTTCACAAATTTTTTCATTTGATAAAAGACCGAATTTTGACAGTGACATCTTTGAGATATCCAGCCAATCCAACTCTATGGCAATTTTTTTAATCTCTTCCCAATTCTTGCCAAAAGCATAAAAGGCCGCAACAAAAGCGCCAATGCTTGTACCGGCGATAGCATGTATTGGAATTTCGAGTTCTTCAAGCGATCGCAAAACACCAATATGAGCTGCTCCCAAAACCGCTCCGCCCCCCAAAGCGAGACCAATTTTTTTTTCATCCCTTAATTTCATATTACCCTGCCATTTTAAAAATACCGGAATCCTTACGAGTTTACTTGCGGTTGCATAAAAAAAAAGAGTTACATGTATCTAATAAAAACGATATGTAATACCAACAGCCAAAATTTGTTTGAGCTGCCTTTTTGCAGAAATATCGCGATCATAAAATAAACGGAAATCAAAATTTACACTGAGCAGCGCTGAAATTTTAGAGCTGAGCAGATTATGCCAGTTGACATCAATTTGGTCCAGACCTTTAAAATTTGAAAACAGTTCCAGTTTGGACGTATAGAGAATGTTATCGGCCAGTTTGATGTCTAAATCGGTCACAGATTCAGCTCCGAGTTCGACCCGGTACCTCTCAACGGTTTCGGTCTCCTTGTCATCCGTATAGAGGACACCATGATCATGCGTGACCGTTTCTTTGAGGGAAGCGCCGAACCGCGTTTTAAAATGCTCGTTTGGCTGATAGCCCATACCCGCGCTCTGGGTGAAAAAGCCCGGATCGAGGAAATTGGATACTTTTGTTTTACCCTCTTCACTATACTTGTAGCCCGGACTGAATTGGGTCAACCCTGTTACAGCGATGTAGGGATTTAAATATCGTGCGATTTTATAGGTTAACACGCTCTCCATTCTGATTTCATCAGAAGCCTTGCGCGAATCGCTTCCCTCCACCCGGGTTCGGCCATAAGAAAGCTGAATATCATTGGCCCATTGATATGCGGCCTGCTCATTGATAAACGTTGTATAAGAATCGAACGTCCACGACCAGGCGTTTTCGCCACCTTGCTGCCAGTTATCGAAATGATTTTGACTAAAATTCAACATTCCGACCACTTTTTTGTTCCAACCCAGAGAATCCTCCTTTTGATTCTCCTGCGCACTGGCTGAAACGACCAGACAGGTAAGGAGAATAAACAGATAAGGTTTCATATTTTTCCCTTTTTTAAAATTACCTTGCAAACAAAACACCTTCATTCCCTGTAATTATTCCTTTAAAAGATAGAGCATAAAGGCATATTCCCTGGCGGTTCTCTCATATTGCTTAAAGCGTCCGGAGGCACCGCCATGGCCGGACGACATATCAACCTCCAAAACCAGTAAGTTGCTGTCGGTTTTGGTAGAACGCAGCTTGGCCACCCATTTCACCGGTTCAAAGTATTGCACCTGGGAATCGTACAGACCCGTGGTCACGTACAGGGCCGGATCATAGTGATAACCAGGAACATGACTGGGATGTAAACAGAAACGGCATGACTAAAATCAAGTTTGCTCATTCTCCGCACCTCAAATCTACAATTGCTGCATTTGTTTGTTTATAATTAAAGATATGCTGTTAAAACCTATTTTTCAATCTTTTTCATCCAATTCGATTCAAAAGCGCAGCGTTTCCAATTTTAATTCATCTTGATATCTAAAAAAGAACCTCGTATCCCGGTGATTATTAGTACTGCTCACAGGGCATAGATCGGACCGTTCTTTTCGTTATCCATCTTTTTTTCATATATCATAAAGTGCCGGCCCGGTTTGTAAAAATCTTTGACCGCTGCATGCTCATTTACGGTAACCACTGCGCTCTCCTGATTACTGATATTCAGGTACCCTGCTTTTTCAAACAATTTTCGCGATGGTGTGTTTTCCGGATCGATGGTTAACTGAAGGCTGTCACATCCCAGCAATCGAACATTTTTTTCAACATAATCGAGCAAGAGCCTGCCTACCCCCTGACCCTGTACGGAAGGATGAATACCGATTTGCCAGAGAAAATAGATGTCTCCATCCGTTGACGTCAACCCCATAACCCAGCCGATCAGTTTTTCCTCTTTATACGCCACAAAACAACACTTGCCGGAATAGCGCAATATAATTTTAAAAAAATGCGGTGGATATTGTTCAAGAGGCGGACATTGGCCGACGAATTCATGAATTTCAAGAAACGCGTCCGCTTTGGCATTGTGAAACGAGAAAGCATTGCCCAATTGAGTAACATATTGGATTTTATCCGCACATAACGGATGCGTGCCTATATCTTGCCGGTAAAAAAACGTTCCCCTGACAGAGGAGACAGCATCCTCGATGTTCCGGTGTGCTTGTTCTATCGTTCTCGCAGCAGCAATCAGAGCAATCCCTCTTTCATGCCCAACCTGAAGCTGATTGTTTATCTTATCGCAACTATAGTAAAAATGTACGGCTTTACCCATGCGGCGCGAATCAAAGTCGACGTCGAGAACCTGATTCAATTTTTCGGGATATTGCGGTGGAACGAGATATTTACAAACCGTGGCCAGCTTGCGAAAGTTCATCCTTTGCTTGTCTCCGCGAAGCAATTTTTCAATACTCTCCAGCAGATTGCTCTCCAGAGTCATGATTGTGTTCATCCACTCCGGGTCGCCGGGTCGAAAATTATACTCGATCAGCTTTAACCCTTTATTCGATATCATAAACTGTCCATAAAGAAAGCCGCGGCAAATTTGCTCCGTCTCCTGAAGAAAAATTTCCAGAGTTCGCTGACAGCAATAAAGCGCCTTTTCATAATCATCCGCTTGCATAAATGGCAAATATTTGATTCGGTCCGAATAGGATCCCATCGAGGCTGTATTCGGTCCTTTTTCTTCAGGAAGCTTTTTCTTGAAATCCTGTACCGCCGGCGTCGCAATGAGATCAGTGCCATTTACCAAACACTGTAACGTAAACTCGGTTCCGGTCAGTTTTTCTTCCACAATAACCCTGTGATGACCGGTGAGCTTTTCTTTTAAAATATGTTCGATATATCCGATAACAGCGTTCTCATCGGGCAGCTGATCTCCAAAGACGCGAACCCCCAACCCCTCGGACAAGCCCACTGGTTTTACAGCTACCTGCCAATCATGCCCTTTGGCAAAATCAATAGCTGGCCCGGCCTCCGTAAAAACCTGAAACGCGGGGATATATTCCCTGAGATGCTTTTGCATCAATTCGCGCGTAAAGGCTTTGTCGCTTTCAAGCCTGCCGGCGCTTTGGCCGGGACCAAACGCAGTTATATTCTTTTTTTCCAAAGCATCCACAAGACCGGCGCTCAGCGGTGCAGCTGTGGTTACAAGGACAATATCAGCATGACAGGCGCGGGCGTACTGGACAATGGATTTGACATCCGTCAGAGAACCGACAAAATAACCATCTGCCATCGACAGAATTCCCGGATTATGTATATTCATATAGACATATACATTGGCAAAACTGTACGCCTTCAAGTGTTCAACCGTTATTTGTTCTTTAGCCCAGCTTCCGACAATCAATACATTTTTTACATTCATAAAGCATTCCAGGTTTAATAAAAACAAAATATTGTAAAAAAGTCAAACCTTCAACCAAATCCGTTCGATCTCTTCCAGACTTTTACCTTTTGTTTCCGGTACAAACCGGTAGAAAAAGAGTACGGCAACAAAACAGATCGCAGCGAAGGTAAAAAAACCGCTGTGCATACCAAACGTGCTGACGTACCAGGGAAAGAGATAGGCACTCAGCGTATTGGTACCCCAATTGCTCAGTGTGGCAATGCTCATTGCCCTGCCTCTGACACGGTTGGGAAAGATCTCGGGGGTGAGCACCCAAATTACGGCACAGATAGAGAGAGCCAGACAGGCTACATCCGCAGCCAGAACGATCACAACAAGCATGCCGGAAGGATTTTCCATTGAAAACAGGATACCGGCTATCGTCAACATTACAACCACAGCAGACATTCCCCCGATAAGCAGAGGACGACGTCCGATGCGGTCGATTACCGATAAGGCGATGATGGTAAAAATCAAATTGATTACTCCGATCGTTACCTGGTACTGCAGAGCATTATTAAACTCGATACCGGCATCTTTTAAGATTGTCGGCCCATAATAGATGATAACGTTGATTCCGGTTAATTGCCCGAAAACGGAAAGACCGATGCCCACCATCAGCGCCGTGCGCAGGCCGGGTTTGAACAATTCTTTAAATGAATCTTCTTCCCGGTCCAGTGCTTTATCGATCTCCATGGTCTCTTTTTGCGCTTCGGCTTGTCCGTTAATGCGGCAGAGTATGGAATAGGCGCGTTTTTTCTCATTCATCTTTAACAACCATCTCGGACTCTCGGGCACAAGCAACAATAAAATGAAGAAAAGAGCCGCCGGTACCATTTCCATTCCGAACATGGCACGCCAAACCTGTTCTTTAAAAATCCAGTTATAAAATCCGGACGTCTCTTCTGCAGTCAAACCGGCGGCAGCATGGTTCTGCAAAAACCAGTTTGAAAAATATGCCAGCAAAATTCCCAAAACAATGGAAAGCTGATAAAGGGCGACCAGACGCCCCCGTAAATGCGGCGGTGCCAGCTCTGAAATATACATGGGCGCCAGCACCGAGGCCATACCCACGCCGATGCCGCCAATCATACGTGCGGGTATCAGCACGGTAAAAGTTGGAGGTACCATCGATCCGAAGGCGGAAAGAAAGAAAAGAGCTGCGGATACAAGCATAATCGGTTTCCGGCCGTATTTATCGCCGAGTACACCAGCCACCATTGCTCCCAGAATACAGCCGACAAGAGCCGAACTGGTAAACCAACCCACCTGCAGTTTGGTCAGATGAAACAATCGTTCAACCATACCCACAGTACCTGAAATGACGGCAGTATCGAATCCAAATAAAAATCCACCCAGAGACGGGACAAAACAGACGAGTACAAGAAATCCGTTATTGCGGCTCGAAGGTTGAGTCGTGTTTATACCATTTACCGAATTCATAATTTATCCTTTATTATCCATCGCCGTAAGAACCACCGGATGATATCAATTTCTGCATTTGTCGGGTTTTATCGTGATTATCTCAGCAAGATCATTTTTCCAAATTCGCAATAAGATGTCGTTTGTACATGATAAATATAGAGCCCGGCCGGCCATTCCCGGGCATGGATATGAACTTTTTAGTGCCCGGCAGCGACGAAGGCCTTGTCATCGACGACATGGACATCCCGTGCGATACAATCATACTTACTCATAAAAACCGGTGTTCGCGGCGATGAAATATCGATGATCACCAGCTCCCTGGTAAAAACATTGGCGACGAAAACCGTTTTGCCCGACCCCGGTAAGCAAATGCAAACAGGATGGTTCGTTCAGGCTGGTACACAGGTTGTTTGACTGAATTTTGTCGATTCGTCGACTTGCAAGCACGGGTTTATTCTTCTTCGGATCTGACCCGATTAATAAGGTCGGGTACCTGTTTTTCGTTGACATTGCTATACACTTTATCGTTGACGGTAACAACAGGAGCCAGTGCACAGACGCCGAGACAGCGGCTGTTCTCCAGTGAAAACAAACCATCCTGGGTTGTTTCTCCGATATCTATGCCCAGTTCTGTTTTAAAAGACTCGAGAACTTTATCGGCTCCTTTAACAAAACATGCTGTGCCCATACAGACGGATATGGCATATTTGCCCCGCGGTTGCAATCGGAAAAAATGATAAAATGTCGCCACACCGCTGATTGTTGAGGTGGGAATCTGCATATATTGCGCCACCTGATCCATATGCTCCGGTGATAAATAGCCGAATTTTTTTTGTACTTTATGCAATACGGCGATGAGATAGCTTTTGGGATTATCCCGTTGCAGACACTCGTCCATAAACGCTTTAATATCTTTGTCGATATGTATCTTTGTTTCCATCATTTTATTCCTCTGGGTTCACGGGCATGATAAGAGGTATGAAGCAATTTGTGGGCTTTATCGCTTCCAGGCGTTTTTAAAAGTTGCTGATAGATTTTCTTGACAAACGGATTTTCATGAGATTTTCGCACTTGTTTTTTGGCGTCAATGTGATAGAGCGCTTCACCGCGGATCTTTAATACTTCTCTGTCCAGAACGTGATGACCATAGGGCGGATAGGGCTGGCCTCCCCCTCCCATACACCCACCGGGACACGCCATTAATTCGACGAGATGAAAGGTTTTTTTGCCGGATTTAACCTTGTCTAAAATTTCCTTTGCATGTGTCAAACCGTTGGCGACTGCAACATTGAGCTCTTTATCCCCTATCTTTATACTCGCTTCGCGTAATCCTTCCGTTTTGCGGACCCCGGTAAAATCGAGGTTATCGAGCGGTTTACCGGTCAGATTTTCAGCCGCGGTACGCAGCGCCGCTTCCATGACACCGCCGGTGGTTCCGAATATATCAGCCGCACCGCTGGAAAAGCCAAGAGGCGTATCAAAGTCCTCTTCCGGCAGATTGGTAATATCAATACCATATGCCTTGATCATCCAGATGAGTTCGCGCGTGGTCAGAACGGCGTCGGTATAGGGAGCACCAAAATCGGTCCGGTGCTCCGGCCGCTCCGCTTCGAATTTCTTCGCCACACACGGCATGATGGCAACCATATAAATCTTTTCAGGATCGATCTTTTGCTTTTCCGCATAATGGGTTTTCAACAAGGTCGAAACGATTGACATGGGAGACTTGCAGCTGGAGGCATTGGGAATCATCTCCGGATAAAAATGTTCAAGAAATTTTATCCAACCGGAAGAACATGAGGTCAGCAGAGGAAGATGTTCATTCTTTTCCAGACGCAGGACCAACTCGTGTGCTTCTTCCACAATGGTCATATCAGCACCGAAATTGGTGTCGAATACAGCATCAAATCCCAAACGCCGAAGCGCAGTGACCGTCTGACCGGTCATGGCCGTTCCCGCAGGCTGATTGAATCCCTCCCCGATTGCAGCCCGAATGGACGGAGCGATCTGTGCCACCACATGTTTATCGGGATCTGCCAGAGCTTCCCAGACTTTGTCTGTAGAGCGATTCTCCAGAAACGACGCAACGGGACAGACATTGACGCATTGACCGCAGGCAATGCAAACCGAATCATTCATCGGCCCTTCATATGCCGGAGCAACAACCGTATTAAACCCCCGGTAAAGCTGGCTGAGATTAAAAACGCCCTGGACTTCAGCGCAAACCCGAACACAGCGCCGGCACAAAATGCATTTTTCCGCATCACGAATCACTGAAGGGCTTGATCTCTCTATATCGTGCCTCTTGCGACGCCCTTCGAACAACCGTTCCCGGACACCAAGACTGTAAGCGAGATTCTGCAATTCACAGTTGCCGTCGCGTTCGCAGAGTTGACATTCTCTTGGATGATTGTCCAGAATCAACTCGATCAGGTCACGGCGGGCCTGACGGATTTCCGGAGAGTTGGTTTGAATTTTCATTCCCTCTGAAACCCTGGTGGCACAGGAAGCTGCAAAGGTACGCCATCCCTCCACATTGACAATACAGACGCGGCAGGCACCTTCCAGAGAAAGATCGGGATGATAACATAATCTGGGAATTTTGATCCCCAGCTGTTCCGCTGCCTGCATAATGGTGATATCAGGAGCAACAGCGATTTCTTTATCATCAATGGTTATTTTGACTTTTTTCATATCTATACTTCCTAACTGATGTGCAATGTTTATATTCTGTCTATAGCGTCAAATTTGCAGGCGTTATAGCATTCTCCACATTTTATGCAGGCATCCTGATCGATGACGTGTGGTTTACGCTTTTCTCCGTAGATGCAGGATACGGGACAACGCTTGGCGCACAGCGTGCATCCTACGCATTTATCCGGAATGATTTTGTAGGTGATCAGGTTGCCGCAACGATGGGCAGGACATTTCTTTTCGCGTACATGCATTTCAAATTCTTCGCGAAAATTATGCATAGCGCTGAGCACAGGATTGGGGGCCGTCTGCCCCAGGCCGCATAAAGAGGTATTCTGCAGCAAACGTCCCAAACGTTCCAGTTTGTCAAGGTCTTCCATTGTGCCATCACCGTTGGTGATGCGCTCGAGGATTTCCAGCATACGCACGGTTCCCTCCCGACAGGGAACGCATTTACCACAGGATTCATCCTGGGTGAATTCGAGAAAAAACTTTGCGGTTGAGACCATACAATCGCTGTCGTCGAGAACAATCATTCCCCCGGACCCCATTATCGAGCCGATTCCGGCCAAAGATTCATAATCGACCGGGGTGTCGATTAAAGTCGCCGGAATGCATCCACCTGACGGTCCGCCGGTCTGGACGGCTTTGAGCTCATGCCCTTCGTCCAATCCGCCGCCGATATCATAAATAATTTCCCGCAGGGTCGTCCCCATCGGGACTTCGACCAAACCGGTATTTGTCACCTTGCCGGCGAGGGCAAAGACCTTGGTTCCCCTGCTTTTTTTCGTACCGATTCGGGAATACCAGTCCGCGCCATAGAGCATTATCGTTGGCACATTGGCCCAGGTTTCCACATTGTTGATCACTGTGGGATGACCCCACAATCCCGACTCTGTCGGATAGGGTGGCCGGATCCTCGGCTGACCACGCAGACCTTCGATAGAGTACATCAGCGCCGTCTCCTCGCCACAGACAAAGGCCCCGGCGCCGAGCCGGATTTCAATGTCAAAAGTAAAACCCGAATTCATAATATTTTTGCCGAGCAGGCGATTTTCCCGCGCTTTTTGCAGCGCCTTTTCGAGTCGCTTAATCGCCAGAGGATACTCTGCGCGAAGATAAACAAAGCCCTTTTCGGCCCCAATCGCGCAAGCACCAATAGTCATGCCCTCTATTATAATAAAGGGGTCTCCCTCAAGGGCGCTGCGATCCATAAATGCGCCCGGATCGCCCTCGTCGGCATTACAGATGACATATTTTACCGGATCGTCGGTATAGCTGAGAGCATTTTGCCACTTCAGACCGGTCGGATAGCCGCCGCCACCACGGCCGCGTAAACCCGATTTGCTGATTTCATCGATGATAAATTTGGAATCGTCCCGGTCAAGAGCTTTCGCCAGGGCCTCATATCCCTTGTTGTGCACATAGTCGGTCAGGCTCTCCGGATCGATCAGCCCGCTATTGCGCAGGGTCAAACGGGTCTGCTTGTTGAAAAAAGCGACATCACCGTAATGAGAGAAAAACTGCTCCGTGATAAAATCGGTTTTGGTGAGGTATTTTTCGAGAACGTTGTTCTCTTTAAAGTGAGAATCGACGATTTCTTCGAGTTCCTCCTCGTTTGAAAAACGATAAAGGACTTTTTCCGGAAAAACCATCATCACATGTTGATGTCCGACCTCTTCTTTGGCACAAAGCCCAAAACAACCACCACCAAAAATACGAACACTGTCCGGGTCGACGCCCTTTTTTTCAATAGTCTGTCTTAAAAGAGACGCAACATCGAGATGATTATCGGGATTGCATCGCGGAGAAGAACAGACGGTGACCACATAATCGTATTGTTTTTCCGTTTTCTTGTCCAGAACCAACCTGGGCACCGGTCTGCCTTCGATGATGTGTTCATGGAATATAGTCTGTACCTTATCCAGGGTTACTTTTTCATACTTTATAGGGATCTCTCCCGGTATCAAAACCCCGACAATCGGTTCACGGGCACAGCGACCGGTACAGCCGGTTTGCTTTAACAGGATATCATCGCGTCCGGAGGCCCGAATGAGCTTTTGAAACTCCTCAAACACCTGGTCTGAACCGGCAGCCTTTTCACAGCTCGCCGAGCCGACATGGACGAATATTTTATCCTGTATTCCCGATTGTTCACGCCTCTTTTCCATGTATTGCAAAAGTGCGTTATAAAATTCAAGCGCCTTTCCCATATAGTTTCCTCAATTTATCATTTATGTAACGAGGTTATTTTTTATTTAGTGAAAACAAGCGGTAGCCATATCGATAGCAAGCGTTGTTTATCCCCCCGGATAATTGAGTTAAAATCATATAGTTAAAATAAATAAAATACTTGAGAGTTGCAAATCATTTTCCCCTGATAATCGACCTGTTCTGTTATCTCATTCGCAGCTGCGAAACGAAAACCGGAAGGTCAAAAATGTACGAGTACAATATCAACCACCCGCCAATACCTGATGATACTTTTCGGATCGGGACCAGGTAATAGTATTTAATTTCTCAAGTTAAATTCTCTTTTGGTGGGTGAGCGATGCAGCTCGGGTGGATCACCCGCTAACAACCTGGTATTTCACTCATTCGAATCCGGCGTCGCTTTTTGCAGAGCTTTGGCGCGAAGCGTCGCCATTCGGCAATAATAATCAACAACGCCATTAAAATCGCCGGTTTCCAGGTAGGCTGTGGCAGGACACCACATGCAGAGATTGATCAGGCGGCAGTACCGGCAGGTAAGGTCTTGTGCACTTGCTTCCAGAGGCAAATTGCGAATGGCGGGAGCAAACTCTTCCCAGGCTTGTCGCAGAGAGCCCTGTCTCAGATCAAACATCATTTCGGGAGCGACCAGCATATTACAGAGTTGAAACTTGCCGTCAGGTGTAATATTACAGTTCCCTGAACCCAAACTGCAATAGAACAAGCGTTCATCTGCAGAAATATCAGAAGGTTGGATATAAAAGGAACAATTGTCTTGCATGGTTTTCATGCGCGCTTTATCGAGGCCCTCGAGATAAACAATTTCTTCCGGTGAGAGTCTTTCTTTAATAATCTCACGATTTCGATTTGCTTTGTCATGTGATCAACCGGTTCGATTCTGCGAAAAACCCAGATAATGATATGCCTTTTGAAGCAAAGAAACAGGAAAGATCAGGAGATTATTCCGGGACAAAAAGGCTATCAAAATGCGTCCGGGCCCCAATCCGATTCTGTTGCGACAGGGATGCCCCTGAATGTCGACAACCTTTCCAACAATCGAACGTTTCGAAATGAGCCCGTCTTCACTCCCAATGTTGTCGCCCTTGAGACGAAATTGCTCTTTACAGGTACCGACAACACGGTGAATAACGAGTTGTTTTGAATACGGATGAATAAAAGCGACGATATCGCCGCTACGAATCGGCCGGCTGTCCACCGGTGCCAGAGTAATCAGGTCGTTATTTCGAATAAAAGGACTCATACTGCCACCACCGGCTTTGAAGCGAAAATGCGCATTTTGATCCAAAACCGATCGGATCAGCTCCAGCAAGGCAGGGCGGCTCAGACTTTTATCTTTTACCAGCTTGCAATAAGACACCTCCTTTAAAGGCGGATTAATCATCTTCAGGCCTCTGAAGAAGCTTTAATCAAAATCGCCGCACCCCGGTGCCAGTTTTGAAAGAGTCTGAATCCGGTCATTTTAAATCCGCCTTTGTTGAATTCATTTTCCAGCTCACCTTTCGATGAAAAAGCATGTACGAATTCAGCATGTCCCCAAAGCTGATCACCGGTTTCATAGCTTAAATTGCCCAGGGTCAGCAAGGCGAATAATTTACGAAAATTTAAACTAAAGCCGGAGATGCTTGCGGATTGATCCCAGTGAAACTGGCAAATTACGTTGCCGTCAGCCTTTAATGCGCGGGAAAATGTTTCCAGGGTTCGGATGCGTCGTTTGGATGTTGGTATGGTGGAATACATGGCACCGGAAAGCCAGATGACGTCATAATAATCGGACTCGAGCTGCAAGGAAGAAATCTCCTGCACGAGTCCCCGCAATGTTATTCCCCGGGCGGCAGCAAATTTCTCCGCATTTGACACCATGTCGGCGACAAAATCAATGCCGGTAATGGAGAATCCGGCTTTGGCAAGCGGAATAACCTCGCGTCCTCCGCCTATCCCCAGGAGCAACATCCGGCCTCTCTTCGAACCCATATCCTTGAACAGCTGTTCCTCGTGTTTGTTCAAACCGCTGTTGACAATTTCACTTTCGCTCCAGCTCTCCACGGCTTTGGGCTTGCTGTAGGTTTGGCGACTGAATTCAATCAGATCATCGGATCGCATGACCATAATGGAAAGAGATTGTATAAATTTTCCCATGCGAATAATTGAACGAGCCAGTTTCACGCGTAATCGCGGAGATCTCATATCAGTACCAAAGTTGAGAGAAGCAATCTTTTATCAAAATTTTTTTGTATTGATTCTTAAAATGCATCTTATGTACACTCAGAGTAGTTTGACGATACCGCGATTATAAAGCTCTTGCAAGAGTCCAAAAACATCTTCTTCAAGGGCCTCGCGGGTTGTATCAAAGCGGGTCAGTAACAGATCGACAATATTCTCCAGAGTGTTCTTGCCATCGAGATACTGCCAAATCACCTGAGCGGTTTCATTGAGTGAATAGAGCTCTTCCTCCAGATCACCGATACCCGAAGCCAGGGGAATAATCAACATCTCATCCTCAATCTTTCTGGCAACGATGTCTTCAGACGGCATAAACAAGCTTTGAAGCGTAAGTTGATTTTTCATGATTATATTCTTTGTAATAAAACTAAAACAGAGCTTTTCAAACCCTGTCAGCATTAGATTAATTCATTATGTTTGAAAAGCTCTGCATCACTTTTACAAGCGAAAATGGATACCTGTAAATTTTCTCTATGATCACGCCTTTGGTGGCGTCAGCTGCGATAATGTTTTCAGTTACCTCTATGGTGTCACTTTTAAGGTAATATCACAGAAGATTAGGAATCCCCACCTCCGCCGCGTGGATGACAGGCTGCGCATTTGGTACTATCCGAATATCCACAGTGAGGAGCGAGTATCCCAGGCTCCGTACCTACTTTTTGGGTTTTGCACCCTGTCAACACAAGCTCTTCGGGATTGTCTCTCATTAAAACCATACATAAGGGTCTTTGCCATTTTGTGTTTCTTGCCATTCTACTCTCTCCTGTACATTCCTTATCTATTCCGTTCCACCTAAAACTCAAGTCCTGCCTAAACAATCCGTAATTCTCTAGACTTTTCAGCAAATCATTATCTTTTAAAAAAAGAAGAAATCAGACATCCTAAAATTTTTCAACTGATTCTTTTTTAAAATACCTCTAATTTGCACTTTGCTTTATTGATGCGATCATGCCAATTTATAATCTGCCAACCCTTCTCCCCTCGCTGCATCAAACCTAAAAAATAGGCATGCTCATGGGTAATGCGGCAATAATAGTCAACCGGAGTATCCAACGTTCCATATTCGGACCAGGATTTAGCCGGACATTGAACACACAACCCTCGCAATACACAATGGGCACATTGTTGCAAATAGGTTGGATTGTGGGCTTTGCGCTCGACAAAATCCGGAAAATAATCTTGCAGGGCTTTACGTAACGATCCTTTTTCAAGAGAATAGAGCATAGATGGCACCTGTAAGGATAAACAACCTTTGGCATTGCCATAAGCGTCGACGCATATACCTCGACCAATATTGCAGTTGAAAAGTTTATCGCTTTTTGTACCGGTAAATCTTTGACAAAATTGCAACATCTCTTTCCTATAACCGTTATTGCGACCCAGAATCTCTACCACCTTCTCAGGAGGCATACGCATGGAACATATACTATTGTTTTTTTGGGCGCTGTCGCGACGACTACGCAAATCAAGCGCGACAACACAGGCTGGATATTCATGATTCCGGGAAATCGATCTTGCCCATTGCTCAGCCTTGTCAAGTTCATATAAATTGGGCGGTAAAATAGCGAGCTTGATAAAAAGAGTAACATTGTATCTGATCAAATGATCAATACCGGAACGAAATGTTGTAAAAGACCCCTTACGCCTGGTCACGCTTTCATAAGAGGTTGCAGACATGCCATAACTGGTAACTTCAATTGGTTTACCTGGTGGAATTTCAGCCAGTAGCCTGGCAATATTCTCTGTAATCAACGTGGCATTGGTAAAAAGTATAACCTGCAAACCCAGGCGCCGACTGTAAATGTAAAGCTCTTCAAAATCAGATCTCAACAACGGTTCACCACCGGTGAACCGATATGCAACCCAATGCGACCGCTTGCTGCAAAACATCTTTAATGAATTCCGTATTCATTTCCCGGGCACGACATTCATCGTTTTCGTCGAGATTAATGGAACAATGAATACAATTGTTGTTACAACGTTCCGTTAATTCGATATCCAGATGTGGCAGTAAGCTTTTACCACCCAGTAACATGGAGACCCGCTTTACCTGGCGATTTGAAGAATTTTTTATTGTTTGTTTTGGCATTCTTCTTCTAAATACTATACTTTATCCGTGGGCGTAGCGGCCCTTGTTGTTTGTAGGGAATGTTCCGTATGCTCAATCAATTCTTGCAAAAACTTGACAATCTTGCCATCCTGGGTGAATTCAATTTGAAACACCGGCACGTTTTGACCGAGTCGATGAATCAAGGGAATAACCTTGTCCCACCAGGACAGAGTAACAAATGGCCGAATGATGCATTCCATAATTGAATGAAACCGCTGTTGTTGATTTTTAATCAAACCGATATGATTGCGGTCTGATTTTTGTAAAATAAAAATTCCGAATAATGGAGCATGAGCCGGTGAGACCATTGGTAATTCACCATGGCTCCAGGTGCCATACACTTTCCACTCATTTTTTTCATTCTTGACAATATTGCGATCATCACAGAGCAGCTCAGCACCGGCTTTCAACAGCATTTTTGATATAGTCGACTTGCCCGCTTCCGAATGTCCGACGAACAAGAGTCCGTGTCCATTCAACAAAAGTCCGCTGGAATGTAGATAAAATCCATTTCTGTCCGGGAGTAATTGTCCAAGCCAGATTTGATCGCTGGGAAACGAAGTCACAGCATTCCAGTTTCCAAGTTTAAAAAGCCTGTCATCCTTGTGATATATTCTTGCAAAAGAATAATCTTTCTCAAAATAACTGATTTTATTGATCCTCATTTCACCTTCAAGCTGAGAATAACTCACATAGATCCAGTTCTGTGGAGTCTCATAGATCATCCATGGCGCTTTATGATAGAGCAATTTTCCCCTTGCTGCTGAATTTTCATCCGGAAGCCCTATATAGTGTTCCAGTCTGAGCAAATCATTTCCGGTTTTTCAGATTGAAAAGGTTGAAACCGAATATCCAATAAATGCTCGTCATCAGGCCAGTTAAAGTCGACCTGAATGGAGAGTCCGGCGAGATAAAATACCTGCCTTTTTGGTTGCAAATCCTTAAAATCTCTTTGTTGTGAATTGTAAATATTGCCAGAGTTCTTTGCCTGCCTGACGGAATTAAGCTCATTACGCAACACATCATTCGGTTTCGGATGCTCCCTTTCAAAAAGTCCTTCAAAAATGTGGTAATAATACAGTTTTGATTGCGAATCGAGGCAATAACGTATATTATCGTTTATATTATAATTCAATTTAAAAAAGTGAACATTATCAAAAATTTCGTTTAATAAAATATTGTCAATTTGGATTTTCTCGCGGTCAATAAAAGGTTTATACAGACAAGACTCAAATATCTCTAAAATTTTCCTGCGATTTGTTACCCTGATGATCTGTGTTTGTTGAGAAAGGGAGATGAAATAAACAGCAGTCAATACAATCCCCGAGTCTGGAGTTGTATGCGTTTTGCCGGGAGAAAAAAAATCAATCATTTTGATATGGTTATTCTCCCTCCATAAGATAAAATAATTATCCGAAAAAAACTTTGTTCGTTCATGAAACAGCGACATAATCAAAGACGTTTCTCGATAATCAGCACCTTTAAGAAGCAATCCTTTACCATTGGAAACAAGTCCTTTTGCATGACATACAAGCCTGCTATCTTTATTAAAATAAGGCGAAAGTATAATCTGATCCTCGGAAAAAAGAGTTAATGAAGAAATGTTTCCCTTTTTCCAGGCAGAATCATCAACATGATATATTTTTACTTTACGTAACCCTGGATTAAATAACATAATAGACTCGAGCTTCCCGCCACGTTCCTTATTTGAATACTTGAAGTAAACTCGGGTGTTTCTGCGTTGAAATACTTTCCAGGATGAATCACGATAAATTTCTTTTCCCAACTTTTTTATATCTATATCGGGTACTATAAAATAGTGGTGCACGATAATATCCGCCGTGCCGGTCCCTTCAATTTCACACATACGGAGTTTTTCTGATAAAGTATTTTCAAGAAAGGGTAATTCCGCCTCGAGCTGCACTTTTACTCCTGCAAGCGAAAATATTCGAATATGTTTCTTTCGCGATTTTTCAATATATTTTTGATTTTCTCTGGCAATTGAACAAAGGTAATCAGTTTTATTCGTATAGTTACGATTTTCCAGATAACTATAAGCCGGACAGTTCCAGCAATAGGACCGGTACCGGCAACTGCCGCAATTCTGTTGATAGGTCTCATCTGCTCTCACAAAATCGACCAGTGAAGGCAAAAACGCCTCCCATCCTTTTTGAAAGGTGCCATTCTTTAAATCATATCTTAACCGCGGATCGAAAATAAAGCTGCAAAAAGTTAAACCGCCATAGGGATCGATATGGAAACTATTGCGCTCAAGGATACAATTTTTTAACAAATATTTTTCACTGTTTTTACATCCAGTATCATTATTTTTATGAGCTTCATCCCGGTCGCGAAAAATATTATGCTCAAGATCAATGACTTGCTTGGGATCGAGTCTTTGACGGCGAATTTCGGCATTTTTACGAACATCGCCAAAAGCCGACAAAAAAAGCCAGGCAGCGCCGAGTCGCCAATTCGGACTAAACTGTTTGGCAAATTCAATCATTTTTTCATACTGATGATAACTATCTCGCATCTAATACAATTCGCTTGATTTCATCCAGAGTGAGTTCCTTGTACCTCTTCTTGGAATTTTTGCCGAGGTGCGTCCAGCAATGACGGCAGTTGTTGTTGCAGCGATGGGTTAGATCCAGCTGTCCCTCTGACGGCAACCTGGGTAGAGTGGCCTAAACCTTGATATTGGAATATTTGGACGATAGCGTCGCCATATCTTTTCCGTATTCGTTCGTAAAAAAAGATAACTTTTACTGAAATCATTCTATAATATAGCGGAACTCCTGAACAGATTGATCTCTTGAGGTACACAGGAAAACTGCTATTATGTACAACTCCGGTTTTCGTTTGCCCGATAAAGAGCATTTACGCTTTCAATAAGAGACCGTATTGCACAGCGCTCGAGTCGAAGGAGTTTGATCAATGCCCGTCCCGGGGATAAAGAAGGTATAAAAGTCGGCCGGACAATAGCTGTACTGCTCTCCTTCCTGTATCTGCCATACCTGCAAATAAAATCACTTACCCAATAGTCCAGTAAAATCTGGTATAGGGAAAACTGGTAAAATGATCAACCCGAATTCGCAAGTAATGACTTTTTACCGCACTAAATGATATAAAAAACAACATCTATTTACAAGCGGAAAATGATTACCGGTCGCTTGTTGCGCAAAGTACGACAAATGAAAGTTTAAAAATGTCCTGGTTCCCTCTTACCAGAGCCTGTCTTCAGAACATAACAACATTGCTCAAGCTTTTGGCCGCAATTCCTGTGAAAATTCAAGGCCTGGCTGCGGCAATGCAGCCTCTCGCAGAAAGAGCCGATAAGGCCGATCAATCTGCCAAATCCCTTTTCTGTTATCGTATTTACCGATAACACGCCGCCCCAATAAACATTTCACGATACAGAGCTGTCCGGACCTGAAAACATAAACGCGGGGAAAAAGGCGAGACGGTAACAAAAGCCGAAACAAGCCGGTATTCGCCATAGCCCTATAGAGTCCGTGCAGCGAGCGCAAAATGGGCCGGCTGATCAAGCGCCTGCTTTGGCAATAGTATCCTGTCAATACGCCGGTCGTGCTGCCATAAATACGCCGGTGCCTTGAATCCTTTTGTGCCCATACCACCTGTCCGATGATATCGCCCGGTTGTAAAAGATAGGGATCTGTACGAGTGTTATTATCACCGCGGGTACGGATACCCTTTGAATCAACCCGAATGACACGATGCACAATGAGTCGCCCATTTTCCGGTGCCTTGAAGCAGATGACATCTCCGCACTTGACGAACCGGTCTTTATACGGTTGCAGTTTGAGCAAATCCGGTTCGCGCAGAATCGGATTCATACTGGGACCGGTATAAACCATATAGCTTACATCATTGTCGGACCGCTTGAAAATCTGTTTTTCGCCGGGGATGGATAAACGCTTGTCGAAACGGGAATTGAACTGTTTTTGCTTCGTTTTTCGGTTTAAAAGCACGGATTCGATCTCTTTCCAAAACCTGCCGGTTAGACTGATATGAAGCGTAAAAGCAGGAACGGTACGCGCAAGCATTTCCACAGCATTGAGCTGTTCCTGATAAATAGCGCGTATCTCGTCATCCTGCATATAAAAGATCATGCTTTTGCCCACCTGTTGCGCTGCATCCATCAACAGCGCCATCGTGTCGGTAGGTTGAAACGGTTCCACCCGATCGCGACTGGACTGGGATAAAAAAAAGACAGCGCTCAGGGGCACGGCTTGCTGTACATTCCAGCTTCCTCCCGGCCCGGGATTGCCGTTGGAACTGTAAAACCGGCTCCAGGTGGGCCAGGGATGCGCCCAATATTGTCCATGGCGGTCGCGCAGCACCAGGGCGGCATCGTCACTGAGTGCGCGCCAGGGCAGCGGTAAGCGGTTACTGGCTGTGGTTTTGCCGGCGTTACCCGGCCCCACCAGCAAAACAGCTTTAACGGCCTTTTCTCCGCTGTCATTTTCGGATAAAAACAGAGGTCGCGCCGCCAGGGCACCGTGTAACAGCACGCCACCGCGGGACTGGTGTTCCCGTACAATCGCCATGGCCACCCGGTTCACCGCAATGGTCAGCATTTCGCTATTGACCGGCGGAAAAACCGTACAAATAACCGGATCGCCTTTCGAAGACCTGGCCAGGGGTTTTTGATCTCGATCTGCTCTAACCAGCAATCTGCGGCCAATGCTGCCGGGTTGTAATCGCATTGTTTCCGCCAATGCAGTGACCACAGGCAAAGCGTTGTCATCCTCTGAACAAACGAGCCATGGGGTCGAGTCGTGCAGGAAAAGATTGTAATCCGGCCTGGCCAACATTTGATATACTATTCTTAATTTTTACCAATCCATAGCCGGAATTGCCACCTTGTTAACATCCGGAAGCAATGGGCCGGCCTTTATCCTTTTTACAGGTATGATTCTCCTGCCTATATTAACCGGGGGTACCTCCGCTTCCTGCTTCACACTTTCCAGCAGCACCGCTTCCATCTTCACATTGGCCAAAAGCAGCGCTTCCTGGTTCACACTTAATGTTTGCCACACTACCACTTTCACACGCCCCGCTGGTGGGACTTCCGGCGCCGTTTCCGGATTGGCAAGTACCCGCATGTCCGGATCCGGGTTCGCAATCGCCGATTCCCGTCGATAATGTGCCGTAACGTATCACTCTCGGCGATATGTAACGTTTACATTGACTCTTACCCCGGTGAAGACTCGCTTCGCCGCTCTGTTTCAACATGCCCTTCTCCAAATTGTACCCTACTTTTTAAATAAAAATCATCACCCTGATTGCTTTCAGGAATAAGATAAAGATGGTGTCCGGCGTCGTGTTTGCGGAAATTCGCCCAGCCGCACCGCTTCACGACACAAAAAATGCGGCCACAACAACTCTCCGCTGTCGACATAATTTTGCGCCACACAGCCGGTACGGCACCGTTTAACCATGACACAATCGCGGCAGATTTCAGGATAACAGCTTACCTCAGGCAAAGAACGCCTCAGTTTCTGAACAGTGGGATTGTTCAGCCAGATATCATAAATACTGTCGCGCCCAAGCCTTCCGTACACCAGCTCGGGAATGGTGCGCCCTATTCCACAAAGAACGATTTCTCCGCTCCCCAAAATCCCGAGTATGTCCAGCACTCCGCAATCGCCCGTATTGCCGTTGCGCCGCACAAGCTCTCCAACCGGCATTAAGGCCAGGGGAATATTAAAAATCAATCCAACCGGTAACCCTGCCTTGTGCAATGCCGGCCGTAACTCATCGTAGACAGTATGGGCTAAATCGATATGTTGCCGATACCCCAAAAGCTCTCCCCGTTGCTGCATCTGTTTTCCCCGGCCACTGTTGGTCACCGGATTGAACTTTACAGAAGCGGCGCCATGTGCAGCTGCCAGGCGAACCACGGCCTCAACCTGATCGATATTTTTTTGGTGAACCGACATTATGACCTGCGTATTTTTATATCCCGCCTGCACCAGGAAATCCAGCCCGCGAAGTGCTCTATCAAAGGCCCCACCCACCCCCCGAAACCAGTCGTGGGTTTCAGCG
>WJMF01000211.1 GCA_014728085.1 Candidatus Zhuqueibacterota bacterium
GGATGATTCTATCGGAATGATCTATTCTTCAGAAAATCATCTGCGTTTAGCCGATTTGAGTTCAAGGTTGCTGACGCTGCAGGCCGAGCTCCGCTCCGTACAGAGCGGAGAAAAAGCCGCTATAATTGAAGAGGCTGAAAAGGCTTTAGAATATGCACAGGAACAATTGTCCGCTTTTAAACCCGAGTTTGAACGCAAAAAAGAGCTTCGCCAACGGCATTTGATCAGCGAACAGGATTTTGAACAGGCGCTGGCAACGTTCAAGTTATACCAGATCAATGCGGAACTTTACAAAGCCAGGCTCGAAGCGGTACGCACCGGTGAAAAAAAGGAACATATACAAATTATACGCGCCCAGGTGAACGGCTTGTGTGACCAAATCGAACTCTTGGAAAAAAAGATCAGCAACGAAACGATTGTGACTCCTGTTCCCGGCGTCATCACCAATCCCCGTGATTCGACCATGCTATGCCGGGTGGAAAAGGTGGACACGCTGGTCTGTTTTATTCCGGTGGCGGAACACGAGCTGAAATACGTGGAAAAAGGACAGCGAATTAACATTCAGTCAAATTCTGCCGATATCGACCTGTCTGCCTGTACGGTGGATGAGATTGGTAATCGCGTTTATATCATAAATGCACAACCGACATTTATTGTCAAAAGTCTGCTGCAAAATCCGCGACTCGCCCTTCATCCTGGCAGTACAGGCAGTGCGGAGATCATTGGACCATCGATTTCGATATTCGAATTGTTGAAAAATACCTTTGCCCGCAGATTTTAGGGTTGTACGGTTTTACGAATAGACTTTGTTTTGTCATGAATAAAAACCTGGAAAGGAAGAGGTGTCCGGCAGGCTGTGCGGGCACCAACAACAGGAGTGAATGTTTTACCCGACAAGGCTCGTTTTGAAATAAAATACTTTGTTCCCCGTGTTCTCGGCGGTCAGTTGCGGGAAGCGATTGCGCCCTATGTAGAGCTCGATCCCTACAGCAAAAAAGAAAAAGACAGAGCTTATACAGTCAGAAGTATCTACTATGATACAGCCGAATTCGATTATCACTTTGAGAAACTGGACGGTCTCAAAGTCCGTAAAAAACTTCGCATTCGAACCTATAACAATTATAAGGAACAAAAGACCGCTTTTTTTGAGATCAAACGGCGTTACAACCAGGTGATTATCAAAGAGCGCGCCGAGCTGCCGATCAGCAAAGCCAGGGAATTTATTACCCAGCCGAGTCTGGAATTCCCGGCCGATATTGATGATCGCCTGAAAAGAGTGGTGTTGTCAAAATTTTTTTACAACTATTTACGCGAAGCCTTGGAGCCGAAACTGCTTGTGGTTTATGAACGGGAAGCCTATGTCGGCTTGCAGGACCGATCGATACGCGTGACTTTTGATACCAATTTACGCTTTCATTTTGAACCCGAGATCGACGAGATCTTTACCGATAATGGATTTGTATACCGTTTTGAACCCTATTATATTTTGGAATTGAAATTCAACGGATTTATGCCAAAGTGGATGCGGCAGTTAACGCGCCAATTTTCGCTCTCAGCACAATCCATTTCCAAGTACTGTTCGGGTGTAGAGGTGTTTATCGAAAAAGAGAGCAGCACCACATTGTTGAACCCGCATGTTAACGGACATCACGGCATCAGGAGTATTTAAATGCAGACCAACCCATTTGAAGGATTGTTTACGATTGTCCCTGATTTGATGGTTGCCGATGTGATCATCAATATGATAACCGCTTTTATTCTCGGATTTAGCATATCGGTTCTCTACCGGGTGAGCAACAACGGCTATTCATATTCTCCTTCATTCGTCAATACCCTGGTGATCATCACTATGGTGACTTCTATCGTCATTATGGTGATCGGTAACAATCTGGCACGCGCATTCGGGTTGGTCGGTGCCATGTCGATTATCCGGTTTCGAACCGCTCTCAAGGATACCCGCGATATTGTATTTGTTTTTTTCTCGCTGGCTGCGGGTATGGCTGCGGGGGCCGGCAATTATCTCATCGGTCTTGTGGGAAGCTCAATCGTCGGTGTGGTAATTCTGGTGTTGCACCTCGTCGATTTCGGCACCAGTAATAAAAGCCAGTTGCTGCTTCGTTTTTGGGCCCTGCCTCAGGCTGGTCTGGAGCCGGTCTATCGGAATTTGTTCGACCGGATGTTGAGCAAATACAAGATGATTGCCATGCGCTCGGCCCGCCTGGGAGAGTTTATCGAGCTCTCTTTCCGGGTTACGCTTAACGATCCGGGCCAGGAACAGGCTTTTATCAGCGAACTCTCCGCGCTTGAAGGCATTGAACGGGTCAACCTGTTTATCGGTGAAGAAAATCCTGACGTATGGTAAGGGCATTTAAATCCCCTCACCGGCTCTTTCTTCTTCTCCTGCTTGCCGGCTTGTTTTTTTTCTGCAAATCCGATCCCGTCAACACCTATGAAGATGATCCTCTCCTCGAACGCATTGCCGTTTACGACCTTGCCATTGCCGAGCCTTCCGGTCTCTGCAGGGCCGCTTCCGGGCAGACCTTGTGGACGGTCAGCGACCGCAGCGGCAAAGTCTACCAACTCGATCCATCCGGCAGGATTCTCAAAGAACTCGCTTTTCAAGGTGATGATCTGGAAGGCATTGCCGTGGAACCATCCGATTCAACAATGTGGGTTGTTGATGAGAGCAATGCGCGAATCTATCATCTGACACCGGAGGGCGCTATTCTTCGGCAGATTTATTTAGATTCGTTAAAAAGAGAATACGGCATTGAGGGAATCGCAATACATGGTGATGGTTCGAGGGTTTATCTTGTCCGGGAAAAGAATCCCTGCCGCCTCATCATCATGGACCGGAACTGGCAGCAACTCTCCGCATTTGATCTTTCGATGAAAGATGCATCTGATATCAGTTACGATGGTCTTTATCAACAGCTGTGGATCGTCAGTGATGAAGAAAAAACGCTGCATGTTTGCAATCTCGAGGGTAAGATCGTGGCGAGCTATGAATTCGATCTGGCGGATGCCGAGGGCGTCGCCGTGAACAGGGCGGAAAACCGGATTTATCTGGTCAGCGATTCAGAGGCAATCATGGTCGTATTGCGATTTCGGCAATAGTTATCCGTGATACATCAGGGGATGATATTTTTTCAGTCTGCGGTCAACGGATTTGGCATTACCCACCAGCTTATCCAGCTCTTTCCAGAATGCGGTGCTGTGATTTTTGATGCGAATGTGAACGAGTTCATGAAGAATGATATAATCCATCAATTCCGGCGGTAACAGAGCTATCTTGATATTGAGCGAAAGCCGGTCTTTCGCCGAACAGCTGCCCCAGCGCGTTTTTTGCCGGCGCAGCGTGATACCGCTCGGACTCAGTTTGTAGCGTGCCGCCAGCTCTTCTGTCCTGTTGATGATTTTTCTCTTCGCTTCTCTCTCGTTAAGCGGAGAATCGGGAGGCGGTGCAAGATTTTGCATCTCCTTCAGATGCTTTTGAATCCAGGGAATTTTGCTTCGGACAAATCCTTCCGCCTCTTTATAGGAAAGGGCAGAGGGGACAGTAACCTGTACCGGTTGAAAGGGTCTCACCCTGATGATGAGCCGTTTTGCCCGCTTGTTGCGCCTGAACCGGACGGTTCCGAGCTCATCCACCTGTATCATTTTCCACGGTCGCTTTTTGATGATCATAGCGTCTGCTTGTGTTTAACTCTGCTGTTGAGGGTCCTTCTGCCGTCAGGAACTGTATGAAAAGAGAATTTAGTATTATCTATCGCAAACAACCCCGCACCACGGTGAAGCTGTGCTGGTTTAGAGCAATCGCACTACCTTCCTAGTCGTCGAGATAGCGCTCTTTGAACGTGGGTTCTTTGCCCGCCATGGTCAAAAAGATATCGATCGGCACCAGTTCAAACTCGTCCGGCAGATTCTCAAGAATGCCTATGACCCGTTTTACATCGCTGCTTTCGCGCACGTGCATGAGCAGAAAATAGGGGCGGGTGGAATTGATCTCCGCAAGCTCGACCAGATCCGCTACGGCATCATCCTGATCCCGGCTCGGTGATAAATAATAATCATAAGAGATCAACGGCCTGCCGTTTCGTACACTAAATGTAAAGGCCGGGGCATATCCATTCAAAAATCCGATTGCCGTCGGCATCTGTTCATAATAGACATCCACGATCTCTTTCGGCAGCTCGGTATTGCCCTCCACAGTTGCACCTTCGGAATAGTCCATAATTTCAAAAACGTTCAGATCGAGCTTTTGCATCAGATCATTAGCCCGATCGATTAATTTGGGCAAGTAGGCTTTGGGTACGGCTTTGGGGTACATGTAACCGGGGCCGGAGAGACAGCCGATAAAATAATCATTCGGCGTTGCCTGTGAATAAAAATACTCCAGCATGCCGGGCGCCAGCCAATAGTAATTCATGATCACTTCCCAGGCATAAGGAATCTCGCCGCGGCCGGGTTTATGCCAGGATCCGATGCCGAGTCCGTCGGTCTGTACGCAGGTGATGTAAACCTTATTCTTCGGTTCACAGGGTTTTCCCGGGTCGAGATGGTGGTTGTTTTTCAACTCAAAGCCATGAGAAAAGGGGATCTGGTGGCTAAAACTAAAGTTGGGCAAAGTATTGAGCCCTTCCACCACGTGGCCATAGCTGGAGGTCAGCTTGAGATGGTCGCGTTCCTTGTCCTTGGCATAAGAGTGCCAGCCCATTACCAGAGACATGGGTTTCATTTCCGCCAGCAGTCGGTTGGCCAGTTCATATTCCTGTGTATCGGCGGGAACGCTGGAGAGATCCTGAAAAAAGACCTCTTTGTAGATGCCCCAGTCAGCGACACCGGGCTGCATCTGATTTCCATGAACGCCTCCCATCCATATAATCAACTCTTTATTACAGCGATCCCAGTACTGATCATAGGCCCATTGGTAGATCTGCGCATCTGATTGTCCGGTGAATTTGCCGCGAAAATCAGCCACTTTTTTCAGCCCCCATTTTTCGGCCATGGGAATGAGTTCTTCACTGACGATAACGGCATTTTCCAGTCCGCTGACGGTTAGGGCAACAATCAGCGAAGTCCGAACCGATTTGTCCCAGACCACATATCCCTGTGGTATATCGGAAAATGCCTTCATCGCCTGTTCAGTAGAATTGAGGCGGTGGAAGGTATAAAAGCGCTTGTCCTTATAGTAATCGAAAACAGGTCGGGTGTAATTGAAGGGCCAGTTTTCCGGATAGATGAAATAGAGATTCGGGCCTTTTTTATTGACAATACCCTGCAAGCTGAGAAGAAATGCCTGTTCATCGAGTTTACCATCAATGCGCCATTTGTCCTGCAGTTCCATTACATAGGCGTGTTTGGCGCCTTTGCGCTTGAACAGATATTTAATTTTCGGCTCCTCCTCGCGCGTCGAGCGCATGATACGGTAGCTGAGAGTTTCATTGTCTTCATAAAGCTCGTACTCATGGACGGCCGACACCGGCTGAATGCCCTGCGAACCGTGTATTTTATAGTCATAGTTAACGCTGAGCAGGCGGTTGTTTTCGCTCCAGGTTGCTGAGAAGCTGCGTTCATCTCCCGGAATCATAGAGAGACCCATAAAGACGTTGGTGGGCCAGACTCTGTTCGGCACAATCTGTTTTGTCGTGCTGCCGTCGGTTTTGAGGGTGAGGGTATCGCTGAAACTGCGGTTACCGCCCCACTTTTGGATAATGGTGATACCCTTTTCAGCGTTTTGAAATTTCAGGGACAGGGTGCTATAAAGGCTGATTTCAGAGCTCGCCTGGGGGATCAACTCCCACTGACCCCGGAAATCCGCAGCGGGCTGAGCCGTCAGAGCTGTTACGCTCAGGAGGATAATTGTACAAAAACGTTTCATTTTCGGGTCCTTCGCTTTAATGAATATTTTTTCATTGCCGTTCGGCCGGCAGAACGAACGGTGTTGATTGCCGGATTTGGCAACATAAGACACGATTGTTTTATTGTTTTCGGGCCGGGCCAGAGAGTCGTTTAATGCGAAAAGACGATCTTTTTGGTTTCAATGCCGGTCAGAGTGTTGAGTTTGGCAACCATTTCATCCACCACGTCCTCTTTTGCTATGAGCTCTAATACAATGATACCACTTGGAGAGCAATATTCTTCCGAGGTTTCGTGCAGTCCGATTCTGGTTTTGATATAACAACCATATTCGGTCAGTATGTCCTGTACCTGATTTGCCTTTTCCACGCGTTCATGTACATGAATGGCGACAATAAGGTGATTTTCACGGCTCATGGTTGCCTCCGTCTAAAAAATTCATTTACAGCTTGAACTATATTACTATTTAGTTTTATATTACAAAATTATAGAACAAAGTGAAAGGGATAAAATGAAATTTTTCAAAGGAATTCTCGTCTTTTTAGCGGTTGTACTGCTGCTATTGCTGGTGGTTGCATTTTTTCTGCCTTCTTCTTATCATGTCGAGCGATCCGTCACCATTGCCTGTCCGGACAGTGTTGTCTACGAGCAGGTTATTGATTTTCATAACTGGCAGAAGTGGGACCCATGGTCTGAAGCCGATCCGGAAGCAATCTATTCCATTCAGGGAGCACCCCGGGGCGTCGGTTCGATCTGGAGCTGGGAAGGCAAAGTCGTCGGTACCGGTAGTCAGACCATTGTTGCTGCTGAAGAAGACAGGATGGTTGAAAACAATCTGGTCTTTACCCACCCCCAGGCCATGGAGGCGGTCAATACCTGGTCATTTGAATCGAGAGACGGAGAAACAAAGGTCATCTGGTCGATGCAAGGCAAGCTCGATTATCCGGTCGGTCGTTATGTCGGACTTTTTATGGAGCAGATGCTGGGACCTGATTTTGAAAAGGGACTGAAAAACCTGAAACGCGTCAGTGAAAAGATGTGTCAGCCATAACCTCAAGAGGGAAGGTGCTGCAAATTCACCAGTGGAAATGATAAAAACCCGGGTATCGTTGCATACAGGCTATCCCGGGTTTGTTGCAGGTATCATTTCTAAAGAAAAAACACAATTTTGGTATTTTTTTTCGGCATTTCCGTTTTAAGAAAAGGGTCTGTGGTTTTGGTAAATGTTCCGTCGATGCTGTAACCTTTTTGCTTTTTGTCGCTGCGCTCCAGGGTGAGCGACAGGGTGATGCCGTGAATGTGTACCCGGCAACCGGCCCGCTGCAGTCCCTTTAACAAACGGGGCCTGATCACGAGCTCTTTCCGGCTCGGTCTGATACCAAAGAGATGGTGAATAAAAAATTTGATGATTTCCGCCCATGCCCACGGGATGATACCGATCTGGGCATAAGGCGGCACGGGGCGATTACCATAGATTTCATACCAGGAGCCCGATAACGCTCCGGGCACCGTATGCAACCAATCCAGTACCCGCCACACCCTTTCTTCATTGCCTGCCTCCAGGTTGGCCTGGGCGATGAATACCGAGGCCAATGGCCAGGGTGCGGCAGAATCGGGTTCGGAGGTGACGTTATAGCGGCTATAGCCGCCGAATGACCACTCCATGTTCCACAACTTTTCCATTTCATCGAGCGTTTTTTGTGCCGGCGACGACGTGGGATCCATAAATTCGATCGCGATCGGCAGAGCAGAACTGGAATCGGGATCGAGGCTGTGTTCGCCATCGCGCATGATGGGAACGCTTTCGGGGATAACCTGTTTTGCATCGGGGTTGATGGTTTTTTGCTGATTTCCCTGTAAATCTCTGCGTTTAATCAAATGTCCGTTTTCGATCATCGAAAAAGTGCGATCGGAAAGCACCGCGTCTTTCAGGGTTTTGGCCTTTTTCTCCCACTCACGCGCCAGCTCCTCCTCACCGTTTATACGGGCAAAGTCGGCAGCACAGGTTAGACCGACGGCGACGAAAACCTGATAACAGAGCTCAAATCCATCCTCAACCCCGTAAGCGCTGTGTCGTTCCCAGAATTCGCGCTGGTTGTGCAGCAAGCCGCTTTTATGCATCAATTCCTCCTGAAAGGGAAATTCGGCCAGCGCCTTGATTTTTTTCCAATACCTGGTGACCAGCTCCGTATCTCCGGTCCAGTCGATATAGGTTTTCAGGGCCATGAGCAGTTTGCCGTTCTGATCCAGCTCGGTTTCCTGCAGGGGGCGAACCTTGCCGGAATCGACAGCATCGCCCTTGTCGGTGACGTTGTGTTTCAGCATTCTTTGCAGCAAGGCCCGGGCGCTCTGATGATGGCCGCTCATGGTTAATCCCATGGCAATGTTTGCACTGTCCCGTACCCATTCCAGATTATATTGCCAGATACTGGCGTCCATGATACCCTGGTGGGAAATATTGGAAGCGATCTGGTTTTTACTGGCCCTGAAGAGATGGTCGAGAGGGGCACTGATTTCGGTATTTGCGGTTTGTCGCCAGTAGGTTATCGCTTTATCCGATACCAGACCATTGGTATTCGGGAGTTTGCGCAGTTTGAGGTTGTGTTTGAGGGGTGATAATTCGTATTCCAGCGTCAGACTTTTTGAGGTTTTGACTTTATCCGCTGTTTCCAGTTCAAACGTTCTGAATCCGGTATGAAAATGCAATACAGCCTCGGTATCTGCTAGATTATATACGCTGATTTGCCGGATCAGACGACCGGAGCGGCGATCGGGACAAAACAGACGCTCCTCAACCGAAATAGCATCATGATGCCAGTTAATTTTTACCAGTGGAATATCCTGCAGATCGCTCCATTCAGCTGAAAGGGTTTCCGCGGTAGCGGAATAGCGCTGTTCGCCGATACGAATTTCGAGCATGGTCGCGGCGAGGCCATTTTCAGGGTCAAACGTCAGGGCATCCGATTTGGCACCAAAGCTTTCCGGATTCATGATCAATAACCCCATAGGCGATCCTTCGTTGCCGCTACAGATTTGCACCGCGGCCTGGATATAGCCGTTACCGAGAAAATAATAGCGCCCGCCGTCCAGGGTGGTTTTGGCGTCTATGTGTTTTTTGGTGGGATCGTCTGAATAATAGTGTTCTTTGGTGTCCATGAATTCCCTCCTGGATTTTGAGTGCTTGTTGGTTCTATAAACATTTACTTTATTATGATTGCAAAAAAACCGCAAAGAACGCAGAGAAATACTAAATAAATTTATTGTCTAACTTGATTATTTACACATCGTATAGTAGAATAATCTATCTGTAAAACATAAACATTGCTTTATGATGAGCTGATTATTTTGAATTTTTTCCTCTGCGGTTCTCTGCCCTCCGCGGTTGTTATTAAGTGTCGACATATCAGGAAATGTCGAGTCCTATCGCAGAAA